>WALH01000097.1 GCA_015522935.1 DHVE2 group archaeon | reverse complement strand
TCCATGCAATAGAAAGCCGTCACTGTGCGTGTTCACGTTCGCGTTGAAATCAATATCCACTTCTGTTGCACCCAAAACTCCGACGTCGAGCATATTAACTATTCCACCTGAAGAATATGGATTGCCATACATTGCCAGAGGGGTCTCGATGTGATTTCTGTCCTCCTTCAGGGATTTCACAGCATCCAGATCGAAGGCTTGGCCATCAAAAACCACATCCACTAAACCCTCGTGGAGCATATCAACCACATACTTTGTCACTCCTCCGTTGATGAAGGATGCCCTTATACCCCTTTTCCTCATCAAATCACCTAAAAATTTGGTGACAGCAAGGGAGATCCCCCCGGCTCCTGCCTGGAAGGAGAAACCATCTCGCAGAGCAACTCTATCAATCACTTCAAGTGCGTACTTTGCAATTTTCAATCTTGAAGGTGAGGTTGTTATCTTTAGCGTTCCAGACATTATGCCCTGCGGGTCTCCAATATTCTCCACGGGCACCACGTAATCTATTTGATGCTGGAATATGCTTATTGGGTGTGCCGGATACGGAACGAGATTATCTGTTATGGCTACAGTATGATCGGCGTGATAGGCATCAACCATGGCGTATGCAAGTGGGCCACAGGCGCTAGGACCATCAACACCATTTAAATTCCCATACCTGTCGGCGGCTGGCGCCGCTATAAACGCGACATCGATGTGCACCTCTCCACTTTCAACCGCTCGCACTCTTCCGCTGTGTGAACGAAGCACTGCCGTTTCTTTCATAGCTCCATAGCTTGTAGCCTCACCTAAAGGACCATTCATGCTTCCCTCTATTCTTCTTATAGTTCCATCACTGAGCATTGAGACTAATGGCTCATGAATGGGAAATAATGCGGTTGGAAATATACGGATATCCTTTATCCCCATCTTCCGTATGGTCTCCATTACCATGTTCACAACGTAATCTCCATTGCGAAGATGATGATGAAAACTGATGGTCATCCCATCCTCCAGGCCAACTTTCCTTATCACTTCTTCTAACGAGTTTACGATCTTATTCCGGCTCCGAGGAGCCATGCGAATCAATGAGCCTGCGCGACGTCCTTCCGGGAGGGTTTTCAAATCTCCGGCGAAGGGTTTGAACCTCTGCCCGTTTATCTCCGGGGGCACCTCGCGACCTACTGCATTGATTGGCATTTAATCCACCTCTGCAAAAGCAAGAATTTTCTTGGCTCTCTCCAAAACCGGTTTGTCAATCATCCTTCCGTTCAAAGCGATCACTCCCTTTCCTCCCTTCTTCGCCTTCTCCGCCGCCTCCACTATTCTGCAAGCGTCCTCTATTTCTTCATCACTCGGCCGAAATGCGCGGTGCACTATTTCAATCTGATTGGGGTGCAGCACACCCACGCCGTCGAAGCCCATGTACCTCGCCCTTTTGGCATATTCAAAGAGACCCTCTTCATCGCGGATGTTGCTGTACACCGTGTCAAGTGCCATCTTACCTTGAGATTTAGCCGCAATGACGATTTCAGCTCGAACATGATCAAGGATGAGAGCTTTCTTCTTGGGAATCCCAAGCTCTGCAGTTAAATCCTCACCTCCCCAAGCCATGGCCACCACGCGGGGGTGTTTCGCTATGCCACGGACATTTACCAAGCCGCGAAAGGTCTCAATTATCGGCACCACCCCCCTCATCTTTATTCCTTTCTTCTCCTCAATTTCCCTCATCAGAGTGTCCAGTTTCTCCAAATCCTCATAGCTCTCAATCTTAGGAACGTTGATAACGTCCACGAACTCAAGAACTTCATGGATATCTTTCTCCCAGAAAGGAGTGTCTAGGGAGTTGATGCGCACCCACTTCTCGCTCTTCCCGAAATTCACGTTCTGCAAAGCGTATTTCACTAAAATTCTTGCATCAAACTTCTGTTCTATGGGCACGGAATCCTCTAAATCTAAAATCACACAATCAGCTCCGTAAAGTCCGACGTTCTCAACTAAATGAGGGTTATTCCCCGGAACATATAATCGAGTTCTTCGAAGCTTCATTCTTTCTCACCCCTATACTTTCTAATTGCGGATTCAATCCTTGCACGAATAACCCAGTCAAGGGCACCCTGATCCTCGACAATTATTTTTGCATCTATCCCTTCAGTCATTTCCTCAACAGTTTTGTGAATTGCATCCCCGTATAACCGCTCCAATTTACTCATCACAATGATCTCTCTTTTTCCACTTTCAATTCTTACACGAGCATCACCCTTCTCATTTGTTCCCGCTTCGATCATAATACCGCATTGTGAATTGGTATATTTAACTTATCTCACTTTCAATAAGGGATTTAACTGCAGGATATTCATTAATATTTGGTGTTTTCAGCACATATACATTATTGCCTGAGTAAACAACAACATCTATAACATCCTTTAGAAATTGCACTACCTTCTTTTGCTCTATGGATGCTAAAATGTAATCAAAGCATTCAAAGAAGACATCACGTTTACTCATTCGATTTATTTTATCCATGCCTTCAAATACTAACCGATCTGGACTGAAAGAATGCGTGATTTCTAAAATGCTATGTTTCTCGCCGTATATATTGTGAATCTGATCCTTTGTTTTGGCTGTTATGATAATCATCTCCTCTCTGCCTAACATATCATTTCTGGAAACTGACATAACATGCTGGTCTAAAATAGGCAATCTTTCCACTACCATATAATCGTATACACCCTCCAGAATTTCAGGATCCGAATTGAGTGCTACTATCAAAGTGAGATTTTCTTCAAGCCTGTTTATTTCATAAACGAACTCCAGAAAATGCTTTTTCCCATAAGTTTCAATTAAATACTCAGCACCATGAAGCAAAATAACCTTCCCTCCACGATCTACAAAATTGATGATGCTATACATAACCTCGAAAAACAGCTTGTCTGGAGAAATTCCCTGCTCGTAACCCTGCGGAAAGTATGTTAGCCAGATGACAGGGCTTTTTTCTATTTTATATCTATCTCTTATCACATTGGGGGGTTTGATTGTTATAATCATACCCGGATACTTAGAGGATAAATCCCTGAATGCGAGAAATGCAGTATGTTCATTTATAACCAAATTAATTACACCTTCCTTAACCTCTATTTTCCTTTCTTCTACTTTTCTCTCTTTTTCAACATTAACTAAGAGCATCTTGTATTTCACAATGGCTATCATTACAAATATTCCGGCTATGGGAAGAGAGAATACAGCTGTTATAAAATGCAAACCCGGTACAAATGTAGGAAGAAACTGCCCTATACCCGCCCATATAAGTGCGATCCATATCCCCACAAGCATATATCCGGCTTGAAGTCTCTGCAACTTAGTGGGTGAGGTGGCAAAGGAGTAATGTAGGGCTCCCGCAGATATAAGGAAAATCATAGCCACCCAGAGCAGGTACGCAGGCCAGAGAATGTTTCGCACACCACCTGATGGTGAGCATCTAACCACTAAAGGGGTCAGAAGTCCAAGGAGAGCAATAAAATAGGAGAATATGTAAATGGATGGTACTGCGTTATAAAGCACCATCTTCCGTGGAAAGACTGAAATAAGATGGAAGAGCCCGGCGGCTGTGATGCTTATCCCAAAAACAATTAACCTGAACCCCACACAATCTATAAGAGGAAGTTGAGGTGAGTTCTGATACACATACCCTATTATATAGTCACTTACAGTTATCATCGAGCCTGCAGCAAGTTCTGTAAATATGATTGTAGTTATATTTTTTATTCCATTTCGGTATGCTATATACAAAACTAAAAACACAAGAATTGCGATTGTCGTTACAGATGCCCCCAGTTCAAAGATGGTGACCATCTCTCAAATATTACAATCTCCTTTTTTAAACTTTTGTCCATGTTCAAAAGCATCTGTAAATGATATCTTCCGATGGTATTTCAGGTCACAGGAGAAAAAATTAAATAGATGTTTTGCTAAGTATCAATTATGAAAGCAATAAGAGTAAGTGCTGTTGTTGCAATCATAACTCTCTTTCTGCTCATATTTTCCGCAGGCACGGCTCTAATAACCCATAGTAATAAAAGCCCTCAACTAAGATCCGGGAATATACCTTACTGGAGTGGTACAATATCAGTGCATATAGAGCATTTCAAATGTGATCCTTCTTTAGACCCTATAGGTAACCCTGATCCGTACTTTCGTGTGTTTGTAAATGATCAGGAAATAAAAAGTCCAGTATGGGACGGCGAGGATGATTTCAGCCCCAACTGGTGGGCTAATTTCACGGTAACCACGAGGGATTATGTTGTTTGGATTGAAATTGCCTCTTGGGATAGTGACAGTGGTCTTTATGGGAGAGACGACCTTATAGATATCAGCCCAACTGATGGATTCGCCCTTGACCTTATTTACAACTTGGAGACAAAATCGTGGGCAGGAGATGTCACGGGGAACAACGCAAGTGGAAATCAGCCAAGTGATTGGGGGCAAATAGCATTTGAAATATACAGCAATGAAAGTTCTCAGAGTTTAGGAAATTATAACATAAATCTTCCATACCTTGGATTTGGGAGGTTAGATTCCTCACAGGTGTATCTTGATGGTTCGCCTCAAGGAGATTACTTCCAGCATGGCTCCGACAATTATTATTTTGCTCTGAATTCTGGGGATAACATAAATATCAGCATGCTTCCCTCTCCAACAGGTGATTATGCCATCTATCTCTATGATCCAAATAATAATCTTGTTACATCTTCAGATTCTTCAGGATACGGTGGAATGGAGAGCATATCCTATCGAGCAACCACTTCTGGCGCATATAAACTAACGGTAGCCACAGTGAAAGGATATGGGGAATATGAAATAGCAATAAATACTGATGTTGTGAATGTTCTTGGCACATCAAATTTACAAATCTCCTATACTCATGCTTATCTCCTCAGCCAAGACTGGTCAAATATAAATATGAGAATGATGGGATATCACGTATCAATTTCTGTGCATAATCCAACAGTCAAATCTGGATACGTGTGTGTTAATATTCTTAACCTTGACCCGGATTTCGTCATAACAAATTATGAGAACTCAACATATCGTGGAAAATATTCAATGAGCATATTAGTTCAATTAAATGCTTCGGAAACAAAGACAATAAAAATTCAGCCATGGCATGAACCCCAGGATAATTTCTGGATATTCGCCATGGGTGATAACCGACCGGGATGCGGAATTTTAGATAATCCATTCACTCCATCAGCTGAATACTCTCTCTTCACCTACTATTACACACATGTTATAAAAGCACCCATCGGCTGGGATGACGGTGATTTGGTAGCCGGCTTCGGTGGAGGGCTTGTTGCTCATTATGATTCCGTTCCTGAATCCTCTTTAGATTATGTCTACGATACTGAATACAACAGATTTTACATGCTCACAGGTTTGAGTGATAATTTCTTCTTCACAACTGTTGGGAATCATGATGTAACAAGATACGCAGAGCATCCGCAGCATCAGGGCGAGCACATATATGAAGAATACCTTGGCTCCCTTTATTACTCCTTTAATTTCTCCAACACACATTTTGTATTTCCCGATGATTATCAGGATGGTTACTGGTCAGATGGGACGCCCTGGTGGTATTCCTACGGAAAGCAGAGGTATGGAGGATACATCTATGGGAAGCAGTTAAATTGGTTACAAAATGATCTTGCATCATCGCAGAATTATCAGCATCGTATGGTTGTAATGCACATGCCCCTAATTGTGCCCCCAGGAAGAAGTGAGTCTCTTGATGATGAATTTATAAATTACACTGATCGTCTCGAAGTTATGCAGATTTTCGAGAATTACAAGGTGGATTACCTTACGGTGGCACACATTCACAACTACACTGCGTATTACACAAATCTATATTACAATCAGAGTGCAGGGGAATGGAATGTATCCTCTTCAATGAATCCGGAAGGTTCTTACAGCATATTCACTCTTCTGACAGGTGGTGCTGGAGCGCACAATAATTACGAATGGATCGTGCCGGCTATAGAGGGGAGTTATCATTTTATCCTAATACATGTTAACGGGGCGCAGATAACTTATTATGTATACAAATATGAGAATCTCACAGACAGCAACGGCAATCCTCTCACAAATGTTGTGTATAAAGGCCTAAATGATGGGAGTGAGGTGGATCAGTGGGGAGAAATAAGAAACTCAGCAATCTATCCCTTCCCATATATAAGGATGAAATTCCGCATGAATAGCGAATACAGTGATTACGTTGCTTATTCCAATGTAACGGATACCTACCAGCATGTTTATCAGCACAAGTTCAAGGATTACACGGTGGTTTATGTGGAAACATCTGTGGGTGCAAATGAGGATAATTACATACATGTTTACCGCAATCCAGTACCGGAATTTTACACGTTTTCCCTTCCCGTCGTGTTGCTTGTGATAATTCTTTTATCTGTAGCGCTTGGAGAATTTGAAAAAAGAAAAAGGAGATGAACAGCGGAAAATTATTTAAGAGCCTGTGAATTCAACACTCGTGGATATTGAGAAAAGAATAAAAGAGATCGAGGATGAATTAAAAAACACGAAGTATAACAAATCTACAGAAAAGCACATTCTCAAACTCAAGGCCAGATTAACCTATCTTCGCAAGGAATTAGAAGAGAAGAAACGCCGTGAGAAGAAAAGAATTAGCAAAGCGGGAATAAAAAAGGAAGGCAATGCAAGAGTAACGATAATAGGCCCACCAAGTGTGGGAAAAAGTTATCTCTTTAACAGACTGACAAATGCAAAAAGTGAGATAGGCGATTATCCTTTTACAACTCTTGATATACATCCTGGGGTTATGAAGTACAAGAATGCAAAGATACAGATTTTAGACACTCCCGGTTTGATAAAAGGTGCCTCGTTGGGGAGGGGAAATGGGCGTGAAATACTGAGTATAGCAAGGGATTCTGATCTCCTTCTAATAATGGTCGATGTGTTCAATTATGATTTAGATACCATTCTCAACGAGATTTACAATTTCGGAATAAGGATAAACAAAAAAGAACCGAATATAAGCGTGAGGAAAACTGAGAGAGGAGGAATAAAAATAATACCAACCCTACCTCTAAGTGTTTCAGAGGATTATTTGAAATCCATTGCATGGGAGTTCGGCTACAGAAATGCAGACATAACAATAAGAGAGGATATAAGTGCCGAGGACTTTATGGATGTTCTCGCAGGAAATCGGGTCTATATCCCCGCTACACTTGCAATAAACAAGATAGATTTAGTTGATAATAATTATCTGAGCCAATTAAAGAGAAAATTCGGAAAATGGAATCCAATTTTTATTTCGGCATCCCATGGATACGGAATCAGCACACTTCGAGAAGAGATATTCAAAAAAGTGGGTCTTATTCGGGTTTATCTCAAACCACAGGCTGGGGAAATTGATATCCATGAACCATTGATTTTGAGAAGGGGAGCAACTGTTAAGGATATTTGCAACGCAATACATCGTGATTTTGTAAAGAGATTCAGGTACGCTATGATCTGGGGCAGAAGCGTGAAGTTTGAGGGACAGCATGTGGGGCTTGATCACAGGGTTGAGGATGAGGACATAGTACGCTTAGTACTGAGAAAGTACTAAAGGAGTTTTTTGAATTTAAGAGCTATACTTTTTCTATATTTTATGACTTTTGCCACTATTCTTATTCTCTGCCCCTGATAAAGATAAAGGGGTGCACCTATGAGATAGATACTTCTGTTTCCCCCAGAGATTATATATCCTCTTTTTCCCGTGTCCATCATCATATAAATCGAACGCTGTACAGAATTCATCCAGTCTAAGAAAATGTAATGATAAAATATGTCCTCCTTTATGGGATAAACAACCTCAATCACTCCCTCCGTTATGATGGTTTTTCCCAGATGATTATCAATGTCATTTAGTGTTACATATTTCAGTTTTTTCACAATGAAAAATGAGAGGAATAAGTATTTTTACTTTTTGTATGATGGTATTCTTTCCAAGAGCATTCCTTCAATTTGCAACGGTTTTAGCATCTTTGCAATTTTGACTGCTTCATCCAATTTTGCTTTGGAATCTGCGTAAATTGTATAGAGAACTTCTCCCTTCTCAACTTTCTCGCTTTTTTTCTTGTTTAGGATTATCCCTGCACCCTTGTCCTTAGGTGCTCCAGCAGTTCTCGCAATTCGCACTAATTTTCCGTTTGACACAATGGATATGTATCCTTCATCTGGGGAATGTATGTCAGCGTGATACTTTCCTATTGGAATATCGTCACTTTTCTCAATTCCCTTTGAACCTTGGGCATTCAATATTTCTAAGAATTTCTCTCTTGCTCTGCCATTTTTAAGTGTTTCCTTTGCAAGCTCTTTTCCTTCACCTCTATCTACAATATTTCCAAGTTCTAAAAGCATTCCTGCAATATCTGTTGCCTTTTCAATCAGCGAGTTGCTCACCTTTTTACCCTCCAAGGCCATCATTGCCTCTCTAGCCTCCAAAGCGGGGCCAATAGCACGGCCAACAGGCTGACCACCGTAGGTCACTGCTGCTTCCACAACTATCCCCAATCTGGAGCCAAGTTCAATGAAATCCATTGCATACTTTCTTGCGACTCTCTCATCGGGCACCTTGGTTTCAGGGCCCATGGGTATGTCCAGAACCATGAAATCTGCTCCCACAGCCTTTTTCTTTGCCATCACACTTGCCAGAACCTGAGAATGCGGGTCAATGCCGAGGGGATATTCAACACGAACAATCTTGTCATCCGCTGGGGCTAGATTTACGGCGCCTCCCCATGCCAGGGTTGCTCCAACCTCATCAACAATTCTCTTTATATCATTTATCCCCAGATCAACACGTGTAAGAACTTCCATTAAATCTGCGGTTCCAGATGCGCTGCTAATTGCTCGGGAAGAGGTTTTTGGAATTTTCAATCCAAGGCTTGCGGCTATGGGCACGGCTATTGGAGCGTACTTATTTCCCGGAACCCCGCCTATACTGTGCACATCAAAAACAGTGTATTCAAAATCTATTGTATCACCTGTATCCACCATCGCATTGGTTGTCCATTCTGTCTCGTCCATATCCATACCGCGAATCTGAAGTGCGGTTACATACGATGCAAGCTCTATTGTGGATAGATTATCCTCCGTTATGTCTTTTATTATGTTGTATATCTCATCCTTCTTTAATTTCTCACCGTTTATCTTCTTTTTTATGTAATCCACACTCATTGGTCTGGTGGTCGGAGTAACCTTAACAATATCTCCATTCTTAACCCCCAATTTCTCGCTTATATCCACGAACATTCCTATTTCCCCAGGCTTTATCATACTCTCCGATACACTAACTATCGCCGTGGTAAGATTCCCCTTGATACCGACCTTTGCACGCTCCTGAGGATATAACCCCAACTCTCGGGCATCATCCTCGTTCAACACAATTTCATAGCCACCAACTTCCAAATCTATTCGCTTAACTTTCAGCTCCAAAATGCATCACCTCCTTTATGATCTGATACGCTAAATACGGTGAAATCACACCCTTTTCGGTTATTATAGCATCGATATATTCTGGGGGAGTGGCATCGAAAACAGGATTGCGGAACTTCACACCCGGAAAATCCTCCGGATTTGCAATCTCATCTGCAGGTCTTTCTTCTATCTCTACCAATCTCCCTATAACTGTTTCGGGGGAGAATTTGTACGTTTCGGCGGCAACTATGAACGGAACCCTAGCTTCATGAGCCACAAGGGCTATCTGCGATGTCCCAATTTTATTTATAACCGCTCCGTTACTCGCTATGGTATCCGCTCCCACTATCACAATGTCTACATCTCTCATAAAATAACGGACTGCGGAATCCACTATCATCGTAACGTCTATCCCCTCCTTCGCAAGGGTTCTCGAGGTTATGTGACCCTGCAACCATGGCCTCGTTTCCGTATTGAGAACCCTTATATCCTTTCCATCCCGATGCGCCTGAATGATCATGGCTAAAGCGGCTGTGGAATTGCAGTGCGTTAAAATAGTTGAACCATCACGAATTCTCTCCGCTCCGAATCTTCCTATTTTTTCTACCGCTTCCAAGGACAATCTGATGAATTCATCAGCACTCTGAATAACGCTTTCTCTCATCTCTTCTACGCTCTCACCTCTCATTCTGTTGAGCACGTAGTAAATCGCATTTCTCAACGATACAGCAGTCGGTCTTGTGGAGAGGAGATAGTCCCTCACCTTTTTTATTTCTTCCCTGAACTCATCCTTCCCTCCTTTGTAATTCTGAGCAAATACCTTTAGTGCCTCCGCTGCAGCCCTTGCTATCCTTCCAGCTCCTCTTATTTTCATCTCCCTTATGCCCTCTCCTATATCTTTCACCTTTGGATTCATAGAAGTTGTGTATCCCCTTATTCCATATTTATTTTTTGCCCGGTACAAAGCCTAAATTGTAGTATGGTAGTAATTGAGTCTCAACTTAAGGACCTCCTTTTACGGAGTTGAAAGTCGATATTAAACAGTGATATGAAGGCCATATTCCATGAGAGGACGGAGAATAAAGAAGTACCCCTGCTCCATTTCTCTCCTTATGGGTGTTTTGAGAAAAAGTAATATGATCTTAAGATATTTACCTTATCTATGCTAGAAATTGGGCCTGTAATATTGAGGTCGTGGGAAAAGAATGATTTGGAGAAAATTCACCGGTGGGAAAACGACTTTCAGCTCATGCTTTATTCCCGTGGAATACCCCATAATATGAAGCCCTATGAAAATGTTGTGGATTATTTCGATGAGGAAAGAAAAAATGAAAATCGACTCCATTATGTGATACTTCTGAAAGAGAGTAACGAGGCCATAGGAACGGCGGTCATAAGATTAAGTCAGTGGGGTATAGTCAGAAGTGGGAATATTGGTACATATATAGATAAAAAATACTGGAATAAAGGAATTGGGAAAATAGTTACAATAGCTCTCCTTGAACTTTCATTCCATTTTCTTAACCTTGACAGATGCGAGGCGGGGAGTATTGAATACAATAAGAGGGCACACCGTGTGCTGGAGGAATGTGGATTCAAAAAGGTAGGTGTACACAGAAAATCCGCCTTTGTTCTTGGTAAAAGATGGGACTGGTTTTTCTTCGACATATTGAAGGAGGAGTACTTGCAGATGAGGGAAGATCTGATAAGGAAATATTTAGGCGATGTTGCAGAAGATTATTTGAAGAAAGTCACACTCTCTTGATCCCTTTATTATTTGTATGAATTTACATGTTTTTCTTTAGAAAAGTTATTTGGTGAATGATGCCATGCCCAGATGGTGATTCGTATGAGAAAGATAATGATTGCACCCTCAATTCTTTCGGCAGATTTCTCAAAATTGTGCGATGAGATTAAAAAATGTGAGAAGGGAGGCGCAGATATAATACATTTAGATGTGATGGATGGGCATTTTGTACCGAACATAACATTTGGGCCTGTGGTGATAAAAAGCATAAGAAAATGCTCAAAGATGCCCTACGATGCGCATCTTATGATTGAAAGGCCGGATAAATTCATAAAGGATTTCGTGAATGCTGGTGTTGATATAATCACTGTCCACAGGGAAGTATCCATCGATATAAGAAGTGTGATAAGAAAAATAAAAAATTACGCTGTGGAAGCAGGGATAGCAATCAACCCAGATACACCCTTCGAAAAGGTTAAAGAGCATCTAAGCGATGTAAATTATCTCCTTATAATGTCTGTTTATCCGGGATTTTCGGGACAATCGTTCATAGAGAGAACCATAGGCAAAATAAGGGATGCGAGAAAATACATAGATTCCAACGGGCTGGACGTCAAAATCGGGGTAGATGGTGGTGTAAAACATCACAATGCGAAGAAAATAATAGAAGCAGGTGCGGACATTTTGGTTTCGGCGAGTGGAATATTCAAGGGTGATATAGTTAAAAACATAGCGGAGTTCAGAAAAATTGTAGAATCAGTGAACTTGCATTGAGAAAATTTTAAATTTTATCTCCTTTATACCCATTGAGGTGATTTGCTATGAAAATAAGATGGTTGGGTCATTCGGCATTTCTGATTGAGGGAAGCAAGAAGATTTTAGTGGATCCATTCATAACGGGCAATGATAAAGCGCCTGTTAAACCGGATGATGTAGATTGCGATATAATTGCCGTTACCCATGGGCACGGAGATCATTTGGGTGATGCAATATTCATTTCAAAGCGTAAAAATGTGCCTATTGTGGCCATTTATGAACTGGCAGAGTATATATCATCCAAGGGAGCAAATGCGGTTGGCATGAACTTTGGTGGGACATATGAATATGAGGGTGTGAAACTCAGCATGGTTCCCGCGCTTCATTCAGCTGGAATAACAGAGTCAAATTTCACGCACAGCGGAGGTCTTCCTGCGGGTTTTGTGATTGAAATGGACGGAAAGAGAGTTTATCATGCTGGAGATACAGGCTTATTTGGGGATATGAAGCTAATAGGCGAGATTTACCATCCCGATGTCGCTTTATTACCTATTGGAGGCCTTTTCACGATGGATACAAAATTAGCTACCATAGCAGCAAGGTGGATTAAGTCAAAATATGTGATTCCCATGCACTACAACACCTGGCCACCTATAGAGGCAAATCCCGAGGAAATGCGTGAAGACCTTGAGAGGGAGGGAATAAAATTAGTAGTTCTCAAACCCGGAGAAGCGTTTGAGTTATAATTCCATAATGAAAAGAGGAACTTCAAGTTCGAGATTGCTTAATCCTCTGTGGGCTCCCTTCATACCTATTTTTTCAAACCATATTTCAGTATGATTTTCGGGCAAAATTATATAATCTGGTAATCTTTGCTGAAGGTGAGGATGCTTTTTTTTCAAAGCCTAAAAGATTGTTTTTTAATTTACGAAGGTCATCTCTTACCACGGTAGAGCCTTTTTAGCACGATGGGTGCAGTAATGGAAGATATCACAACGTATATGATCGTTGTGGCTATTATGGCTGAGCCCATTGCCATCGAAAATATCCCGCTTCCATAGGCGAGGGTTGCAATTACTAGAGCCACTTCCATTTCTGGTGTCATCCCAACCCCCACACGAAACGATTCTTTCATATTCATTCCACCCAATTTAGCGCCTAATCCGCATCCAATAATTTTTCCAATGAATACGAGGGGTAAGATGAGAAGCAGAAGTGGATTGAAATGGGATAGGAGATCAAAATCCACCAACACGCCGACCTTGACGAAGAAAATGGGTATGAATACCCCGTAGGCTATGGCTCGCAGGGGATGTATTATCTTTCTCTCCTGTGTTGATTGCCCAACAAAAAGTCCTGCAAAGAATGCACCCGTTATTGCGGCGATCCTTGCAAGCTGTGCAAAATACGCAAATAAAAGCATTATCCCGATGGCCACACTTACAAGCCCAAATGGCGTATGCAAAAAGTTATCACTGTGAGCCATTATTTTCTCTATAATACCATACTTGGCAAGTATGTATATTATGAGAAAGAAAACTGTTAAACCGATAGCAATTTCTATTATCTCTCCCACACTTAGAACGATCGTGACTAAAATTATGCCAAAAACATCATCTGCCACTGCCGCAGTCAGAATGGTATTTCCCACACGGGTATTTAAAATATTCATATCCATCATCGTTCTCACCGTAACACCCACACTCGTGGCAGTGTATATTGTTCCCAAAACCATGGACTGCTTCATGGAGAATCCAAGAAAATAAAGAGCGAATATGAATCCGAAGGAGAATGTAACCAGAACGCCTAATGCTCCCGTGAGCATTGCAGCCTTTCCACTTTTTTTTAAATCTCCTATATTTGTTTCCATTCCGGAGAGAAAGAGGAGGAAAATTATACCCATATCTGCAAAGAAATCAAAGGCAGGGTGGTTCACATCAAGATTCATGGAGAAATGGTAATTCACAAAACTTATTTCGGAAGGAACAAAAAATACAAAGAGGGAGAAAAATATACCAACTAAAATCTCTCCTATAACAGGGGGCTGCTTAATTCTCAGAAATATTTCGTCCATTATTTTTGCAAGTATAAGGGCCAAAGCCAATTCAATGAGCATGCTTATTTACCTCTATCCACACTTTTATCAATTCAAGAATATTTAAATCTCCAATCACATGCATTTTATCGTCCACAACTGGTAATTCCTTTAAATTATTTTTGAACATCTTCACGAATGCGGATGTTATATCTTCATCATCTTTAACCCACACCGGTGGAAGCATTATATCCTTCGCTTTGGGTTCTGTGCTTAAAAGCAGGGGAAAACGGTAAAGTACATATTCCTGTGGAATATTCTCGTAGTAAAGGTACTGAACAAGTTCAATAACAGGGATTATACCCACGAGTTTTTTCTTCTTATCAAGAACGTAAACAGCACGGGTTTTTGGGTCTTCAACGATTGCCTCTGCAACTTTTAATAATGATGCATCTTCATCAACGATGCTCGCCTCCTGAGTAACCATCCTTCTGATATTCCTCACCTTAAGATGTTTCATAGAGGGTTATCGTATTCACGTAATTTAATTTTTTTACCATTTTCTCATCTCTCACACCCGAAATGTGAAAAAATTTTATATAAAGAAGACATTACACGGCTTGGTGATTGAAATGGCAGTGGGCTTTGTGTTAATAAGTACAGCTCCGGGGAAGGAACATGAAGTGTACGAAAAGCTCAAGAAAATACCTGAGATAGTGGAACTGCATCCCTTGTTTGGCGAATTCGATTTGATAGCGAAGATTGAAACAAAGGACTACAATGAGCTTGGGAAAATCGTGGTTGAGAAGATAAGAATGATTGATGGTGTGATAGATACTAAGACTCTTACGGGAATAAAGTTCTGAGGTGTTATGTATGTCTGCATGGGTTTGGAGTGCTTTAAGCCCTGAAGTCTGGATGATATTCACAGAAATCATACTGCTGATACTTTCACTTACGTTCATAATTCTTGGCGCCTTAACAGCGTACTTTGGCAGTGGAAAAAGCAGGGCAGCAGGAGTTTCTTTGCTCGTGGTTGGCTTCATAATTCCAGCAATAATGTACTTTGTATGGTGGATGAATGATGTTGGTCATTTCACCAACGATCTCCTATTGCCTGGGCTCATTTACATAGGAGGAGCGATAATAGGCGTGATAATAGGTTTTCTTGTATTCCTTGGGATAATAATGAAAACCTAAGTTTTTTATATCTTTTTCACATCTTCGCTTATGGGAGTTTGCGTGATTTTAGGAAGTAAATCGGATTTTGACAAGGCAAAGAGGGCTTTATCTGTTCTAAATGAACTGGGCGTGAACTATGATGTGCATGTGGCATCAGCGCACCGCACCCCTGACTTGGTGGAAAAAATTGTACGGGAAACAAATCATGAGGTTTTTTTAATATTCGCCGGTTTATCCGCTGCCCTTCCAGGGTTTGTTGCATCACTTACCGAAAAACCGGTCATAGGAGTTCCACTTTCAAGTAATGTGCCCTTTGACTCGCTTCTAAGCATGGTGCAGATGCCAAAAGGTGTGCCAATAGCGGTTGTTGGGGTAGACAATGTGGTGAATGGTGCTTTAATGTGTGTAGAGATTCTGGCATTGAAGAACACAAAACTTGTGAAAAGAATTCAGGATTACAGGAAGAAGATGAGGGAAAAAGTTCTCAAGGACAATGAGGAGGTTCGTGCAAATGTTCAATCCTGAAAAATTCGTGCAGGAAAAGATCAAAGAATTGAAAAATGAGATAAGAGGTAAGGCGATAATTGCCTGCTCTGGCGGTGTGGATAGTACTGTTGCGGCTAAAATTGTGGAGATGGCGATTCACAGGAATCTTTTAGTCGTGTTTGTTGACACAGGATTCATGAGGAAAAACGAAGCAAAGAATGTGGAAGTAATCTTTCGGAAAGCAGGATTCAATTACCGCATTGTGAATGCCTCCAACGAATTCATATCCTCTCTCCAAGGAGTTGCGGATCCAGAAAAGAAGAGGAAAATAATAGGGGCAAAATTCATAGAAGTTTTTGAGAGAATTGCAAAGGATTTCAACGCTAAGTATCTGGTGCAGGGGACAATTGCTCCTGACTGGATAGAAAGTGGAGGTGGATTACGGGATACAATAAAATCGCATCATAACGTAGGCGGATTGCCCAAGGAGATTAATCTCAAATTAGTGGAACCTCTGAGAGATTTATACAAGGATGAAGTTCGAAAAATTGCAAAGTACCTCAAACTGGATGTGGCAGAGAGACAGCCTTTCCCCGGTCCAGGTTTAGCAATAAGAATAATTGGTGAAGTTAATAGAGAGAGAGTTGAGATTGCGCGTGAGGCTAATGCCATAGTTGAGGAGGAGGTAGAAAAACACTATGATTTTGAGCATAGGCCATGGCAGTATTTTGCAGTTCTTCTTCCGGTTCGCTCCGTAGGTGTTCATGGAGATAAGCGGGTTTATGGATACACCGTCGCAATCAGGATGGTTGAAAGTTTGGATGGAATGACTGCGGCCTATTTCAAGGCAGAGCACAATGTTTTAGAGAAAATATCGAATAGAATAACCACAGAGATAAAGAAGGTGAATCGTGTTGTATATGATATAACAAACAAGCCCCCAGCGACTATCGAGTGGGAATAGAATCCAGAAATTCTGTGTATTTTTCTAAGTTCTCCCCCAATTTATCTACCTTTTTCACAGGAAATATGAGATATAAAGGTGTAAGTTTAGCACCCTTTAGGGTTTTCACATTATCCACATTCCTATTGTGTAAAATGCTGGCTTTTGCCTCAGGCTTAAGGGTTATTATCACATCATATCCTCTGAATTTAAAATACAACTCGCCATTTCTATCCTGAGCATTGAATTTTCTTATAATTTCTTCCTTCATTTTTTTGTTACCCATAATTTTGACTATGAGCAGATAAAAAATAAACGACCCCAAGAGCAGAAATATGAATAGGAGCATAAGGGCATAGTATTCACCATCCATAATTCTCAAACACAATACATATATATGACTTTTTCCTTCATCTGAATGCCCACTGGCCATGCCCCTTCTGACCAGATGAGGAAGGACCCACAGGTGGGCAATACTCACCTTTCTGTTTCTAATTTCAAATTCATACCTTAGGAACCACCAGCGAGTTTCTTTGGAAGAGACACCTACGGATAAGCCCCCCTACGGAGGACAAGCTCGCAACTCGTTTTTCTCATTGCTCATTTCTCCCTCCACTCTCTTCCCTTCAACTGCTTAAGTTTCTTTTGGGCTGAATGAGCAATTCTTTAAAGAATTGCGAGCAAGTCTGCCGTAGGCGGGCTGTGGCACTTTCTTTTTAAGAAAAGTGCTCTAAGAAAGGGGTTAGTGGGGCCGCCGAGATTTGAACTCGGGTCGCCACCGCCCCAGGGTGGTAGGATGCCAAGCTACCCTACGGCCCCTTTACGTGTGGATATTGACCACTCTAATAAACGTTTTCCCCTTTTTAAACTTCTTTGAATATCTCGTCGTAAACGTTCTTCTCTTTTTTTTCTTTTTTCTCATGATATCCTTCTTTGAGTATCTTTTCTATCATATCCTTTCTGTAAACCCAGTAATGTACCCGCCAGAGTTTGCCTCTGAGCACTGTTAATTCCTCTTCGTAAGTTCCGAGTATTCCAAATTCTTCAAGCATTATGAACACATGCCTGTCTTCTGGGGTGAGAATGTTATCCACGATTCTATCGCTGTACCCAAAAAAGTTGACTATATAATGTGCTAAATTTTTGATATCTTCATCTTTCATGCCCCTCGTAAGTGGAAGTTCTTTCAGAACTTCATATAAAGCCTCATACGTCACAATCTCCATTTACAGGGGTTATGGAGTTCAATTTAAAAAATCTTTCGTAAAGGTAAAATAGACGAAATTCATCTATCCAAGGGATTAAGACGAGAGAGAAAATAGCTAAAAACGTGGATGCAAGGGAAGTGAAATACGATCTATCACGATGGAAACTCTTGAATGAGTTGAGAAGTCACGGGAGGGAGATTGCTGGCAATATTCCGTATGCTATGTACATTCATGGCTCCGTGGCACGGGGAGATGTCACGCCGAGCAGTGATATAGACATAGTGATTTTAGAGCGAATATCATCTTATATGATTGAAAATTTCACATCCTATCGTATAAGGAGAATAGTTCAGGCCACACCTAACAGTGTGATAAAGGCCGTTTACGAAGTGGATGAAAAAACGAACATTATATTTCCCCTCACATCTATAGCGTGGCACGAAATAGAATTCTACGATTTCGGAGGGAAAATTCCTCTCACGTCCAATGAAAGGGTGAAAGGAGTGAACAAAAGACTCCTCATGATAGAGCCGACCTCGTGGGGTCACGTAGAGTGGAGTATAGTTAACAGGATTGACGAAGCAGCTAAGATTTTGGGGATACATTCCGAGGTTGTCAGGGAAAGAGTTCGTGTTCTGATGAGGAGAAATGAAATAGGCCGTACAGGTGTTTATCTCAACGTGCCCGTGCCGGAAGATAGAAGTGTGGAGGAATATCTGAAAATTTTAGCGGATCATGATCCTGTGGTTAGAAGGAGGCTGCGAAGATGATTTACGATTTGCATGTCCATATTAACCCTCATGCTGACGAGGGAGAAATTTATGAATATGAACTTTACGCAAAGATGAGAAACCCAAAATTTATTGGTTTTGTCATACACTACGCTCCAACAATGCCAGAGCGAGTTTTGAAAGATTTTCGGGATATTGTATCCACATTCACAATAAAGTCCTATACTGGTGTAGAAATTTATTATCCTGCGAAAAAAGTTCCCCGTGGTTTTGATTACTATCTTTATCATTTTTCTAACATAATTGTGGATGCGGATATCATCAGGGAATTGGAAAATGTGATAATAGCGCACCCCTTCTCCTACGGAATGAGGATTGATGAATCTGCCATATCCATCATTGAAAAGAGGAGCATAGCGGTAGAATTAAATTCCGCACATTTCAAACAGAAATTACGCAAATTTTATGAGAGGCTGAAAGCAAGTAATATACTCATTCCATTCGGTAGTGATGCTCACAGTCCGCTGGAAATTGCATCAGGTTTTGAGGATTTTTCGGATCTGTTATCTCCTCCCGAAGATGTTGAGCGTTTTCTGAGGTGAGGAAAAAAGCTAAGTAAATGGCAGTTAAATTGTTGAAAATCTCAACTCTTAAATAATCGCAAAATATTACTCACCTATGAAGTATGTGTTTTTCGTGACAAGAGATCCGTGGGCATCATTTAACTCAATTTACGCGTACACAAAAATAAAGGGGGAATACCCATCAGAATTTCTATCATTCTACACAAACAGCAAAAATATGGAGTTGGTTGAGAAAATGCTTTCAAAACTTTATGATGAAATAAATAAGAATTTAAATATGAAAAAAGTGAAAATCGACTCTGAATCACTGGAAGATTATCGTAGAATAATTGAAGCAGATATTGAATCTGGAGACGTGGTGGATATCACAGGTGCCAGAAAAATAATGATCCTCGCTGTGAGCGTATTAAAGGATGTTAGAATTGTTTATCTCTACCTCAAAGATATGAGATTCTCCTCTCTTCCTTTCATGATGCGGCCACTGAGTGTACAGAGTTTTGAGGAGGTGGAAGTTTGATAATCGACCGCAATGAAATATATGTGGTTCTCAACGAATATGCATTGGATGGAAGAACTAAAATATCGATCGAGTACCCACCATTCAATCTAAAATTATTCACACTTCACATGAGAAAGATGAAAATTGAGGACATTGTGAGCGAAAAGAAATTTGAATCTCTACACAAAAAATTCGGGAAAAACGAATTCATGAGGCGTGATTTGCCGGGATACCGTGATCTTCTGGATGTATTCATATCTTCTGGTGTTGTTGACTTTGAAAATAGGAATGAAATTGAGGAGAATTTTAAACTTCTGCGGGAAGCATCGGAGGATCGAACCATATACATCAAACCGGTTTTTATAGGGATAGACACGAATATGGCTTATTACCGAATAATATCGAGAAGGTTCCAGAATCATTTCAAGTATGTGATAAGCAGGATAGTTATAGATGAGATAGACGCTAAGATACACACAAAGTACACAGGCAGGATGCTCTATCGTTACCAGTCTTTGCCGTATGGAAATCTAATGATGGAATTCGCCAATGGAAGCCCGAAGGATGCAAGAAAAGCAAAGAATGCCATGAACGAAATATATTATCTGACAAATAAATTAGATGCTTTTATCACAGGGCAAGGAACGGAGACGAAGGATAAGGAGATTCGAGACCGTGAAATCGTGGAATCTTACAGAAAATTCTCCGATGAGATAAATGCTGAAGTTGTTCTTTTAACGGGTGATAAGGATATGATGTTCCATGCTCAGGCTCAGCAGTTAAGTGCAATATACTATAAGTTACCACATAATTTGACGATGGATGAAGATATTGATTCGCAGAAGATCTCCTATCTCCTTTATGATCTTGCAGCTATTTTCGGAATAATAAAAGTGAACAATACTGTTATTTTAGGAGAGTGGAGAGGTAAGAGTTCTGAGGATTACTTTAATGAAAGATTAAAAATTCACAAATCGGATGTGGATTATGAGAAGGATGTGGAAATCTGTAGAGGTGTGATGGATGAATTTCAGGGAGATGCGAGCTAAGCTTATTTCTTCTTACGGAAGTTTTGTATTCTTTCCTGATGACCCCGAAATACCAAAATTGGTAAGCACGAAAGCTTTCACACATTTAGTGATTGATGAAAACATTGTGCTATACGCCCATAAAATCATGGAAGAGCAAATTGAAAATGAGTTGCAGGAGAATTATGATGTCGTCTATGAGACTCCTCAATTGAACAGCGAGTACTTTGTCAGTCCCAATACCCGAGTTTACAATCTAAACTTCAAATTCAAAAACGGCTTTGAAGTTCTTAGAGAGGCTATGAGAAAACCGTTTGATAAGGAATTGGAAATTCTCAGAAAAATCAGCAGAATAGCGGAAAAATCGTTCAATGAATTCATGGGGGAGTTATCCATAGGCTCTCAGGAAGATGAAATGGCCAATATCCTCAGTGCAATTCTTCTCAAAAATGGTGTGACGGGTTTCTCGTATCCCACAATAATTTCTTCTAAAAAGAAAAGCAAGTGGCCTTATCCTCACTCAACGGAAAAGAAGATAGAGGCGGATTCAATCGTTTATGTGGATGCCTCTCCCCTATTGGATGGTTATCCTTATAACTTTTCCCGCGTGATATTCACAGGAGAAAGTAAGGAATGGATCCATGCACTCAACATCATAAATTCCCTTTACAATGATCTTCGATATATTATTAAACCGGGTGCATCTTGCAATTTTATCGATTCACAGATACGAAAGATAGGTGATTTTCCCCATTACAGTGTTGTGCCTTCTGGAGGATTTTATCAGCCCTACGCTCCTGGGGATTGTATTTTAGAAGAGAATATGGTTATGACCGTTGTTCCATCCATATACCTCGATGATGGATTGATAAGAGTTAAAAGAAATATTGTGGTTAAGAGAGACCATGCGGAATTTCTCTTTTAGTTTTTATAATTCTTTGCTGCCAGTCCCCCCGTATATAGAAAAAGGCACATATTCCTGCGGAGAGTATATTCGATGTGGCCATTGCAGTCCAAACCCCCATCGAGCCCATATCAAGGCCATATGCTAAATAAATTGCCAGTGGAATTCTTATGCCCCAGAGCCGTGAAATGGATACAAGCATTCCCTGCACAGTGTGCCCCGACGAGTTCAGTGTGGAAGTCACAGATCTAAATATTCCAAAGAAGGGTATGCCCCAAAGCACAATCGAAAGAAAAACATCTGCCCCATCTATAACCGCTTTGCTGTTGGGCACAAAGAATCTTACTATTGGATCTCGGAAGAAAAATATTACTACCGATGCGGAGAGAAGCAGGTAAAACATGAGATAGATCCCTGTTCTTGCAATTTTTCTTGTTCTCTCTACATCATTTGCACCCAACGCCTGACCTAACATCACTCCCTGTGCAGAGGCAAGGCCGTTGACAATTACGAACATAATATTCACGATTCTATTGCCCACGCCGTAAGAAGCTATGGCCACCACCTGATTAGGTAGATTTGCAAGGATTGACTGTATGACCACGAACCCGAAGGCGGCGGTGCTCATGCCTATACTTGAAGGTATCCCGATTCTCATGATGAACCTCACGTTCTCTCTTCTTGGCTTGAGATCGCTGAGTGTGGGTTTAAGCCTGAGTTTACCACCAAATAAAAGATGCATTAGCCATATTGCTGCTATGCTCCTCGCTATAACAGTTGCTACTGCTGCACCCACAACGCCCCATCGGGGAAAGATCCACAACCCGAAGATGAAAAAAGGATCTAAAATTATGTTTATTGTCACGGATATTCCATTTATTATAAGAGGCGTTATAGTATCCCCCTCTGAAGAAACTACCATCCCTCCACCCTGTGCAAGAAACATAAATGGTAAACCTAAGAATATCACTCCTGCATACGAGGATGCCACGTGTAGAAATTCCCCCCTCGCACCCATCAACGCGAAAATCGGTTCAACAAAAATGAAGCCCAAAACACCCATTATCAGCGAAATAAGACCAACAGTGGATATTATCTGTCCTGCATACCGGTTTGCCATTCTGCGATCATTTGCGCCTATGTACTGAGATATTATTGGCCTTGCTGCCCCGCCTAACCCTGCTGCAAAGGATATGAAGAAGAAAACGAGTGGAAATGTGAAGTTTATTGACGCAACAGCTATACTGGATTGGCTGCTTGGTAATCTTCCGAGCCAGAACATATCTGCTAAGTTGTAAAGTGTCTGAAGAAGGCTGCTCGCCATCATAGGCCAGCCCAGAAGAAATACGGTTTTTATTATTCCCCCGCTCAGTATCTCCTCTCTGCTAAGTCTTAGAGCCACATTCTTACAACTCCTTGAGGTATTTTAAATTTTGCACACTGATGCAACTCTTATTTGTGTGCTAAAGGAAGAAATAGATGTTCGGTTACAGGGAAATTTAAAACACGCAGCACATATCCTTTCTCACGATTTCCATGCCCATTTCTCTCATCTTTTTCATCGTTTTGAGTGAGGGGATTACCATACCCCTGCAAGAGTTTTCAACGCAAATCTCTTCAATTTCTATGAAATCCCGAGGACGCATGCATCCAAGCACTATTTTTTCAGGTTTTATTTCACGCAATGCGAAGCGGAAGAATTTTAGTATTGAGGGACGATCCAGAACCACATTTTCCATAGGTGTACTCTTAGTTGGAATCAGAACAATTAAAATCAAATTACTGAAGCTTTTCAATCCCTTTATTTTTCTGAGGGCATTGTATTCCCCTACGATTTTTCCGAAATCCAAGCCTGCAATTATGTGTGGTGAGTAATTTAATGATGAATCATCCAGGAGATCCAACGCATGAAAGTAATCCTCACTGGTTCGTGGTATCCCTATAACCCGACGAATTGTATCCGTGGAGCCTATCACATCGAACGATATGTGGTTTGGGCTCATTTCTTCAAGGTATTCCATATCCTCGTCGTCTATTATCCCTGTGTGAATGTTCACAATAAGTGAGGTATTCTCAACAATCCACTTAACCGCGTGAGTGAATTTTTTTAACGGCACCTTTCCCTCCTTTGTGGAACCTCCGCTTAACAGAAAGCCGTTTATCTTCCCCTCATTTTTCTTTGCGAATTCTATGAGTTTTTCTGGGGTGGTAACGGGTATCATATGCTTTAAATAATATCCATTGCAGTGCTTGCATTTCAAAGCGCAGTAGGAGCCTGTTACGGAAAGCGATGGAAATTTTCGTCCGGGATAGTAAACGAACATAGCGATGGGTATTCGGTGGGAGTTAAAAAATTTTTTATATTCTCTCGCCATCATTCAGATATGTTTAAAAAGCTGCGAGGATTCCGCGACATCTATCCGGAGGAGATGCGGGCGAGGAGGGAGGTAATAAATAAAATATATTCCGTGGCTATAAGTTTCGGTTTTCAGGAAATTGATGCCCCAAGTGTAGAACTTTTGGATCTTTTCAGGGTTAAAAGTGGAGAGGAAATAGTAAAGCAAACTTTCAGCTTTGTTGATAAAGGTGGCAGGGAAATCACCCTCATTCCTGAGCTTACTCCAACAGTGGCAAGAATGTTAGTCGCTAAAAAGAATATAGTGAAGCCAGTTAAATGGTTCTCATTTCCAAAGATGTGGCGCTATGAAGAACCGCAGAGTGGAAGATTGAGAGAATTCTATCAGTTCAATGCCGACATTTTTGGTGTGGAAAAGATTTACGCAGATGCCGAAGTAATTGCATTAGCAATGGAAATTTTAGACTCTCTCGGATTATCAGAAAAATACGTTATGAAAGTGAGCGACCGCATTTTGATGGAAGAGATATTGCAGAATATGGACGTGCGAGATATGGATATGGCTTTCAAAATAATCGATAAAAAGGATAAGATGGGTGAAGAAGAGTTTATTGATGCTATAAAAGGATTCGTTCCAGAGGAAAATGTGGATGCCCTTTTAGAGATTCTCAGTATAAAAGGTAATTTTGAGAATGTTCTCAATAAATTCGAAGAATCGAATAGGATAAGAACTTTGCTAAATCTTTCAGACATTCTTAAAGGCTATGATAAGAAAGTTATATGGGATTTCTCGGTTGTTCGTGGTCTGGCATATTACACAGGAATAGTTTTTGAGGCACATGATTACAAAGGCGAGTTACGTGCACTTCTTGGTGGTGGCCGATATGATAACGTCGTGGAATTATTTGGTGGGCCAAAGACACCTGCCGTCGGATTTGGGATGGGCGATGCTGTCTTAGAAATTCTTATGAAGCGTGAAAATCTCTGGCCTGAGGAAAAAATCTGGGTTGATTATTTCATAGCCATCCTCCCAGATCATAGAAAAGAGGCCATAGAAATAGCCACAAAATTGAGAAGAAAGGGGTATTCAGTGGATATTGACCTCATGGAAAGAAGTCTTGGGAAGCAAATGAAATATGCAAACAGGATAAACGCGGAAAAAGTAATCATTGTGGGTGATGAAGTAAACGATGGATATGTGATTTTGCGAGATATGGAGAGCGGAGAGCAAAAGAAAATAAGAATTGATTCAATACCATAATTCTTCCAAATCCCCTGTTAACGCAATTTTTAGAGAAATACTTTTTTATCAACACGTTTACCAAAAGTAAAATATACCTCTAAGTTATTACATTTTTTGTTAAACAATTGTTAAACAGTGAGGAAGATGATTGTAGGAGCCAGAATTCCGGATGAATTGAAGGTGAAAATCGAAGACATATGCGAAAGGGAGGGAAAGAGTGTATCCTCCTTGGTTCGCGAGCTTCTTGAAGAGTATGTGAAGGAAAATGAGGAGGAATGGAGCAAGGAGAAGATTTGTGTGAGATTACCGAAGATGATAGTGCGACAGATGCACATGTTTGTGGATACGGGCTATGCGAGCGATGTAGAGGGAATAATCGAGGAATCCATCAGGCTCTGGCTCAGAACGATGAAATCCGAGTATCAGGAGGGATGGATGGAAAAACTCTCACGCTCCCTGATAGGACAGATGTGAGGAAGGGATGGGATGCCCGGACCGGGCGTTATCCCGGTCCTTTTGTGTTTGGAGGTGCTGAATATGAAAATGGTATGTGAAATATGTGGAAAAGAAGCAATATACAACGAGAAACTAAATATCTACTATTGCAAGGAGCATGGATTAACCACGTGGATAGAGGAGGAAAGATTTGACAAGGTGATGCTCGATGGTGAGATTGCGCTGGGATGAATATACTTATCCTGAAATAGAGAAGAAGTTAAAAAACAATCCGGTAGTAATATTTCCCCTCGGCAGTGTGGAAGCCCATGGATATCATCTTCCTCTCAACACGGACATGATTCAACCAATGTGGCTTGCGGAAAGAATTGCAGAGAGATTGAACGCTCTTATAATTCCTCCATTGCCATATGGGTGGACTGAAAATCTCAAATCCTTCAAAGGGACGATTTCCATTGGATTTTCATCTCTCTATGGAATAGTTAAAGATATTCTTACAAGTTTGGTTGCACAGAGTGTCAGAAAAATAATAGTTCTATCTGGGCATGCAAGTTCAAATCACATGGCCGCTCTACGCTTAGCATGTGAGGATGTTGTTAAGGAAAATAGAGATGTGAAAATAATGCTCCTTTCCGATTACTACATTGCATACAAATACCGTGGAGATTTAGTTCCAGAAGATGATGGTCATGCAGGAGTAATTGAAACTTCAAGAGTTATGGCAATTCGCCCAGATTTAGTTAAAGAAACATACAAATTTGAGAAGAAAGAATATGGAAAGTATATGGTGATAGTGGATTATAAGGATATCGTGCCATATGCAACTTTCAGTGATCCTCATGGGGCTAATAAAGAACTTGGTGAGAAACTGAACTCGCTAATTTTAGAAGAACTTATAAAAATAATAAAAGAAAATTTCAATCTTTAAGTGGTGTTGTTAAGAACCACGTATGTGCGTCCTGTGGAGAACAACACGGAATTCTCGTTGAGGAGATGCTGTACATTTATTTTCACGGGAGCCATAGGTCTAAGCTGGGCAGAGCGATACCATATTGTTGAAACTACCCAGTATTTAGTGGATATCGGTAATCCATACACTAACTCATAAGGTAGCAT
>WALH01000096.1 GCA_015522935.1 DHVE2 group archaeon | reverse complement strand
GCCTTATATTCTTGAAGAGATAGCGAGCGATATTCCCTGGAATGCCTATGAAGTGGAGGAATACCCATCGTGGGATCGTTTGCAGGTGGAGAGGGTGAAGTTAAATTAACCCCTTCGCTCACTCCACTCGTTGGCTTCATTCCCGTTAACTCCACCCAATTTTTTGTTTTGGGGTAATGAGCATCGCAAGATGCGAGCAAGCCTGCCGTAGGCGGGCTGTGGCACCTTTCTTTTCTAAAGAAAGGGGCTACACCAAAAACTAAATAATACAAAAGAAATACACTGCATATGATTGAAAGATATTTGGAGATGTTTAGAGATAATGTTGTGGAAATTAGAGATGTGGATATTGAAGACATACCAAAATATATGGCCAGGTATCCAAAGAAAATCGTTTATTTTCCCGACTTAAATGGATATGGTGCGGTGGGGAATCTCTGGGCAGAAAGGAAGAGAATAAATATGGTTATCGGCAAGGATCTTCACGAAATTCTTATAAAAAGTATAGATGTGCCCACAGAGTACGAAATGCGAAAATTTGATATGAAGAGCGAGAGTTTCTCTCTTTTAGATTTTCCCTTTCCAAAGTATTATCCGAATGACGGAGGGAGGTATATAACATCCGGTATAGTATTTGCTGAGCATAATGGGAAGAGGAATGCATCTTTTCACAGGATGATGATTCTTGATGATAATCGAGCTGCTATTCGTCTTGTTCCTCGGGATTTATACACAATGTATAATGATGCTATTGAGCATGGAGAGGAGTTAAAAATCGCAGTGGTAATAGGCTCTGAACTTAACGTGCAGATAGCATCGGCCACAAGTGTTGATTACAATGTAGATGAACTGGAAATAGCTTCATCGATAAAACTTCTAACTGTTGGAAATAGAGAAATTGCCATGAAAACACCTAACGGCTCTGTAGTTCCATACAAATCGGAAATCATTTTGGAGGGGAGGATAATCGACGAGAAGGTAAATGAAGGCCCATTTGTTGATATAACCGGAACATACGATATTGTAAGGAAACAGCCTGTTGTTGTCTTCGACAGGTTCTATGCCCGAAAAAAGATTTTCCATCTCATAATGCCCGGTGGCTACGAGCATTATAATCTCATGGGCTTACCACGGGAGGCAACCATATTCTGGGAGGTGAGAAACGCTGGGGTGGAAGTGCAGGATGTTTATCTCACTCCCGGAGGGTGCTCATGGCTTCACGCCGTGGTGAAAATAAGAAAACATGATGAGGAAGATGGTAGACGTGCGATAATGGCGGCATTTCGCGGTCATCACTCCCTTAAGCATGTGATAGTTGTGGATGAAGACATAGATATACACAATCCCGAAGATGTGGAATTTGCCATAGCAACAAGATTTCAGGGTGATAGAGATTTGATAAAAATGGGCCCAACAAGGGGCTCTTCACTGGATCCAAGTTCGTACGAAGAGCATCTAACGATAAAGATGGGTTTCGATGCTACCATGCCTTTAGAAAACCGAGAGAAATTTAAGCGTGTAAAAATTATTAATAGTTAAACTCCATACCTCAGTATGCCTGTTTGCCCGCTGGATTACAGATACGGTCGAGAAGAGGTAAAGGAGATTTTTTCCGAGGGGAATAAAATTAGAAAGATGATGGATGTTGAGATATCACTTTTAAAGGCCCATGCCAGTCTAAATCACATCCCATCCCACTGCCCAGAGGTCGTGGAAAATAACATAAAAAAAATAAAAATAGAGAGGGTAAAGGAAATTGAGAAGGAGATAAAGCATGATGTCATGTCCCTTGTTAAAGCGATGTCCGAAGTGTCTGGAGAATGCGGGAAGTACATACATTTGGGGGCTACAAGCAACGATATTATAGATACCGCCACCGCTTTGCAGATTCGAGAGTTTCTGGATATTTTGGAGGAGGATATGTGGAAATTTGAATTTAGCTTGGCACAATTGAGCGAAAAATATCGAAATACAGTGATGTTAGGCAGAACCCATGGTCAGGCGGCCATACCTATAACCTTCGGACTCAAAATAGCGAATTATCTGGCAGAGATGCTTCGTCACCATGAAAGGCTAAGGGAAATAAGAAAAAGAATACTCGTGGGAAAGATGATAGGTGCCGTGGGCACGGGTGCGTCCTTCGGTAAAGATGCAATAAGAATTCAGAATTTAGTTATGAAAGAGCTCAATCTCAATCCCGAGGAGTCACCTACACAGATAGTCGCTAGGGATAGATATGTGGAGTTTGTATCCTTCATTGCCGGCATAGCCACATCGCTCGAAAGATTCGCCACGGAGATAAGAAATCTCCAGAGAAGCGAGATTGGTGAGGTGGAGGAACCGTTTGATACAAGCAAGCAGGTTGGCTCTAGCACAATGGCGCAGAAGAGAAATCCAATAATAAGCGAGAACATCTGCGGACTGGCGAGGATAATCAGGGGCTTTGTCAATCCGATGCACGAATCTTCGATTCTATGGCACGAGAGGGATTTAAGCAATTCTTCAGCGGAGAGATTTATAATTCCGCATGTTTGCGTTCTCATAGACGATATTCTCAACAAGGCCATTTACGTGTTTGGAGATCTTAGGATCAACGAGAAAAGGATGATGGATAACTTAAAGAAACATCCAGAGGTTTTTGCAGAGAAGATTATAATGTACCTTGTGGAGAACGGCTTGGGAAGACAGGAGGCGCATGAGATTGTAAGGAGAATAGCAATGAAAGACGGAGATTTCAAGGAAAATTTGCTTAAAGATGAAAGGATTGGAGAGATTGTTAAAAATAAAATCGATGAAATCTTTGACCCTGAGAGTTATCTTGGAGCAAAGGATGAAATAATAAATAACATAATTCAAAGGTGGAAAGAATTAAATAAAGTATTGAGTTAAACTTTTTCAATGCCCGAAATAAGAAAGGATTACGTTATTGAATCCCAGTGGGTGGTAATCTCGCCTGAGAGAAATTTAAGACCCTCTGATTTCAAAGTTCCCAAGGTGGATAAGAACAATGCAGAGCAATGCCCGTTCTGCCCGGGCCACGAATTTATGACTCCCCCTGAAATTCTGGCATACCGTAAGGATGGCGAGAAGAATAGCGGTGGATGGTGGATTCGTGTAATCCCTAACAAGTATCCAGCATTGAGAATCGAGGGAGATGTAAATTACAAGGAAAACAAAGTTTTCAGGAAGATGAATGGGGTTGGGGCTCATGAAGTAATAATAGAAACTCCAGAGCATTACCTGAAACCCTACGAACTGAGCGATTACCAGATGCACGAAATAATACATGCTTACATTGATAGATTTGTGGATTTGACAAATGATAAGAGATTCAAGTACATACTCATATTCAAAAATTACGGCAAGGATGCGGGTGCATCGCTAACTCATCCTCATTCACAGTTGATCGCTACACCAATGATCCCCAGAATAATATCCGATGAACTCTATGGTGCGAAAAAATACTACATAAATACTGCTGGAAGGTGCATATACGACGAGATAATAAGCATGGAAAAGGAGAAGGGTGAGAGGGTTGTGGCTGAAAGCACCAATTTCATAACCATCTGCCCCTACGCGTCCCGCTTTCCATTTGAAATGTGGCTCCTTCCCAAGTTCCATGATTCAAGATTCGAGAAAATCAGCTTGAATGATGATTTGGTCTGGGAATTCGGCAGAGTTCTGAAGGATGCACTTCGCAGATTATTCGCTGCAGTTCCTGATGTACCATTCAATTACTACATTCACACTTCCCCCGTGAATACAAAAAATGAATATAGATACTATCACTGGCACCTTGAAATAATGCCCCGCCTTTCCAAGCCCGCAGGATTTGAATGGGGCACTGGTTTCTACATAAATCCCATGCCTCCAGAAAAAGCCGCAGAGATTTTAAGAGAGAAATAAAACAGAAAAACAAAAAAGAGAAGGAAATTTTCACTTCACCTTATTCTGCGTCTGAGTATTATTGGCACTGCGAGAATGAAGAGCAGGGGCACTGCGATTGTTGAGGAGAATTCTGGCGCCTCTTCCACTGGACCACTTTTTGTGGCTATACTATGCAAACCACTCCAGTCAGTCATAACAAATCTATAGCTTTTTATCTTATAACTGCCTTGGAGCTCAACTTCCAGTGCTCCATATTTCCCATCTTTGCCAACTCCTACCTTAACTATGTTTTCGGCATTTTTTCCATCTAACTGGATCCCCATAACCACACCGTTGTATCCCCAGATCTTGATCTTATGTGTGTACCCATTGCTTGTGGTGAAATCTATCTCTGCGTAATCGTATGGATATTTTGGCATGGGTTTACCACCGCCACCAGTACCCCCGCCAGAGGACTGGGTTTTGCTCATTTCAGGAGCTATGTTGCCGTTGAGCATGGAGCCCACAACACTCAGATAGAAGTAATTATTTCCAGAGTAAGTTGTATTGGCATAATTTTCCATCTCTATGTTCGGATTTTTTACGGAAGAAGTTGATGAGTATTTGGGAATGTTTTTCCAGTCGTCAAATATGCCGTCAATAACTATCCCTTTTCCAATATACTTTCGATATCCATAGCCCCATATTGTCGTTGTGAAGGCATCAGAACTTACACTTTTCACCCATATCTTAGCACTACCAGTGGTTGCTTGAATATTCAGAGTTATTGTTTTGGGTGATGATATTTCACCCACATTCTTAAGAACGCTTGGATTGGTAATTTCCACATTGGATGTTGCACCAACGGAAATGTCATTTATATTTACCGTTCCGTAAAGAGGTATTAATTTGATATTCATCTTATCTCCAGAATAACTCTGAAGAACTACAAGAGAGGTTTTCTCTATGCCCACAACAGGAGTTATATCCTGAACGTATCCATTCTGTGCCACCACCATAATTCTTGCATCACTGCTGAATGTTGTTTTAACATAACCCTGAATGGTATTTCCGCTCTCACTAATGCTTATACCCCCCGAGGTTATCCAATTCCAGTCATAACCTGTGCCGTTGTATGTCATAAGAGAACCCGTGACAGCACCATTGAACCCCTCTATTCTTATAAGATAATTCGCATTTATATATCCTGTTTTGTATCCTGTTGATGAACCGCTCTGTATGAATATGTACGCAAGATTCTTGTATTCGTTACTTTCAGAAAATTTGCTGTTGAATTCTATGTAGAAATAGAAGTTGCCATATCCCTGATGAAACGCATATTGGGTTATGTTCACACTGGAAACACTTATGAATGAGGTGTCCACATCTGCGTACTTGTTTATTCCGTTCCAGTTTATTCCTCCCCCTTTAAACATATTTGCCGAGAATGCAAATGCACCGAATATCAGAAGAAGAACAACGCCTATTACTGCCCACACAGCCATTCTGCCACGAAACGTTTTCATCATACCCCTCTTGGGCTTGTTGTTGCCATTCTTACCGTTTTGGCCATTTACCAAGCCATTTGTTTTGCTGTTTCCATTTGTTAAACCATTGGTTAGGCCGTTTGTGAGACCGTTTACAAACCCTCCATTTGAACCTTTACCCTTAACAGTTGAATTTTTAAGTTCATCATCCCTACTCGCCATGGTTACTACCTCCTTTAAAAGCAATATAATTAAAGGATATAAAGTTTTACCATTGCAAAAACGATGATTGATAAATGGCTCAATAAGAAATATTTTTTCTTTAGGACTCCTGTTTTTTATCCTCGTCTCTTTTCAAGCCAAGAAGTAAAAAGAATACTCCAAGTCCAATTATCCCTATTGCACCCAAATACACATACGCACTCCTCGGACATGCAAGCATGCATATGCCTGCACCTATGAGAATAAGTCCAAGCACTAAAATTCCTATTCTTCCTTCATCACTCGGAAAAGTGAACTTGTGTTTGACATCTCTCGTTCTGTATATGGCCATAAAAAGGAAACCAACACCCATGCCTACAATCGTGCCAGCTCCCGCCATATTGAACATCATTCCAATACCCATTCCTATGAACATTGCCGCTACGAACAGTAGACCGCTGGAATCTTTCATAATT
>WALH01000095.1 GCA_015522935.1 DHVE2 group archaeon | reverse complement strand
GGGGATGAAATCGTAGTGCCCAACATAACCCTAATGGGCAGAACGGGAATACTCTTCAAGGTTGTGAAGTGCATTCCTTCACGAGGTGTTTTGCAAATAGGGATGGGCACAACTATGGAAGTCAGGGAAGAGCCGCCAAGTGCCGTTGAAGAGGAGGTGGAGCATGTTACCTACGAAGATATTGGAGGCTTGAAGAATGAACTTCAGCAGGTTAGGGAGATGATCGAGTTACCGCTTAAACACCCAGAACTATTTGAAAGATTGGGCATAGAACCGCCAAAGGGTGTTTTGCTTTATGGTCCTCCGGGCACGGGTAAAACGCTTATTGCAAAAGCTGTCGCCAATGAGAGCAATGCAAATTTCTACGCGATAAACGGTCCAGAAATAATGAGTAAATTCTACGGGCAGAGTGAGCAGAGATTAAGGGAAATATTCCAGAAAGCGCAGGAAAATGCACCAAGCATCATATTTATCGATGAGATCGATTCAATTGCGCCTAAAAGGGAGGAGGTAACAGGTGAAGTTGAAAGACGGGTAGTTGCTCAGTTACTCACCCTTATGGATGGCTTGAGGAAGAGAGGGCATGTAATTGTGATAGGTGCAACGAATAGAGTTGGTGCCCTTGATCCAGCGTTGCGCAGACCCGGAAGATTTGACAGGGAGATTGAAATCGGAATTCCCGATAAAAAGGGTCGTAAGGAGATATTGCAAATTCACACTCGAGGTATGCCCATAGAGGGATCCGATGAGGACAAAGATCATTTACTTGAATATTTGGCTGAGGTCACACACGGATTTGTGGGCGCTGATCTTGCTGCATTGGCAAGGGAAGCGGCAATGAACGCCCTGCGCAGGTATCTACCGGAAATAGACCTTGACAAGCCCGTGCCAACTGAGATTTTGGAGAACATGAAGGTAACAAAGAATGATTTCAAAGATGCACTTAAAAAGATAGAGCCAAGCGTTTTACGCGAGGTTATGATAGAAATTCCTTCGGTTAGATGGGATGATGTGGGGGATCTTGAAGAGGCAAAGATAATTCTGAAGGAAGCTGTTGAATTACCTTTAAAAAACCCTGAGAGGTTCAGGAAGATAGGTATAAGACCTCCACGGGGAATTCTTCTTTATGGGCCTCCCGGTACAGGTAAAACGCTCTTAGCGAAGGCGGTTGCGACTGAAAGCGAGGCGAATTTCATAAGCATAAAAGGTCCTGAGATCATGAGTAAATGGGTAGGAGAAAGTGAAAAAGCTATAAGGGAGATATTCAAGAAGGCAAAGCAATCATCGCCTTGCATAGTGTTCTTAGATGAAATTGATGCCATTGCTCCCCGCAGAGGATATTTCTCATCTTCCGGCGTGACAGAGAGAATTGTTAATCAACTTCTAACATCCATGGATGGACTTACAACATTAGAAGGTGTGGTTATCATAGCCGCAACGAATCGCCCGGATATTGTGGATCCCGCTTTGCTTCGTCCCGGCAGGTTCGATAGAATTGTGTATATTCCTCCACCAGATGAAGAGGCCAGAGTAGAAATACTGAAGGTTCACACGAGAAACATGCCAATCGAGGGTGTTGAGCTTCAGGCGATTGCAAAAAAGACGAAAAATTACACTGGTGCAGATATCGAGAATCTATGCAGGGAAGCTGGAATGATGGCAATCAGAGAAAAAAGTGACAAGGTCACAATGAAACATTTTGAAGAAGCTTTAAATATTGTAAAGCCATCTCTTGATGAAGAAACTATAAAATACTACGAAAGTATTGGGTTAGAATTGAGTAAAAGTGTTAGAAAGAAAAAGGAGGAACTCTCATATTACACATGAGGTGATATAGATGAAGAAATTTGTAACAGAATTGAGAGGAAAAACCGCCATGACTGATGATGGAATTATCTTAGGGACAATAGACAATTTTGTAATAGATACCGAAACAGGGGATATAGAGCATGTTCTTGTGATACCAGCTGAAGATCTTGAAACGAGGGAGTTTCAGAAGGATGCCCAAGGAAGGCTTATTCTTCCTTTTGAAAACATGCGATCTGTAAAGGATGTAGTGGTGATGACCCTCAAAAAGAGATGATCAGCGATATCTGAGAAGTGCCGCTATTCCACCAAAGGCAGTGGCGAATATCTTTCCTTCCTCGCTTTCATCTGAGATTAGTTCAACTTTTGCACCGCTTTCTTCTGCCAAATCATAGTACTCCTCTATCAAATCCTTCTTTTCCACAATTTCCATTGGAACGTTGCAATCCGGGCATTTTTTTTCTGGGATATTGCCCTTGACAGTTTCCACTATTTCTTTTCCACACTGTGGACAGCGCCACTTAACACGATACTTTCTTAAACCATCTGAAATGAGAAGCATGCTCACTGAGCCGCTTTGAAGTGCTTTGCGAACCTCTTTTTCGCCATATATGGCGAGTCCTCCATCAGGTTTCTTTATCTCTTGGAAGAAGCGATTCAGGAGTTTTCTCTCGCGGTAGAGTTCTAATTGCTGAAGTGTTTGCGATGCTTTGTTGACTAATTCGTGTAATCCGTATTCATCTGTGTAGCCTGTGTCAAAAAGATCTATTATCTTTTTCTTCAACTCATAATGTAGATAATCCCCCTTCACGAAAAATTCCTTCGTACCTCCGGGCCCACCAACTAAAATGCCCTTTATATTTTCGTTCAGGAAGATCTCATTGACCTTATCCCCAACCCTCTTGAAGAATTCGTGGACTGCCTGCTCAATTAATCTTTCAAATCTTCGGGAAGATTGCCCTCCCTGATGATGTTTGCTTGGAACCATACTTTCAATATGCTTAACAGGAATAATACGAGTTCCCTTGAGAAAACCTATTGTTGCCTCCTTTCTGTCAATCACAATTAAACCGTAAACATCTTTCTCGCCAAGCATGGCTTTAAGTGGATCTAAGAAAAATTTAGAATCACATCTATAAACGAAGGATTGCACAGGCTCAGGCGGTTCCAAAACGTAAGAAACCATTTCCGTTTGATCTCCCCTCTTCGATATATGCCCCACGAAAACAATGAGTCCGTTGGGAGGTGGCATTTTAAAATATTTAAGGCGAGACATTATACTCTCTATGGCGCTCATCACATTCTTCCTTGTTGTCTTGCTTTTTATGTTAGATGATGTGCCGTACTCATCCCTTAAATAGGCTACAACATCCGAAATAGGCCTTTTTGGAGGTATGTATACGGATATGAGCTCTGTTCCTCGGCCCTCTAATTTCTCTAACTCTTCTAACATTCTTTTAAACTCGTAGATTTTTCTTGCATCTTCCATTTTTCTCGCCAATTGGGTCATCCCCTTTTATTTAATAAATTTTTAGCCTTTCTTACAAAGAAAAAATAATAATGGATGATGTAATTATCATAATTATGGTAGATATAATAGATTAGGATATCCAGGGAGGTGATAAAATGAAGATTGTTCTCACAGGAGGTAGGGCGCTGATGAGCGATTACAACGGAACAAATTATATGGGATTCGCATCAGCATTACCTACAAGTGTTATAGGCAAGAGATTAGAGAAAATATTCTTTCCTACATACTCCGATGAGCATGGCCGTGCTATGCTCTCAAATTACTCGATAGCAAAGATTGAAGCAACATTGATAAGGGCTGGATTTTCAAGAGATGAAGTTGTAGTTGCTGATCCCACTAAACTGGATAAGGTGGTTAAAGAGGATACTGAGGTACTCGGTGTAACGTGCATGGATCCGCTGGGTGTGGGATATGGAAGCGGAATAGTGAATATGGCCATGATACTGTTCGGTATTGTACCAAGAGGAATCTCGTATATGAGCAAGAGTTTTCTCGATGTAATAAATCATCCGAGCGTGAAGAAATACAAGCCCAAGATCATAGTGGGCGGTGAAGCATCATGGCAGTTCCTTGATTTGAATATGCAGGAGAAATTAGGTGTGGATACGGTTGTGATTGGAGAGGGTGAGAGAGTTGCACCTGAACTGTTCAAGAAGGCTGTGAACGGAGAAAATCTTCCAAAAATGGTAAATGGACCCCCGGTAGATGCGAAAGAGATACCTCCAATTCTCACCCCGTCAATTGGTGGAATGGTAGAGATTACAAGAGGTTGCGGCCGTGGATGCAAGTTCTGCACACCCACACTTTTAAAATTCAGGTCAATCCCCCTTAAAACTATACTGAAAGAGGCAGAATTCAATCTCAAACATGGAGGAAAAAATATTGGGCTTCATTCAGAAGATTTTCTTAGATATGGATCAAGAACATTAATACCAGATGATGAGAAAATCCTTAATCTCTTTGAAAAAGTTGAAAAGTTAGCCAAGAAATACCACGCGGATATTGGTGTAGATTTTGTAACCGCTGCGTGCACAATGACCAAACCAAAACTTGCAGAAAAAATAGGAAGGGAGTATGTAAATGTTGGAAAGAGATGCTTCATAGAGATGGGCATAGAAACCGGAAGTCCGAGGTTGGTTAAGATAATAATGCCTGGAAAACCTTTACCTTTTAAAGCGGAGCAGTATCCCGAAATCGTCGAGCAGGCTATAGGAGTTCTGAATGATGCAGGATGGCCTGTTGTCGGCACACTTATAACAAAACTTCCAGAGGAAAATGAGGATGATGTGATAAAAACGATAGAACTTTTGGACAATATTAAAGATTTGGATGTTGTGCCATTTGTTCTTCCATTCATACCTATGGGTCAGTTCAGAGGAAGAGAAATGGTCATGCTCAGAGACGTTTTAGAGGATGATGTTAGAAGAGAACTTTTCATAAAAGGGCTGGATAAATCAGTAATACAGATAAAGAGAGATGTGAGAATCGTGACAAGGGGAATAACAAAGAGTATATTTGCAAAATTCGCACTTACATTGGCAGTTCACTATATGCTAAAAAAATTGAAAAAGATAGAGAATATGGATAGCAATGAAATTGAAGAATATCTAGGTAAAATAGAAAGAAGGGCTGAGATAGCGGCTTAATACCAAAACATTAATACCGTTATGCTCCATGAGGTATATCGTGAAAGATAGATACGGAAGACCTGTAAATAGCATTCGAATATCAGTCACGGAGCGCTGCAATCTTCGGTGTTTTTATTGCCATCGTGAAGGCGAAAATTACTCGCATAACAGTGAAATGACTCCCAAAGAGATGGAGAGAATTCTGAAAATCGCAAGAATGTTGGATATCCGGAAGGTTAAATTCACAGGTGGAGAGCCTTTGATGCGCGATGATATAGTGGAAATTGTACGCCGTGCTTCACGCTTAATGGATAAAGACGTTTCAATGACCACGAATGGTACAATGCTGAAAAAATATGCCTCGTTGCTTAAAAATGCTGGATTGATGCGTGTAAACATAAGCCTTGATACACTTGATAGAGAGAAATACAGAAAAATAACAGGATTGAACTATCTTCAGGATGTGATTGATAGCATATATGAAGCAGTCAAACTTTTTTATCCCGTAAAGCTGAATTTCGTGCTTTTAAAGGGAATCAACGATGATGAAATCGAGAAGATGATAAAATTCTCCGCTGATACAGGAGCGATTTTACAAGTTATAGAATTAGAAGTGCCTGTTGAAAAGGAGAATTTGAGTTTTTTCCAAAAATACCACCTCAGCCCTAAATTTATAGAGGAGCATCTTGAAAAGATTGCAGAAGAGATAAGATATAATGAACTGCATCATCGTAAAAAATTCATATTCAACTTCTCCGGAAAGAGAGCTGAGGTGGAAATCGTCAGACCAATGCACAATTCGGAATTCTGCATGAACTGCACCAGAATTCGCCTGACAAGTGATGGAAAATTGAAGCCCTGCCTATTTAGAAATGATAATTTAGTGGATATCCTCACACCTCTGCGGGAAGGAGCCAATGATGATGAGCTCCTCTCCCTTTTCAAAGAGGCGATAATGAGGCGTGAGCCTTACTGGAAGTAAATACTATTGGAGTTATTTCTTGTTAAGATACTCTCGTAGTATTTTTATTGCACAGAGATCCCCGCACATTGTGCATACCTGAGGACTGTGTGGATATCTCTCCTTTCTCACACGTATTGCATTTTCCTTGTCTATGCTCAAATTCAACTGCTTATCCCATCTCAACTCTCCCCGTGCTTTGGACATTTCGTAATCCCATTTGTATTCCTCCTCGAATCTTATTAAATTGACTGCGTGAGCAGCTATCCTTGTGGCTATAACTCCCCTTTTAACCTCTTCCTCATTTGGCAATGCTAAATGCTCTGCCGGCGTAACATAGCAGAGAAAATCTGCGCCTGCTCTCGCAGCTATTGCTCCACCAATCGCTGCGTTAATATGGTCATATCCTGACGCTATATCCGTGACAAGAGGACCGAGAACATAAAAAGGTGCATTATCTGTCGCAACTTTAGCCATTTTCACATTCGCCTCAATCTGATCGATTGGAATATGCCCGGGTCCTTCAACCATGGCTTGCACGTTTTTCTCTCGGGCTCTCTTCACAAGTCTGCCTATAGTGTACAACTCGTGAACCTGCAGAAAATCAGTTGCATCAGGCAATCCTCCGGGTCTTAATCCATCACCAAGACTTATCGTTGCATCATATTCCGCTAAAAGTTCTAAGAGATAATCATAATTCCTGTAGAAGGGATTCTCTTCACCATTGTGAAGAATCCAAGCTGCATGGAATGTGCCTCCTCGAGATACAGTGCCAACAACTCTTGGATGCTTTTTCATAACTTCAATTGCATCCTTTGTGACACCAACATGAATTGTGAGGAAATCCACACCATCTTTTAAATGAGTTTCAACTGCGTTGAACATATCATCTTCAGTCATTTCGACGATAGCTTTTTTCTTCTGAAGCATTTTCCAAGCAGCCTGATAAATTGGCACGGTTCCTATGACCATGGGAACCTCCCTTATAATTCTCCTGCGAATTTTGTTTAAATCTCCTCCTGTGCTTAGATCCATTATGGTGTCTGCACCATACTTTTTAGCAATCTTGGCCTTTCTTACTTCTGCCTCCTCGTCTATTATGTCCATAGATGTGCCTAAATTGGCATTAACTTTAACTCTCAATCCTTGGCCAACACCAACAGGCTCAACCTCGTGCTTTATATTCTTCAATATTACAACCCTTCCAGCCGCCACATTTCTTCTCAATTTTTCAACATCCACTCCTTCTTTCTTTGAGATGTATTCAATTTCAGGCGTGAGTATCCCATTTTTTGCATCCTTCATTTGCATGAAAGTCACCATACCCTCATAGAATCGAAGTAGATAAGTGTTTCTAAACAGATCTGGGTAATTACATATCCTTTATCCTATCCCAAATTTTTTTGGCTCGGTAATCAAGGATTTCATTCAAGAGAAGATCGAAAAGTTCCTCATCACTCATAACCTTCTTTTTCTTCTTCATTTCACACCCTTCATGGGAATTATGCACAGGAACTTCCATTCCCCGTTTCCCGTATTACGGTACCAGTGCGGAATGCTTGGTTCAATATACACAAAATTTCCCGCACTTACCTCAACCTCTTCATCCCCAGCACCTATTATCCCCTTGCCTTCAAGAATGAAAATTTCGTGTTCCCAAGGATGTTGGTGCTTCGCAATAACACCGCCAGGTTCAACAGTGAAAAGGCGCATGGCATAATTCTCAGCTCCCTGCTCCTTCGAAATTAACCACTGGATATAAGTGCCTGAAGTTTCTTCCATCTCCACCTTCTTTTTTTCCACCTTGTTTATATGAGATACATACATCAACATCACCTGCTCTGCAAACCTCTTGCCAATATATATGCTTTTCGGAAATTTATTTTAGAAATTCAGAAATTATATCCTCAAGAATTTCCCTGTATTTGTGAGCCGCATCATTCAATTTTTTCTCATCCTTCGCCTCTGCGTATATTCTGTATATAGGCTCAGTTCCTGATGGGCGAATCAGAATCCAGTAATCTTCGTGCACAATTTTCACACCATCCAATGTATTTATGTTTTCACCTTTTAACTTCTCTTTCAATTTTTCCAATACGTCTCTCTTTTTATTTTCAGGGCATTGAACGGAGATCTTCATCTGATAATATTCGGGAAGATCATCGACCATTTTAGAGAGAGTCATATCCCCTCTTGCCATGATTTCAAGTATTTTTGCAACGGCCATAGCACCATCGCGGCAGTACTGCATTTCTGGGAATATCATACCACCATTTTCCTCCCCACCAAAAACTGCACCAACTTCTATCATCTTTCTTGCAACTATTGGAGCACCGACCTTTGTGTAAACCACTTTGCCTCCATTTTTCTTAACAACATCTTCCACGGCCATTGACGAACTCACAGGAGTCACAACTATACCTTTCTTTTCCTTTACAACTTCTCTCGCTACCAGTGCTAAGGTTTTATCTCCATAGAGAAATCTGCCAGTTTCGTCCACAAAAACCGCTCTATCAGCATCACCATCATGAGCCACGCCTAAATCGTAATTACCGGAACGCATGAACTCAATCAAATCCTTCAAATTCTCCGGTTTTGGCTCACTATTGTGGCCCGGAAATCGTCCATCAGGCTGGCAGTTAAGCGAGATTACACGAACTCCTAATTTTGCAAGAAGATAAGGAGTGGTTAAAGATGATGCTCCGTTGGAGCAATCAACCACAACAGTAAATTTTCTTTTTCTTATTAAATCTGTGTTCACACGCTTGAGAATTGCATTAGTGTATCCTTGATTAGCATCACTCCTCTCGTGGTATCTACCTACATTCTCCCAGCCAACAATTCTAAATTTCTTGGATAAAAATATTTCTTCGATTTTTTTCTCCTCTTCCCGAGGTAATTCTGTGCCATCTGAAGCGATAACCTTAACTCCATTGAACTCCGGAGGATTGTGCGAGGCGGTTATTGCAATTCCTAGATCTCCATGAGCCTTTGTGTAAAACTGAATCGCAGGTGTGGGGGCTATTCCAACATCAATCACATTAACCCCCGTGGACATGATTCCGGATATTACAGCGTCTTTCACCATATCTCCTGAAATGCGGGTGTCCTGACCCACTATAACATTGGAGCCCTGCAATACATATGAGCCTATGGCCATTCCAACATTCACAAGAAAATCAGGTGTGAATTTCTCTCCTATCTTCCCCCGAATTCCATTCGTTCCAAATAGTTTCATAGGGGAATATCACAAGGAGATATAAAAATAAATGCTGAAATTCTAAGAGCAAAGAATTTATAGAACCGAGATATAAATGGTTTATGACAATCCTCCTGTACAATGCGGAAATATTCAGAAATGAAGGTAGGGAATGGGTTCTGATAAAAGGAAATAAAATTGAGAACATTGGAAAGGGAAATTTACCATCCTCATCTAAAAAAATTAACCTTAAGGGTGCAGTAATTTTCCCCGGATTCTGTGATTCACATACTCATCTAAGCAACATAGCAATGATGCACGATTATCTGGATTTAAGTGGCAAATCTCGCAATGATATTCTGAAAAAAGCTGAGAAAGAATGCAAAAAGAGAAAAATAATTGTTGGACGTGGCTGGGACGAGAGTTTCTGGAAGGATAAAAGATATCTGAGCAAAGATGAACTGGATTCTTCCTGCCCGAATAAACCTGTGATTTTAATTCGTGAAGATGGACATATGGGCGTAATTAATTCTCTTGCCGAAAAAAAGTTTGGAATGAAAAGCGAGGATGGTGTGATAAAGGAAAAAGAATTTGAAAATTTACTTAAAAAACTGAAAATAGGGGAAAAAATTGATTTGGAATACGCACAGAATTACGCATTGAGCAAAGGAGTTACCTGTGTGCATGACTTCGCATCCACTCCAATTTTTAAGGAAGTTCTCAGAATGCATAGGGAGAATAGTCTAAAAATTCGTGTATTTCTCAATTTCTATCAGAGTACATACAAAATAGTAAAAAAATTGGGATTATATTCCGGATTCGGAGATGAGCATCTGAGAATAGGGGCTCTTAAATTATTTGCTGATGGTTCCATAGGCGCTAGAACAGCTGCCACAAGATACGGGGATGGGAAAATCGTTGAACCAATGCTTGGAACGGATAAATTAAGAAAAATTGTAAAGAACGCAAATTCCCATGGTATACGGGTTTTCACACATGCAATTGGAGATTTTGCAATATCCAACGTTATTGAATCTTACAAAAACACGGAAGGAAACAGAATTGAGCATTTTGAACTTGTGAGAGATGAGCACATCGATATGCTCTCCGATATGAATGCAGAAGTCAGCATGCAACCCAACTTTCTGAAATGGGCGAAAAAAGGAGGTTTATATCATCGAGCCTTGGGAGATGAATGGCTTGAGAAGAATAATCCTTATAGAAAAATTATTGATGCGGGAATCAATCTTTTATTTGGTTCGGACTGCATGCCCATGGATCCTCTCTTCGGGATAAAGATGGCCACTGAAAGTGAATTTGAGTCGCAGAGAATAGAGTTTCAAGAGGCGGTGAAGGCGTATACCATGGGAGCGAAGTACTTAAGTCCAAGGCTCGGAGAGATAGAAAGAGGTTTTCTGGCGGATTTGGTAGCGGTAAAGGATAATAGTGTGATTCTCACAATCGTGAACGGAAAAATTATGTACGGTCAGGCATAGTAATACTCGCCCATTCTCTTCTGCTCTCGATCGTTATAGCTATCTGGCTTGTTTATTCTTGGTCTCCTGGTATCCGCATCCCTTCTGAATGTTATGCCCACATTCTTAAGGAAGAGGTTCATCCCTTCTCGCATTGTGAATGGTCCTTTTCCATATCCTTTTATTCCTGGCTCTCCACCGAAGACCATAAGGCTGTCGGCAATTATATCTATAAAATACACATCGTGGTCCACAATTAACGCACTCTTCCCTGTGTTTTCAACAAATCTCCTTATCACCTTGGATGTGACCATTCTCTGATTGCTGTCCAGATATGCAGATGGTTCATCTAAAAGATATAAATCCGCCTCGCGCCCTAAGCAGAGGGCTATGGCCAAAAGCTGCATTTCACCGCCAGATAGATTTTTCACCTCCTTGTGCATAATGTGTCTTATATTGAGTGGATGAAAAACTTCTGCCTGATAGAATTTGTTCTGCATCCTTTCTTTAAGAACAGAATTGAGAAGCTCCTCAACTTCCCCATCGTAATCGCTCTTTATGTACTGGGGTTTGTAACTTATCTTGATTTCAGTATCAATTTCACCAGCATCGGGTTTTATTACTCCTGCAAGGATCTTGACAAAAGTCGTCTTTCCCGTTGCATTTGGGCCAACCACGCCCACCACTTCGCCAATCCTTATCTCTCCATGCTCTATACTTAGGTTAAACTTCGGATACTTTTTTTCAATACCATCCCAAGATATAAGTGTTGGGAGATCTGCTCTCCTCTTTGGAGGATGAAGTATAAACTCGATTTTCCAATCTCTGAATCTCATGTTCTCGTCCCTTAAGTATCCATTGAGATATTCATTTATGGCATTTCTCGTGTTTCTGATATTTGATACGATACCATACGCTCCTTCGCTTCCGTAGATTATATGAACCACATCGGCTATGAAATCCATTATTGCCAAATCATGCTCGACAACAAACACCATTTTTTTAGATGACAAATCTTTTATTATTCTCGCCACGTTAAGACGCTGAAATATATCCAGATAACTGGAAGGTTCATCGAAGAAATAAACATCTCCATCTTTCAGCAATGCAGCCGCAATAGCCACGCTCTGCAACTCTCCACCACTTACTTTATTTACGTCCCTACCCAGTGAATTTTCTATTTTAAGATCATGAGCAACTTCATCCATTTTTCCGTTGACATCCACCTTCTTCAGAATTTCTTTCACTTTGCCCTTAAATACCTGTGGTATCATATCCACATACTGAGGTTTTAACACGGGCTTTACATCACCATCTATAAGTTTGGAGAAATAATCCGCCATAACTGTTCCAGAAAAGTAATTCACAACCTTATCCCAAGAGCCTCCATGGTTGTAATCTCCTAAATTGGGAATCAGATTACCCGATAGAATTTTCAGAACTGTGGATTTGCCTATTCCATTTGGCCCAAGGATCCCCACAACTTTTCCACTATGTATCCTTGGTAATCTGTAAAGTCTGAATCCATTTTCACTGTACTGATGCACAAGATCCTCCGTTAATTCCTCGGGTAAACTTATTATTTTTACGGCTTCAAATGGACATTTATGAACACAAATTCCACAGCCCTCGCACAGATCCTCTACTATCCTTGGATACCCACTTTCCGTTATTACAACAGCATCTGAACCCATCCTGACCACCGGACAGTAAAAACGACATTCATAGTTGCATTTCTTGAACTGACAGCGATCCCTTAAAATCACTGCAATATGCATCATGTTCACCTTGCCCATATTTCGTCGGGAAGCTCGCTGTATACATCCTCCTCGCTTTCTACCTCCTCAACCCTCTTCTCTATTTTTCCCTTTGCCATCTCAGATATTTTTTCTTTATTTAGTACCCAGTAATGTATTCTCCACTCCCTACCATCCCAGAGAGTTGTCTCTTCACGCTCTGTCTCTAAAAGGTCAAGGTCTTCTAACATGTAAAAAGTGTCTCGATCCTCAGGCTCTAACATGTTATCAATAATTCTCTCCCCAAAACCGAAGAAATTGAGAACATGCATAGCAGTCATCTTTGCCTCATCAAAACTAAGCCTTCTTCTTGGTCTACTTAAACCATTCTGAATGGCCTTCGCAAGGATTTCCACGGTTACCACTTCTTTATCGTAATCATTCTCCACGCCATTCACCTTTCGCCAATCATGATATTACTTCATAGGGGTATATAAGATTTTCGTAACTATGATTGGCGGTGATGATCAGGATTGTTATAAACTTTTTCGTGAGAGTTTAATTGTAATATGCATTATCCTCTTTTCCCCATTTCCTTTAACCGTAACTGTAGCGAAAAATTAAAATATTAAAAAGCTAATCATATCTCAATGAAATATTACGGGGAATATGTACTTGGGTTGGATATTGCGGCTGTGGTGTCAGCGTTAATCATATTTTTCTGGGGTAACTGGAGTGCTGAACCTGTATTTGTAATTGCAACCGAAACCATATTTATTCTTGTGCTACTTGCCATCTCTTTTACTCTTCTGTACTATGTGAAAATTGGAAAAAATAACTGGTATCTGATTCTATCGCTGGGGATACTTGCCTTAGGTGCAGGGCTCGCTTTTATGAACTGGTTCATAGGAGGGGTGGTAGCATTAATTGCCCTTTTATTTCTTATAACATCAAAAGAGGTAAGTAAAGGCGAGAATATTGGGATTCTTTCCTCCTATGTAGGCTTTTCCATTCTGGCTATAATGCCTCCATTAGGAGCTCTTCTCTCTCTTAAATTCTCCTTAGGAGATTATCCTGTTGTTGCTACAGGTATTGGACTCATTCTCTATGGGATATATCTCTCCCTTAAAGCAAAGAGGGATGTCGACATAATAAGCACAGGTTTTCTTATGTTATCCCTCTCTTTTCTATTTTTAGCTCCTGCTCACGAACTTTTAAAGATACATTCCAATGGTACATATGGGATATATGATATCAGCATTGTTACACTCTCATCCATTACATTTTTTATATTTCTGATTAACCTCATTCTTTTCTACTTTGGTTCAATGAGCACCGATAAACATGTGGAATTGGGATACAGAAATCTTCAGAAAGGTAACTTTGAAGAGGCTCTCAAACACTTTCAGGAAGCTCACAAAAAAGACCCGAAGAATGAGGATGTTTTAAACGGTTTAGGCATAGCCCTGATGAAACTCAAAAGATATGATGAAAGCGAAGAATATCTTCGTAAACTTAATCAAATGTACAGTAATGATTCATATCTTACTAATCTTGGGAATCTCTATTTCAGGAAGGGGGACATAGAAAGAGCAAGGAAGATTTACGAGCAGGTTCTAAAAAACAATCCCAATTTCTACAACGCCCTGAACAATCTTGCCAGATGCTATATGGAAAAGGGGGAATATGAGAAGGCTAAAGAACTTTTAGAAAAGGCCATAAATACGGATGAAAATCGCAAAGCTGCAAAGATAAATTATTATTTTCTTCTTACTGCTTTGGGAAAGAGCGAGGAAGCTGAAAAATACAGAGGAGATCTTAGAAAAGTTTTAGTAGAATGATTATCGACCGAATCTTCTCTGCCTGAGTTGATAGGCTCTTATCGCACGGAGAAAATCAATCTTTCTCAAAGTTGGCCAGTAAACATCTGCAAAGTAAAGCTCGGAATAGGCACTCTGCCAGAGCAGAAAATTGCTTATTCTCTCCTCCCCCGACGTTCTGAATATGAGATCTGGATCAGGGAGTTCACCTGTGTACAGGTATTTCTTTATTATCTTTTCATCTATATTCTCTACATTTAGCCTCCCTTCCTTAACCTCGGTAACTATTTTTTTTATGGCATTTACGATTTCCTCTCTGCCTCCATATGCTATGGCTACGTTCAGAAGAAATTTCTCATAATTTTTTGTTTTTTCCTCGGCGTATTTGATTGCCTTGCGAACTTTCTCAGGAAGAAGGTTTGTTTGCCCGATCACACGGATTCTCATCTTGTATCTATGTGTTCTTTCATCATCAGCGGCATTCTTTAAGCTTTCCACAAATATATTCATGAGCTCATCCACTTCTTCATGGCTCCTTCTGAAATTCTCCGTTGAAAAAGCGTAAACTGTCACGATTCTTATTCCTACTTCCCTGCACCACTCTAGGAGTTCTTCCAACTTGTTTTTACCAAGACGATGCCCCTCTATGGGCTCCATCCCCATCTCCCGGGCAAATCTTCTGTTTCCGTCCATTATTATACCCACATGCTTGGGTATCTTTCCAGATTTCACCATTTTGAGGAGCTTTGCCTCGTAAGCTTTGTACGCAGTTTCTGCTAAACCTTTGGCGATACTGCTCATTAATTCTCCTAATAATCACTGGTATTTATCATTTTTCCAAATTCGCCCGAAAAATTAAAAGGATTAGTCTTTATTCTCCACATAAAAGAAGGTTCTAAGATATACGGGATTTTTAAGGCATCGGGTATTCATGTGGTTGGAAAAGTTCAGTAATAGATCTCAAAGAAAATGAAGTATAATGCGAATGCAAGAAGAAATGCTCCATAAATCTTTCTGAGGAGATTGCTGTGAATTCTAACTGTTATACGGGTGCCAATAAATGCACCGGGAAGTACACCGGTAGAGAGAGCAAGTGTAAGCATCCAATCTATATGTCCTAAAATTGAATGAACAGCTATTGATGGAACTACACCTATGAGAACTACAGCCATTGAGGTCCCAATTGATTTCTTCAAGTTCAGCCCTAAATATATCAGGGCAGGAACCACAAATATCCCACCACCATTGGCCAGCATGCCGGAAAGAAAACCAATCAGAAAACCAATTAAAATCACGATCGCCACACCTCTCTTCTCCCCGACTGTTATCTTTTGCTGTGAAAGAAAATGTATTGCTATGTACATAATAAGTCCACCAGTGAGGTACATCAGAACTTTACCTCCTGTGAATTTTGTGAAGTAAGCACCCAAAATGGAACCGGGTATTAACCCGAAGGCTATATGGAGAGCGTATTTCCAATCGATTAGATGCTTCTGGCTGTATATTCTCGTAGCTATGGTTGAAGATACAAGTGTCATTGGAAGTGGACTCGCAAGGGCAATATAAGGTGGATAATCGAAAAATATTCTTAAAAGAGGTGTGCTTATTGAACTTCCCCCAAATCCGAACATTCCCGAAGGTATACCAATTAAAAATCCAAGGATTACCAAGAGAATGAACATTAAAGGAGACACAAGGAGATGAGAGGTATGCATTATTTAAACATTTCCGGCTTTGACAACGTTTGACGAAAGGAGACATAGGCCTGGACCACGGCGAATAAAACGAGTGAGTGGACCGGGCGGGATTTGAACCCGCGACCTCCACATTGCGAATGTGGCGATCTTCCGGGCTGATCTACCGGCCCAGCAAGGTTAAATCAATGTGAGTTATAAAAAGATTATCGCTCCACCTCCCATTCTTTCAATTTCATAACTGATGATAATGTGCCTCCTCTCTTTATTTCTTCTCGGATACGATTCTCATGCTCCATGACATCCACAGCTCTATTGGTAATCTCAATTATTTTCTCTTTGGAGATGACTGCCAACCCACTTTCGTCTCCTATGATCCAGTCTCCAGGTTTGATTTTCACGCCGCCTATACTTATTTCAACGTTTATCTCCCCAAAACCTTTAGGCTCGCCTGCATTCGGCACAGTTCTTCTTGCAAACACAGGATAATCTATCTTTTTTATTTCATCAACATCGCGAACCGCTCCATAAACAACGACACCCTCGATTCCCTTTACTTTGCAGCTCCACGTTGCTAATTCGCCCCAAACAGCGATTTTTCCATCCTGTGCATCTATCACTATAACCTCTCCGGGTTTGGCGATGTCTATAGCCTCCACAGCTTTAGCCCAGTCACCATCCATGGTTCTGACCGTAACTGCAGGGCCTGCAACTTTTCCGCCTCCTAATTTTATTAGTTCTCCAATGGCATTCTTCCTGTGCTGAGCATCGCTTATATTTGGCGTTGAAACCTTTATAAGGGCTTCTCGAATCTCTTTCATCGAGTATTTTTTGTAGAGCTCGGATTTTATTGATATACGTTTATCTATGGCTTTTCTTATTTTCTTAGTGGCCTCTTCAATACTGGGTGCTTTGATTATTGCACCTCCCACAATAATTATTTCCGCACCGTTTTCCACTGCATTTGCAACATTCTCACTGTTCAAGCCTCCTGCTGCGGCAACAGGTATTCGAACGCTCTTCGCTACCTCTCTGAGAATTTCAAGGGGATTTTTACCCTCCATCTGCTGATCAATACCCACATGCACACATAGGTAATCCACACCCATCTTTTCAAGTTCTTTTGCTCGATTCACTGGATTTGGATGATTCAGTAAATCAACCATTATCTTCGCACCATACTTTCTTGCAGCATCTATTGCATCTCGAATTGTGCCATCATCGGCTACAGCCATTATTGTTATTACATCCGCTCCACTTTTCGCTGCTATCTCCACTTCCACACGGCCAACATCCATGGTTTTGAGATCTGCCACAACAGGCTTTTTGAATTTTCTTTTTAATTCTCTCACAGCACGCATTCCCTCGCTCTTGATCAGTGGAGTTCCCGCTTCTAACCAATCGGCTCCACCTTTTACCGCTTCTTCCGCCGCTTTCAAAGCTCGCTCTAAAATGATAAAATCCAGAGCAACTTGCAGGATTGGCATACTTCGCACATGAGCATCATGTTTTTAAAGGTTCTCCATATGATAGCTTTTTTATTTGCCGTAATGTTTTTATTATCAAAGGGCATAGTGTATATATGGATTTGATAGATTCAATTGTCGGCACATTGGAGGTGGCGGGCATTATGGCAAATAAACAAATGAAAGAAACAAATAATAAGGAGGTGAAACAAAATGCGAAACTACGATGATTTAAATGGGTTTATAGACTACGCAAGTAAAGAAGAGTGGAGAAAATACATACAACAATACGTAATCCCGTTATGGAGAGATTCATGGATTTTAAAAGAATACTGGGAAGGACTAAAAAATGAATTTGACGGCTTACCTTTTGACGATGTTAAAAAAGAGGATAGACCATTGCTTTTAGGAGGAATAATTCAACAAGAAAATAACTTATCCTATGCAAAAAATAGTTTGGCTATGCTTTATGATTTCTTCTTTGGGTTGAGACTTAAAAATATTCAATCTTGGATCCTCCAATCTCAAACGGGAGAGGCTATTACTGAAATAAATGTGGAAGTTGTTGAAACAGAATTTATAAACTTTGTGAAGGAAGTTTTTGAACTGTTAGATTATGGTCTCTCATATCAGCAATTAGTGACTGATTACAAAGAACCTGAACTAAATTATGAAGAACTTAAAAGAAACCCTAATAACGTAAAGGGGGTCATCAAAAATTTCTATCAGGAAATATTAAATATAAGTTTGAACTATAACTATGGAACATTCTTTTTGTGTTCAGTTAACCAAATAACATACAAGTATATGAAAACCGCCTATCCACGAATTGACAACGTGTTAGACTTTTTGATTAATGAGTTTGGATTAACAGAACTTGACTGGGATAATCCAATAAAACCAAATACAAAAACCTACAG
>WALH01000094.1 GCA_015522935.1 DHVE2 group archaeon | reverse complement strand
GCTTATCCACTACAGGCACACTCAGTTCTCCAAATTTTCTCATTATGTCTACAGCATATTCTACCGGGCTGTCTTCTTCAACAACCTCGGGCTCAGAAGTCATTACATCCTCCACCTCTATGTTCGCTATGCCCCCCATCTTTGGTACAATCCGCATTATATCGCTTCTTGATACTATCCCAACAATCTTGTTCTTGTGAACCACAGGCAATGAGCGAAATCCGGCGTCTAACATCTTTTTAACTGCATCCACAATGCTCTCATCATGCGAAAGTGTGGGAGGTTTGACCATGAGATTTTCAACCCTTGAATAAAGGGGAATGCTCTTTCTTCTAACGAGAACCCGGTAATTTATAAATCCAACAAATTCTCCATTCTCATCTATAATCGGTATCTCATGAAATCCATACTCCTGCATCTTGCTTATGGCCTTTGATAGTGTATCTCCTGTTTTAACAGTTATTACCTCCCTTGTCATAATATCTCCAACATTTACATTGCGAGGATTCATATCAACTACACCTCATAGATGAGTATGCGAAATGGGATAAATAACTTCTCATCAGCCAACGACCTTCATCACAGTCATAAGGAACTCATCGAACTTCTCGCTGAGTTTATCAAATTTATTCTTTACATCATCTATTGTATCATTGTCGTTTATCACACTGAGAAAATCTGCTATCTCCGCCATGTATTTTTTCATTTTTTTCAGTTCCTCAAGCGCTTTTTCATCTCCTTCATCTGTCCTTGCTAAAAGATCCGTTATTTTTTCCTCTATATCATCGTAGAGATCACTCATAATGGGTTATTCTCGTGGATATATTTAACTATTCCCACATGGGCACTATGTTTAGGAATGCTTAACATGCTCGAATTCGTCTCTTTTTCCAATAAGTATGAAAAAAATCGTAAAATTCAGGCTGGGAAATGAAAATGCGCGGAAAAGTTAAATAAGTTATGTGCAATCCACCTTTCACCTTCGGAGGTATTGATTATGAAATACACGATTAAAGAAGACCCTCACAAGAATGAAGATGTTCAGGAGATAATGGCTATAAGCGGTCAGAATATATTCTCCTGTTTTCAGTGCGGTCGTTGCTCATCAAGTTGTCCAATGGCTGAGTTCATGGACATACTTCCAAATCAAGTATTTATGCTTCTTCAGGAGGGAAATGTTGAGCCATTAATGACTGCAAAGACTCCATGGATCTGTGCTGCCTGCTTTACCTGCACGGTTCGCTGTCCTGTGGGATTGGATTTAGCTGCTGTTATGGAGGCTATAAGGGAGAAGCAATTGAGAAAAAATTATGATTATGTTGACCCGTACAAAGTTGAGGAAAGGGATATATTACCTCCAATTGCAATGGTAAGCAATTTCAGAAAATTCACACCATGAGGTGAAAAGATGAAAAAAATTATGTTTTATCCTGGATGCACACTAAAAGGCGTGGCAAAGAATTTAGAGGATAGCACCATTGAATCCGCCAGAGTTTTGGGTTACGAACTCATGGAACTTCCAAACTGGACATGCTGTGGTGCCGTTTATGGGTTAGCGCAGGATAGTGTAAAATTCACAATTGCAAATGTCCGGAATTTGATAAGGGCACAGGAGTACAGTAAAGAAATAGGCGACAATAGGCTTATAGCGGTATGCTCTATGTGCTATAACAATTTAAAAAGGGCGCATATTGATGTTATGAAAAATCGTGATAAATTGAAAACTCTCAAGTTATTCATGGACGAGGAGTCAGAGTATGAAGGTCATATTAATGTTCAGCACTATCTTCAATTTCTGAAGGAATTTGGATTTGAAAAAATTAAAAATTATGTGAAAAAACCGCTAAAGGGATTGAAAGTTGCACCGTATTATGGGTGCCTCCTTCTCCGTCCCAGAGAGGTAGCAATAGATGATGTTGAGGACCCACACATTCTTGAAAATTTGTTAAGAGTTCTTGGTGCTGAAGTTGTGGATTATCCCCTCAAGAATGAATGCTGTGGCTCGTATCATACGGTGGATAAGAAGGAAATTGTCGGTGAGAGAACATACAAACTTGTAAGTGTTGCTCATGATGTGGGTGCAGATGTTATAGCAACCTCCTGCCCGTTATGCTTCTTCAATCTTGACAGAAGACAGGAAATAGCAAAGGCAAAGCATCCAAGATTTGAAAATATGCCAATTGTGTATTTCACACAACTAATGGCAATAGCATTTGGAAAAAATAGTGATGATGTTCTTCATTTTGACAGACATTACATATCCCCCAAGGAGGTGCTTGCACCATGGTTATGAAGAGAATTGGTGTATTCATCTGTCACTGTGGTCGCAATATTGCTGGAACGGTTGACGTTAAGAAGGTGGCAGAGGAGATTGGAAAGAGGGAGGATGTCGCGATAGCCACAACCTATGTATTCATGTGCTCTGAGCCAGGTCAAAAATTAATTGAAGATTCAATTAAAAAATATGATTTGGATGGTGTTGTAGTTGCGAATTGCTCTCCCACACTGCATGAGAGAACAATGAGAAATGCTGCTGCCCGTGCTGGATTGAATCCATACAGGGTTGAGATTGCAAATATCAGGGAGCAATGCTCATGGCCGCATGAGAATGAGCCAGAAAAAGCAACAGATAAGGCGATAAGAATTATAAATGCAACAATAGAGAAATTAAAAGCGAATGCATCGTTGGAGCCAATAGAAGTTCCTGTAATCAGGAGAGCCTTGGTAATAGGAGGAGGTGTTGCTGGAATACAGGCAGCGCTGGATCTTGCGGATTCTGGAATTGAAACGATTCTTGTGGAGAGAGAGCCGAGTATTGGAGGAAATATGTTTCGCCTCAGCGAGACTTTCCCCACCCTTGATTGCCCGCAATGTATTCTCACGCCGAAGATGAATGATGTGGCAAATCATCCAAATATAAAGTTATATACTTATAGTGAGATCGAAGATGTCTCAGGCTACATGGGAAATTTCAAGGTAAAGATTAAGAAGAAGGCAACTTATGTGGACTGGGACAAATGCACTGGATGCGGGGAATGTATGAAGGTATGCCCTGCGTATGCACTTTCAGAATATGATTTTGGGATGGCGAAGAGAAAGGCAATATACATACAGAATGAGCAGGCTGTGCCTTTAAAAGCAGTTATAGATGAGAATAAGTGTATAAAATTACAGTTTGATAAGAAAGTGAGAGAAGGGAAAATAAAACCCAAAAAGCATGTGAGAATATGCGAGAAATGTGTGGATGTTTGTGATGCGCAGGCAATACATTTTAAAAATAACGAGGAGATCATTGAGGAAGAAGTTGGTGCAATAATAGTGGCAACAGGCTTTGAAGTCATGCCCGCTGAAAAATTCCCGGAGTTGGGAGGGCATTATCCAGATGTCGTAACTGCATTGCAATTTGAAAGATTATTAGCACCTTCTGGACCTACAAATGGGATACCAAGGAGACCATCAGATGGAAAAATACCAAAGAGAATTGCGTTTATCCACTGTGTTGGCTCAAGAGATCCTGAGCATGGTGTTCCTTACTGCTCAAGGATATGTTGTATGTATTTAATAAAGCAGGCAACTCTTTACCGCCATGCAGTGCCTGATGGAGAAGCATACGCATTCTACATAGATATTCGTTCAAATGGGAAGGGATACGAGGAATTCTATGAGCGCTCAAAAGAGGAATACGGTGTGGTATACATTCGTGGCAAGGTTGGTAAAGTTTACAAGGTTGGCGATAAATATCGTGTTCAGGCAGTTGATACATTGACGGGAAGAGTAATAGAGATGGATGTGGATATGGTGGTTCTTGCAACGGCGGCAGTAGCATCAAAAGGGATAAAGGAACTTGCTAAAAAATTGAGAATCCCCTATGATGAATGGGGCTGGTTAAAAGAAGTACATCTGAAATTGAGACCCCTTGAAACCCCAGTGGCAGGGATATTCATAGCGGGCACAGCACAGTTTATAAAGGATATAACAGATACTGTATCTGAAGCGAGTGGAGCAGCGGCAAAGGCTATGGCAATGCTCTCTAAGCCAAAGTTAGAGAAGGAACCCCTTCTTGCGAAAGTTGATCCCGAAATCTGCGCTGGCTGTGGTCGGTGTAAAGAGGTATGCCCATACGGAGCCATAGATATAGACCCCAGAAGGCATGTGGCTGTGGTGAATGAAGCGCTTTGCGAAGGATGTGGTGCATGCAGTGCAAATTGTCCAACAACGGCAATTCAGGTTGTGAATTTCAAGAAACCCCAGATAATAAATATGGTTGATGTTCTTGCGGAGGTGTTCTGAAAATGGGTAAGGTTCTTATTTATGGAACTTCCCTTGCTTCTTATCGTGCTGCTGTGAATTTTGCGAGAGCGGGGCACAAAGTCATTCTTTTAAATCGTGGAGAGTTTCTGTGGCATAAAAAAGAGCAATTGCAATATGAGAATCCAAGAGATATAATAAATGGATATTCAAAGGGAGTTTTAAAAACTGTTGCGATGATAACAGGAAATATTAAAATTTACAACAATTCCAGATTGCTTGATATAGATGGAAATGCAGGAAAATTCAAGGTAAAATTCAAGACAAGACTTCCAGTAGTGGATGAATTTAAGTGCATAGGGTGCGATATATGTCTTGAAAAATGCAATGCAAAGCACATTCCAATGCCTCTGGGTCCGGGAGTTTATTTTGTTGAAGAGCCGGAAAAATGCCTGGGTGTATGTCCTGCGAAAGCAATAAATATTCCCAAGGAAGAAGAAAAGGAGGAAGAAGTTGAAGTTGTGGTTCTTTCTCCAGAATACGAGCCAAATACAATTGATAAATTTGCAAAGAATATTGAGAATATAATGAGTTTTGAAGAGTTTGACTCTTTATTTAGTGGGAAAGGGGTGGATAAGAGATTTTTAAAAAGAAAAGATGGAAAATATCCTCGCAGATTGGGATTTTTTGACCCTGCGGGATTTGAGGGATATCTTGGTTCTTATGAAGAGCAGGTCATAATGTTTAGAGAAGCAATTGAAATGAAAGGTATGGATGAAAATCTTGAAATTCATATATTTTTGAAAGAAGTTCGTCTCTATGGACATAATCAGATGTATCTTTACGATGAAGCAATTAGGAAAGGAATAAATGTTCATTTAATTGAAGATATAAAAATTGAGGAAAAGGATGGAAATGTTATAGTAAATGATACAGTTCTTGACCTTCTTGCAATAATGCCGGGGCAGAAGGTTCCGGATGATTGGAAAAATATTGGTGAGATCGCAGGAATAGAATTAGAAAATGGATTTGCAAAAACAAAGCCATTTTCATTAGAAACTACAAGAGATGGTATTTTTGCAATAGGGGAATTTGTAAAGCCATTGGGGAGTACGGAATCTTTTTATCAAGGAACTGCAATATTACCGGAAGCGGAAAAATATTTAACTCCGCCTGAAAAAGAAGAAAAAGAAGAATTGGAATGGAAAAAGGATGATTTCAATCCGAAAGTTGGAGTATTTATCTGCGGATGTGCAGAGAAGGATTTGAATATGAATATAAAAGCAGATTATGTATCTCGCAAGGATTTTCTCTGTCTGAGGGAGGAGGAGATAGTTAAGGAGATAAAGGAGAATGGTATAAATCGTGTTGTATTTGGTGCATGCTCACCATCAATTCGTGGAGCAATGTTAGAAAAAATAGCAATGAATGCTGGGATTCATCCATCTTATGTGGAATTAGTGCAATTAAGGGAATATGTAACAAGAGTTGGAGGAGATAAGGCAAAGGGAGAGGCATTGTTGAGGGCAGCAATAGCAAAGGCAAAGAAAGATTATTTTGTGGATATTCCAACAGTATCACCAAAGAAGAGCATTGCAATAATTGGAGGAGATTTGGCGGGATTGATAGCAGCAAAAAATATAAATGGAAAGGTTCCTGTTTATATAATAACTAAAGAATTTGATCCCCTCCATGAGGCAACCGGAGTTAAGGAAAATACTCTTAATATGAGTGAGGATGATTTAAGATTGTGGTATGAAAATTTAAAGAAAGAAGCATTAAAAAATGCAAAATGGATTAAAGGAGATGCTGAAAAGATTGAAGGCTCTTTAGGAGATTTCAAAATAAAGATAGGAGATGAGACCCTTGAAGCTGGCGCAATTATAATTGCCACCGGTGGAGATATAATAGAAAAGGGAACTCATATCACAGGGAGGCTGGATGGAAATACTCTCCACTCATCCCTTGCATCAATAATCGCCAAGAGAAAAAATATAAAAGGAACCTATGATTTTATGAGAGCGTATTCACTTCTTGACTTAAATCCACCCGAAGTGGTGAGAGGTAAAGGTGAGCCAGTGGCAATAGTTAGAGCGAGAGAATACAACAAAAAAATTGCAGAAATGCTGGGATTAAAAATTGATAAGGAAGGTTTCTTCTATTTTGCAGAAGAGCCGCTCCATCTTGTTGAGAGAGGAAGTATTCAATTCATGCTATTTGAAGAGGTTTTTGGAGGTATTTTTGTGGCGGGTCTCGCCCATAGACCTATGAGTATAGAAGAGGAAATGGAAGAGGCAGGATTTGCGTCACAGAGTGCGTTATATTTGATGCGTGATATAACTTCACCGGCGGGAAAATTAATTAGCGTGACAGATCCAAGAAGATGTGCTGGATGCGGTATATGTGTCAATGCCTGCTTTACTGGGGCAAGATTCATAGATGAAGAGGAGAAAATTGCTAAGGTTCATCCTGCTCTCTGCATGGGCTGCGGTGCCTGTGTTAATGCATGCCCAAGCGGAGCAGCAAAGATAGTATCTTTCAATTCAGATGGGATTTTTGAGATGATAAAGGAGGTAGTAAAATGAATGAAGAAAAAGAAAAGGAGTTTGAGCCCGTAATAGTGGGTTTCTTCTGCAACTGGTGTACTTCGGCTGCGGCAGATATGGCTGGAACTGCGAGATTGCATTATCCACCGAGCATAAGACCGATTAGGGTGATGTGCTCATCAACTGTTGACCCTGTGTATCTGATTCGTGCTTTGCAGGAAGGAGCAGATGCAACAATACTTGGAGGATGTCATCCAGGAGACTGTCATTACATAAATGGAAACTACAAGGCAAGGAGGAGAGTAGCGATCGTTAAGACTGTTTTGAAATCCCTTGGATTTGACGATGAGCGTATACTTTTGGAATGGATCTCAGGAAGTGAAGGACCAAAATTTGCAAGAGTAATGAATGAATACACAGAGCTGATAAAGAAGAAAGGTCCATCGGATTTCAAGTATATTGATTCCCTTGGAGGTGATTAATTTGTACAATGATAAGTTGAGGGATTTTATAAAAAGTGCTTTTGAGAAAAAATTGATAGAAGCAGTGATGGCTCCTGCTCCAACAAAGGATTCTTATACTTATGCCCTTATAACAAGAAAGGAAGATGTGGATAAATTGACTCCAATTGCGCCCGTGATGCAGTGGAATGGGGCAGATATGCTCAGGAGAATAACAAGATTAAAGAAATCCGGTAGAAAATTATTAGCAATTTTGAGACCCTGCGAGACGAGAACATTTAAAGAATTAGTTAAGTTTAATCAGATCAACCCTGATAACATCACTATTTTAAGTTATGATTGTCCTGGCACAGTTCATGCAAGAGAGTTTAAAAATGAAAAGATTAGTGAGGAAGAATTAATTGAGAAGATGAAGAAGAATGAAATAAGTGAAAAAGTGAGAGATTCCTGCAACGTCTGTGAGTACCCCACGCCCATAAAAGGTGTTGGAGATATAGGATTTGGAATAATAGGTGTGGAGGAGCCTGTATTCTTCTCTCTGAGCGATAATGGAAAGGAATTTCTGAAAAATATGGGAATTGAAGAAGGAGAAAGAGATGATACAAAATGGATTGAAATTCACAGAAATAATAGGGAAAAATGGCTCAAAGAAGAGAGAATAAAGGGTGGAACAAAGGGGATTGAAGATTTCTTATCCTCTTGTCTGAACTGTCACAACTGCAAGGATGCGTGCCCGATCTGCTTCTGCAAGGAATGCTTTTTTGAAGACCACAGCGTTTTTGATTATGAATCCGACAAATATTTCCGCTGGGCAGATGAGAAAAGTGGTATAAGATTGCCCACGGACAAGACTCTCTTCCATTTAGGAAGGCTGATTCATATGGGAACCTCGTGCATAGGTTGTGGTCTCTGTCAGCAAGCGTGTCCGATGGATATCCCCCTATATCGCCTGTTTGGAATAGTTGGAAATGATTTGCAGAAGCTGTTTGATTACAAGCCGGGTGTGAATGATGATATACCTCCTGTTATGGATTTCAGGGAAGAAGAACTTCAGGATTTTGAAGGACTTCCTGAGGAGGGTGATTGAATATGGCAGAGAAGAAGAAAGTTGAATTGTTAGAAGTGGATAGTGCAAGAATAATGAATGAGATAAAGAAAGCAGCATCTCCCCCAGAGGAAGTTGAGCACTGGGTAACAATATATGTTATGGGCAAGCCATATAAAGTTCCTGCAGGTCTAACAATTATGAAAGCGTTAGAGTATGCAGGCTATCGTTATATTAGAGGCGCAGGATGCAGAGCTGGATTCTGTGGTGCCTGTGCAACCATATATCGGAAGAAGGGAGAATACAGATTCAGAACAGCGTTGGCATGCCAGACAACAGTTGAGGATGGAATGTACCTTGCCCAGATTCCATTTGTTCCTGCAAACAAGGCAACTTATGATATTGATAAAGTAAAACCATCACCAAATGTTTTCCTGGAGTATTATCCAGAGATTGCAAGGTGCATATCCTGCAATACATGCACAAAAGCGTGTCCTCAAGAACTTGATGTTATGTATTACATCCAGGCGGCGATAAGGGGAGATGTTGAAAGAGTTGCAAAATTGAGTTTTGACTGTATTCAATGCGGGCTCTGCACATTGAGATGCCCAGCAGAGATACAGCATTACCATCTGGCACAGTTCGCTAGAAGGCTTTATGGAAAATATTATCTGAAAAAATCACCATTTTTGAAAGAGAGATTAAAGGAATTGGAGAAAGGTGTATTTGAGAAGGGATTTGAAATGATAAAGAAGATGAGAGAAGAAAACCCAGAAAAAGTTAAGGAACTATATAGATATCTTATCACAAAAGGCAGAGAGAAGGAGAAGAAAACTGTGGAGAATACACTTAAATTTAGAGGTGGGGATTAAAATGGCAGAACTGAAGATGATTAGGGGATATCCCGAATATATGAGAGAAAGCATAGAATTAGTGGAGAAAACAAGAGAAGAGAGAATAAGAAACAAAGAAAAGGAGATTGAACTTGAACTTAGCATGAAGGAGAGGGAAGAAGTCCTAAGTAAATTTCATCCAGATTATGCGCCTGGTGGAAAGAGAGAGCTGAGAATTGGACCAAACAAGGGAGATATAGTACCGAATGAAGTGGCGGATATTCTTGAAGCATGGCCTGCTCTGAATCCCGATGACGTTGATTTAAGCGATATAGACTATGATGTTGATATTCTTGTGATTGGAGGTGGTGGTGCAGGAACAGTAGCCTCTCTCTGGGCAAATTATGAAGGGATCCCAGCGGAGAATATACTCCTTGCAACGAAATTAAGGCATGGAGATGCAAATTCAATGATGGCTCAGGGTGGTATCCAGGCGGCGGATAGACCATGGGATTCTCCGATAATTCACTATATGGATGTTCTTGGAGGAGGACATTTTGCAAATAAACATGAACTGGTGAAAGCATTAACAGAAGATGCACTTTTAATAATGAAATGGCATGAAGAATTAGGCGTGATGTACGATAAGGATGAGAATGGAAATTTCATTGAAAGGTGGGGTGGTGGAACATCAAGAATGCGATTGCATTCAGCGAAGGATTATACTGGAATGGAGATAATGAGAGTGATAAGAGATGAAGCAAGAAACCGTGGAATTCCCGTTTTAGAATTCAGTCCAGCAGTTGAATTAATTACCACTGAGGATGGTGAAATTGGAGGAGCAATTCTCTGGAATATGGAAACCAAGGAATATTATGTTGTTCGTGCAAAGGCAACAGTCCTTGCCACAGGCGGCTGGGGTAGACTGCATATACGAGGATTTCCCACGACTAATCATTACGGTGCAACTGCGGATGGTCTTGTAATGTCCTATCGTGCAGGGGCAAGATTGAGAGATCTGGATTCCGTGCAGTATCATCCCACAGGGGCGGCGTATCCTGAGCAGATTGTGGGATTGCTCATAACTGAGAAGGTTCGTACGATGGGAGCAACACCCGTGAATAAATATGGAGAGACATTTGTATTTCCTTTAGAGCCGAGAGATGTTGAAGCATCAGTGTTTATTCGCGAATGCTATGCCCGTAACAATTGTGTTAAGACGCCAACTGGTATGCGAGGAATATGGCTTGATTCACCAATGATTGAAGAACTGCGTGGTGAGGGAGCAATTCGCAAGAATTTAGATGCTATGTATCGAATGTACAAGAGATTTGGAATTGACATGACAAAGGATCCTATTTTGGTTTTCCCAACGCTGCACTATCAGAATGGAGGAGTTGAAATAAATGCCAATGCTCAGGTAATAAAAGCAAATGGCGAGCCGTATCCAAGATTCTTCGCTGGAGGAGAAGTTGAAGGTGGAGTTCACGGTAAGAATCGCCTTATGGGTAATTCGCTCTTGGACTACAATGTGTTTGGTCGCCGTGCTGGAATTTCAGCTGCGAAGGTAGCAAGGAATTCAGGCAAACCTGGCAAACTGACCTTGAAGCATGTGAAATTATTTACGAAGGAAGTGGAAAAAATAAATGTGCCTATGTGGAGAAAATCTCCAATTCTCCTGCCAGACTACCGTGGTAAAAGGGTGCTGGCAAGGAAGATAGATTTACCCGTGCTGGAATGAGATATGTGAATATAGAAAAACTATAGGAGGTGAATAAAATGAAAAAAATAACAAAAGAAGAATTATTGAAAAAAGCAGAAGAACCTGCGAAGAAAGCGATAAAAATGCATCCCTATTATCGGGGGAAAATAGAAGTGATACCTAAGGTACCAATTACATCATTCCAAGATTTTGGAATATGGTATACGCCCGGTGTGGCGGAACCCTGCAGAGATATAGCAAAAAATCCAGAGAAGGTATATGAACACACAAACAAATGGAATTATGTAGCCGTAGTCTCTGATGGAACAAGAATTTTAGGTCTCGGAGACATTGGCCCTCTGGCTGGATTACCAGTGATGGAAGGAAAAGCGTTGTTATTCAAATATTTAGGTGGTGTGGATGCGTTTCCCATAATGGTAGATACGAAGGACCCAGATAAATTCATAGAAACAGTAAAGTTAATATCCCCTACATTTGGAGGAATAAATCTTGAGGATATCTCATCCCCCAAGTGCTTTTACATTCTTGATAAATTGAGGGAAGAATCAAATATTCCTGTGTGGCACGATGACCAGCAGGGAACTGCATCCATTGTTCTTGCGGGAGTGATCAATGCTTTAAAGATAGTGGGTAAAAAACTAAATGAGGTTACGATAGCGCAACTGGGTATAGGCGCAGCGGGTACAGCTGTGGTGAGAGTATTAATCAAAGCAGGTGTTCCACCGGGAAATATACGGGTTGTTGACCTTGTGAATGGCAAGCCTACAGTTCTTACTCATGATATGGATTTAGAAAAACTTTTCCCGTATAGAGGAAAGATGCTCGCTCAAACAAACAAAGACAATGTTACTGGAAGCACACCTGAAGCACTCACCAATGCAGATGTTCTGATATCATTCACAAAATCGCAGCCTGGGTTAATAAAGAAAGAATGGATAAAAAAGATGAATGATGATGCAATAGTATTTTCTATGGCTAACCCACTCCCTGAGATCTGGCCATGGGATGCAAAGGAAGCAGGAGCTAAAATTGTTGGAACTGGCCGCTCTGATTTTCCAAATCAGGTAAACAACTCTCTTGGATTTCCAGGAATATTCAGAGGAACTCTTGATGTTCATGCAAAAACAATAACCGATGAGATGGCAATAGCAGCAGCGCATGCAATAGCGGAAGTTGCAGAGGAAAAAGGATTGAGCGAGGATCATGTAATTCCAACAATGGATGATTGGGAAGTATTTCCAAGAGAAGCCACAGCGGTTGCAATGAAAGCAATTGAGCAGGGAATAGCGAGAAGAAAATCATCCCGCAATGAAATTTATGAGAATGCAGAGAGAATAATAAAAGAATCTCGTGATAAGGTTCAATTTTTAATGAAGCATGGATATATAAAGGCATATACAGAGTAGAGGGATAAAATATGAATCTATATGAGTATCAGGGAAAACAACTGTTCAGGAAATATGG
>WALH01000093.1 GCA_015522935.1 DHVE2 group archaeon | reverse complement strand
GGTTATCGTTACGGTCATCGTTCCGTCGGAGGCCGTAACGGTCTTTGCGGCGGTGTCGTATGTGTTCGGCCGGAGGTAGTTGAACTCTGCGTAATTGGTGAGGCCGTCTTTATCTGCATCCTGTGTTCTGTTGTCCGCTTTCGGGTCGAGGTCATACTGTGTCTCGTATGCGTCCGGCATTCCGTCACCGTCGGTGTCCGCATTTATCGGGGATAATCCTCCGGTGTACGGCCCGTCGCTTGTGAGGTTGTAATCGTCCGGCATTCCGTAGGCGTACTCCTCATAGTTCGTGATTGTGTCGCCGTCAAGGTCTCCCGATGGGCCTGTTGTGCTGAAGAATATCTCGTTTCTCTCCCTGTTATTCCTTGGGCTTTGTGCGGTGGGAGGCACAGGTGGTTGATCGTAATCCCAGTAGATGCCTTCAGCCTTTATTTTCTGGTTCGTGATAGGCACGGTTGAAGCTCCAGACCATACCGCAGATAGAGCGGAAACGCTGAAGCCGAGGCTCTTTAAACGCCTGCGATGTGAGCCTTTCAGTTTGCGGATGCGGATTTGGGACATGTTAGGACTCCTTGATGCTCACTTCTGAGGGAAGAAGAACATCGTTTTGAGCGGTGTTTTGGACAATAGAGGATATGGACGGAATAAGAAAAGAGAGATTTAAGGGTTTGCCATGAGGAGAAAGCTGTAAGAAGGCTCTAATGTAGATAATGGAATCATAGAAAACATATAAATTACTTGAGAAAACTTTGCTGTTACTTGTGCTTCTTATCATATTTCTTCGTGGCTCCTTTTAAACTCATCAAGTATTATTTTTGATAGCCTCCCAGAAAGGTAAATCGGAAATAGGCATCTCTTTCCATTTCTTAAAAATATTCTTAATATCCCCCAGCTATTGGATAGAAGGATATCTCGGTTTCCTTTTTTTATTTTTATATCTTCTATCTCGCTCCATTTAATAATCAATCTATTAAAAGAGTATATAAAGACAATTTCGGTGGATGAAACTCTTACAAACTTCGGGATCAACGAATTGGAAATGGTATAAATCAGAAAAGCTGCACTTATGCCAATAAACAACCAAAATACAGATTCCATAATAGACCGTATCAAATTCTCTTTCAGCCATAATGAGGGGAATCCTAGAAAACCAAATGCGATTACAATAATAATCGAAGTAACCTTAATACTTCGTTTATTCCATTCATAAAATTCGTTTACATATTCTACGCCATCATTTTCACTCATTTTATCACACCCTATGGAGCCGCAAGTGGCCACCCGTACTTTGCTTGAATTAACCCAACTAATCCAACTATAAGCCCTATTGCGCCTATAAACCGAGCACCTGGGAGAAGTACACCTGCTAAAGACATCATAATTCCAATTCCTGATAAATAACATCCCCATGTAGCATAATTCTCAGATTGCTCTTCTGAAAGTTGTGTGTTCGTTCCTACTGCTGAAAAAACCAATCCCAATAAAGAAAAGGCAAGACCAGCTGCACTTATAAGGCCTGAAAGTTTTCCTCCTGTGATTATCCAGCCAAGGAAGAGATAAATCAGAGAAATTGATCCGAATATAACAGAAGCTAAGAAGTTTTCCTGCTCAGGAGTATATTCTATACCTAACCATCCTGTTGTATATTCAAATATTGAAGTGGTATCAATATTCCTATTCATTTCTTTAAAGTTTGTTTGTGAAGACCCTTCACTAATTATCGAAGTTATTATAAGTTCCCCAATTAGTCCGATAACTAAAGTTAGAACAAAACTCATGACATTAAGAAATACAGAAATTATCGTATATATTGTACTAATTACCCCCGCTAAGGCTAATATTAGATAGAAGAAGGTATCGAGCATTGTTCTTACAATGCTCTCAGCATCAACAGAACCGTTATTCTTATAATCACTCCACGCTTGGTCTAAGACTATGGCCATATGATTAAACCAATTCTGCATCGCAGTCTCTATCGGTTGAATAACAACATCAACCATCTGTATAACAATGCTAGTTATCCAATCCACAATCCAATTCACCGCGCTCTTCACGGCCTCCCACGCCGCCTTTACTATCGATGTTACTGCGTTCCATATATCCTTCAGGAAGTCCAGCACGCCTGCGAAGAGGCCCTTAACCGTGTAGTCGTACTTGAGTTCGTTTCCTGCGGTGTCCTTTGCATCCAGTTTGATGGTGTACTCGGTTGCGGCCTCCCAGAATCCCACATCTATGGTTGTGTTGTACCATCCGTTATGAAGGGATGAGAATGTTACCGTTCCGC
>WALH01000092.1 GCA_015522935.1 DHVE2 group archaeon | reverse complement strand
GTACCTCTATATGTACCAACACCCAGGCGTCTTCTCCATCCTTTCTCCAGACCTGGACCAGCTTGTCAGCAAGCCTCTTTCCCAATTCAGCATCCCTTGTGACCTGCTGCAGCTCTTTATCTAAAAACGTATATCCTCTTGACCAATCAACTCCCTCTGCTACCCCTGGGAAAAAGAAAACCATAAATTCCTGGAAATACATCTCCAGGATCTTCTTCCACGGGCTATCATAGTCATCTGATTGAATGTTCATTGCCTTTCCTTTTAATAAATGTATGTCACACATCCAGACTCCGGAGGAGGCCTGGAGATTGCGTTACCATCGGTCCTCCCTAATAAGGAATTTGGTATTATGGAGGTCTTTGCATTTGACCATCATTATTTTGAACAAATGGGGTTTATACTCCTGTCTTCTGTCTTCCGTCCTCTGACCTCTGTCCTCTGTCCTCTGTCCTCCGACATCTGATCTCTGTCCTCCTCCCCCTCCCCAAACCACTGGCTCACCAGCTCATTAAACTATTAAACTAACTCCGTTCCCTAAACCCCAAATGTCTGGATTCCGGCACGTAAACTAACTCCGTTCCCTAAATTCTACCGATTCGGGCCTCAATATCTTCAAAGGTTTTTTCTGGGCAATAAGATCAAAATGTTTGTCTTTATGGACCACTGGAACATCATTTTCTATGGCAATTAAGGCTATGTAGGTATCTGTGAGAGGAACGGTGAGCCCCTTTCTGAAAAGTTCAAAAGAAAACCGGGAGAGCCTCCCCCAAAAATTATCTTCTACTGGCAAGTAGGTCAATCCTTTCAATAAATCGCTGAGTTTTTCGTATTCTTTTCCATCTTTTGCTCCCCTCAAGAACTCGGCCTTTATTATCCCCGGCAGAAGAACATCTTGTTCGGTGATGAGCCGTTTCACGAGCCCTTTTAGTTCCGTATCTCCTTTTCGTTGAAAAGAAGCTATCCAGGCAGAGGTATCAATGATTACTTTAGTCATCTTTTCTCATCTCTTCTAACTCTTCTAAATTGTAACCAAAATCATAATTGCCAATCAGGGAGGCCAATGCCTTTCGCCTTTTCTGTCTGAGATAGGATTCTATAGCTGTAACTATTGCATCCTTCTTTGTCTTCGCCCTGGTCTCTCTTAATAAATCTTTTACAAGCTCATCTTGTATATCTATAAGTGTCCGCATTTAGACCCTCTTCATGATATAATATTTTGAACAAATTATATATCAATAAACCACTTTCAGTCAAGCTTTTATCCTCTTCCGGCACAATCTCTTAAAGAAACCATTTCACTAATTCCCAGACACAGCGGCAAGGATAGGCTATTTACAAAAGGAGTCAGGTAAACAAGCTAATTTCTATTTTCGATGCCTGACCCCTTTGCTCCCTCAGCTTCCTGCTCCCGCTACCGTAACGGATCATCTTCCTCCAGGCCGGAATCAGCAGGGGCAACTCAGAAATAAATAGCTGCCCCCTTTTTCCCACTTGAGATTCTTTCTTCCGCATGTTATGTTATATAGTATACGTGTCTTAATCTGTTCCAGATGGAGGTTAAAATGCCACAACTATCACTCTATTTCGATGAACCTACTTTGAAATTACTGGAGAAAGCCGCTAAAACCAATAACCTGTCAGTTTCAAAATGGGTAAAAAATAAAGTTTTACGGTCATTGGAAGAGGAGTGGCCGGACAATTACTTTGCTCTTTTTGGAGCGATAGATGACCCGAGCCTCAAACGCCCACCACAGCCGGAAAGTTTTTCTTCTGGAACGCAGGAGATCCTGTGAGGATTTTTCTGGATACCAATATCTGTATTTATTTTTTGCAGGGGCGCAAACCGCAACTAAAACTTAAATTTCAACTGTTTAAGCCGAGTGATATAAAAATTTCCTCAATCGTCAAGGCCGAGCTTCTGTTGGGAGCTGAGAAGAGTGAACGAAGAGAGTTCAACTTGGCAAGAATCAATGAATTTCTCTTTCCCTATACAATCGTTCCTTTTGATACATATGCGGCTGAAGAGTATGCAGTAATCCGTTCTGCTCTGGAGAAAAAAGGTACAACGATTGGTGCTAATGACTATATCATTGCGGCTACAGTTCTTGCCGACAACGGTCTTTTAGTAACCAATAACACTGGTGAATTTCGAAGAGTACCACGATTAAAGCTTGATGATTGGACCAATGAATAATCCCTTTTACAGACCAGCTTTGATTAATTCGAGAATGAGATTGATCAGAGCAAGTCAAATGTCACCTAACCTAATTTTTAACTGCGCGGTTCGATTAGATCCAGGATTCGCTATTGGTGAGAGATCTGCCGGACCTTTTTTCTGGAGCTGCTAAAGCCCCAACAGGGAACCTGCGCTTTATAGGCATCTAAAGTAACTTCTCAATAAGTTGGGGCATCATTTTTGGTAACCGATAACAGGGTGCTTTTTCCCCAATATGCTCTCGCTCTTACCCTGAAAGTCGGATAAAGCGTACACTATAAGCCTAATGAATTTAGCTTTCTTACTGAAAAGTAAGGCCTT
>WALH01000091.1 GCA_015522935.1 DHVE2 group archaeon | reverse complement strand
CCACAATATCTTGGATTTTGATGAATACAATATGAAAAAGAGGCGAATGATGAGAGGTGGTGACTAATGCACGAGTTTCATCTTGATGAAGTGATAGTTCAAATTCCTTGTAATCCCGACATGCAGTACCTTTACCTCGAGATAACTAATCGCTGCAATCTGCGTTGCGAAAGATACTCGCAGAGACTGCTGGGCCAATGAGCCAAGTTGTGGTGACTGCCTATGGTCTCACAGAATTGTTATGTGCCCCATCCCCATTGAGAACATGGGCAAGTTCTGGTAAACGCTTCAAGGATAACGATAATTTTATATCCTAAAAATAACATTACGATGGCGAGGGATCGAAAATGACGACCACAAAAGAAGATTGGTATGAAAAACTTCAAAGCGAACTGCAGAAAAAGAAAGAGGAAGTAATAAAGAGCATTTCAACTGAGATAGGAAAGAAGAGAGAATTAAACAGGGATATAATTGAAGATTTCTGGAAGATATGGATCCAGTTCAACAACATCAACGTACATTTCAGAATGGAACCCCCCCACGAGAAATGGGTGTCTCACTTTGAGGTTTTCCCTGATAAGTGGATTGTAAATGAAAACTTTGACTTTGCCACAGTGAGAGAGATAAGCTTGGTAGATATCACGCGCGATGAGAATCGTGTTGGAGATTCACTGAAAGTCTTATACTACAACAGTGATGAAGAGGAGAAGATAAGGATTATTTTTGAATTCTCCGAAGGTGAAAATTACGACAAGTTCTCTGGATGGAAGAGAATTTACAGTCAGTATGTTCTCTATGATGAACCTGTGAAGAAGGCGAGCATAGATAAGATTAGAGATGTACTGCTGAAAATAATCCCTGTGTGGTATGAGTCTCATCTCAAAAGGGATAGGGCAATAATCATAGATTACATTAAAAACAACTTTGTGAAGGGCCAGACGTTCACCGATTGAGCCCTCTCTCTATCTGTTTTTTAAATTCTTTCTGAAGTGCTATTTCCTGTTCCCACTCTTCAAGAGAGTCAAGAGTTTCTTTTAGCTCACGCAGGCAATCTATACATATCCACTTGTTTCCTATTTTTTTCATAGGGAGGTCCTTATATCCAATTCTTCCACAGAGAAAGCAAACATGCATTTCGGGTATTTTAGATTCAACATACACATCTAATTTTATGCTCTCCAAGAGATTTTTCATCATAATACTTTTATCTTTTTCCATTGTATCATCTCCTGTATTTGGGATTGATAAGGAGGTATCTTTCAGATGAATCTTTTGTGAGATAGAGATTGTTTTTCTTTGCGAGCCCTTTCATTATTTCTATGGCTTTTCTGATATTCTCATCATTAATTTTCATCCTTTCGTAATAAATAATGTCAAATGGGGATATCCTAGCCACACCGCTGATATTCCCTATGTGTTCCTCCCAAGGTATCTTTATACTTGCTTCTCCAGCGTCTTCAACATCCACAATTTCAATTTTAACCTTTTCTCCTCTCATAGAAGAGCCCAAGCCGTAGTAAGCGGCAAATACCTCTTTGAGTTCCTTCTTATTCATAAAATCACCCTTAGAATATAGTAGATTCGGCCATCACCTCTATCCCGTGCTCAGTTATGGTGTATGGCTTTACTTCCCTCGAATGCTTGGTTCTCCTCATTTTTAAAACCCGAAGAGTAAGCATAAGCCTGTTGCTTTCCTCCTGAAACGATAGGAGTATGACTCCGTCCACCACGTATTCAACAAGTCCATCTCTGCTCACCACAGGATTTTGAGGGTTTACCTCAGCTGTGAAAATCGAAGTGGCCCCACTTTCCTTTATACTTCTGCTCAGTTTGAATATTGCCTTTCTTCTTTCCTCATCGCTTTTGAAAAGCATTGTTATTAAGCTCACAGAATCAATGGCTATTCTTGTTGCTCCAAACTCCTTTATTATTTCTGGTATTTCACCTTCGAGTCGATTTACACTGCTTTTTGCATCCTCCGGCTCTAATTTTATGAGAAGAAGATTTTTATCCAGATACTCATCAAATTTCCATCCGAAGGATTCTGCAGTTTTCATTATGCTTTCCTCATCTTCTTCAAGGCTCATAAATATGCATTTTTCTCCGTTTTTTAGACCCTCCCAAATGTACTGCATGGCTAAGGTGGTTTTCCCTGTTCCAAACGAGCCTATCACAGCAACACTATGGCCTTGCGGAATCCCACCACCAACCATTTCGTCAAGACCCTTAATTCCAGTTTTGATTCTCATACCAATCACCCTATTTTTTCAGTATTCACCACTACAAATCCATTTCTCCTATTTAAGGTTGTGTTGAACCTTGCAATTCTTTCCTCCTCCAAATGCGCCATAAGTCCTGTGAATTTCAGCACATACATATAACGATATCTCTTTGAATATTTGTGCGAAGAGTACCACTCAAAAACCATTACACCATCCACAGAATCGAAAAGAAGAATTTCATCTCTTTTATCTGCTATTCCAACTGTGAGAAGAAGATATATCACTGTTTTCCACTCTTTTGCCTGTCTTCTGAGTGCTTTTATAACATCCACCAAATCCTTCAAATCTATTCGAGGCGATGTGACAAGATCCGTTAAGGAATCCACTATCACAATCTTTCCGTCAGCAATAGAATCTATGTAGTTCACAAATTCGCTTAATATGTCACCTTTTCTTCGAAAAAATTCCCCTGCACTGTTCGCCACCCACCGTCGTGGCACTATGCTGTTCCTGAAAAATTCCACAGAAAAATCTCTGAACTCGAGATTGTCCTGAAAAGATTTAGCGAGATCTTTATTGAAAGTCAAATCCACGGAACGCAGAACCTCCCTTTCGCTTCGAGAGAACGATATATAAACCGTTCCTTCGGGGATATAAATATCGGGAGAATCAGAAATCATAAACTCTCTGAATCTCTTATCCCTTCGAGCGAGAGATAATTTTGCAGCTGATGTGTAAGCAAATTCTAAATTTCCGGCTCCCGGTTCTCCAGCAAGAATTATCACCGAGCCTGCCGGAACTCCACCATTCACAATTGTGTCAAATGCACTCACAGATGTGGGTATTCTCATCGTAAAGACATATTTCTATGGGATTTAAATATTTGCCCTTCTCCATTTACGTCTCAATACGATGGGTAAAGTAATCAAAAGGGGAATGAGAGCATACATGTTGAACTCTGGAACCTTGTCAAAATAAATATCATAATTCCCATCCGAAAAAACATCTGCAACTGGTGCAGTATCGTTGGCTGTGGCATTATCACTCACATGCACCGGGGAGCTCCATGACGTCCCATCTGATGACTCTATGTAATCTATGTATGCATTCTTACTCGATGTTGAATAGTTGTAATAAATTACATATATATTGTTTCCTGAACACGCAATTGCAGGTGCCTGTTCCCAGTAATTGTTTCCCGAAGTAAGCCTGTATTTCTGACTTACAGTTCCATCGATTATTGATATGCTAGCAAACCACAGGTCGGTATTTAAAAGGCTACCCGAATTTGTATCATAGTAATCCAGCCTTCTCAAGAACTTCGCTTCTCAGTACTCCCACGAAAGGTATTGAAATCATCCTGTTAAATAACTATGAAATCATCAAATATAAGCTTTTCTGCATTTTTCATAAAACTAAAGATTACTGGGGTTTTATTATGCGTATATCCATTTTCGGATAGGGGATCTCAATCCCCTCCCCAGGCAATATTTTTAATATCTTCTTCGTTAAATCATTCTTTAAATCCCAATAATTCTCCGTTTTAACCCAAGCTCTGAGTTGAAGATTTATGGATGAGTCAGCAAGTTCACTTACAATTACTGTTGGCTTGGGATTCTTTAAAATTCTGTTGTCTCTGAGCATTATATCCATTAAAATCTTAATAGCCTTATCCAAGTCAGATTCATATGATATACCTATATCCACAGCGACCCTTCTTGTGGGCATTTTGGTATAATTCACTATGCTTGCACCCCAAACAAGTGTGTTTGGTATCATTATATATTTGTTATCAGGCGTTAAAAGAACTGTAGACATAATCCCCACATTTTTCAAAGAACCCTCCATCCCGTTTACCTGTACGTAATCCCCAACTTCAAAGGGCTTTAGTACCGCTAACCAGAATCCCGCAAATACATTTGTCATGGTATCCTGCATCCCAAACCCTAAAATCAGACCTATAACGGCAGATATACCGATAACAATTGCGCTCACATCTATGTTCAGGATGGGTAATATGGCGAGAATTAAAATCACAATTAGCAAAATTTTGAGAAATTTAGATAGAAATTCTGTTAGTATGCGTGAAAGACCTGTCTTCATGAGTGATTTTCTGAAAATTTTCACGATTAGTATAATCAGGATATAGCCAACAATAAACGCCACTATGGCGAATATTATGTCGAAAATCGAAATTCCTATGTAAGGCAGCTGTGAACTCAGATCCAACTGGAAATCCGGCATTTATATAGATTCGATTTGCCTATATTAAACTTTGCGTTTATAACCCGCATAAATATCAATCAAAATATACCCATCTTTCCTGTGCTTTTCTCAGAACAATAATTCCCAAGAGTATAACCAACACGGAAACAGTAGCAGATACAAGGTAATCTAAGAAATCTGTTCCAAGTGTGAATATCACAAGAATCATTCCTGGTACTATGCTGTAAAAACTGAATTTCATAACAATTTCCGGATCAAAGAGCATGCTTGTTATTCTGTACCCGGCGAGATAGGCGGTGAGAGAGAGGAGATAGAACGCATTTATGTAGAAGAGGGAAATTGAGGGAAGAATCATGAGAGAATTGGATAAATTGAACCATATGATAACCGGTATAGAAATCGCAGACACTACGATTAAATGAGTTTTGATGTGTGCCCCTATCAGATTCCATGATCTTAAAGGAAGATAAGAGAGGTATTGAGGATTATCCATAATTGTGAGCCATGAGTAAACTACGGTGGAAAAAATGGATAGCATTACCGATATTGAAAGGGAATTGTATACTGATTTCCCCGAAGACAAATTCACTATCCTGACAAATATAAAAAGCAAGAGCATTGGCACGAAATAAGTCATGCTAGCCTTGATAACAACATTTCCCCGAACCACCTCTTCCATATCCTTGGCAAGCATAGTATCGGAGAATATCCTCTCATATTTTGGAAGTGAAAAACTGTAACTTTTTTTGGGAATTTTATTATTTTCTGATACAAACTCATATCCTATGGCAGCAAAAGAGATGATTACAATAAATGAGATTAAAAACCAGATCCATTGTTTAGTTATCTGCAACTCTACTGTAGGAAAATAGATAATATTAAGATAGGCTGAGATAACATATATTAAAATTATAAGAAGAGATGAAGAATAAATTTTTGGTGCTCTTTGATGCAGAGGAAAAAGAGCATATGAAAGGGAATAGCCCAGAAACATGGATGTGAGGATGGAGAGGGTAAAAAATGATATCTGAATCAAAGAAAGCCCGGAAAATGGGATGGATATAATCATTCCCACATATGAAGGTACAAGAAAAAGTAGAGTGTAGTAAATAGAATCTCTCAAAAACACATAAAAATAGGATTCTCTTAAAGTAATGGGAAAAATGTGGGAGATTGTTAAAAGGGTATTTTCCTCCTGTGAGCGTCCAAGAAACTCAAAAGAGCCAACTCCAAAACCGTATAGAAACGTTGAGATCATAGTCAAAAGTATGAACTTTGAATAGGGGAAAATCTTCAGCACGTCTCCTATGAATGCACCCCCAACTGCCGTGAAGAAAATTATGTATATGGGGAAAATGAAAAAGGAGAATTTTCTCGCTATTGTAGTGTGCCTTCTGTACTCCTCAATGAGATAGTAAATTAACATCACCTATCACTTTCATAAATTCCTCTTCTAAATTCTGAGGGTTCCGTACTATTTTTGCAATTTTTCCATCAATAATAATCCCTATTTTAGTACAGAGCTTTTCAGCCATCTCCATTATGTGTGTGGCCATGAATATCGTGCCCCCACTCGCAATATACTCTTTTATTAACTCTCTCATTTCCCTTTGATAAATTGGATCTAAATTGATGAAAGGCTCATCTAAAAACAGAATGCGGGGATTGTGCATAATAGCAACAGCAAACATGAGCCTCTGCTTTGTACCCTTTGATAAATCCCGGCATATCTTATTTTCATATTTCTTGAGATTAAATTCATCGAGCATCTCATCTACCTTTTTTATAGGCAGTTTTCTTATACGAACCACAAAGTAGAGATACTCCCTTACAGTCAGGTAATTTGGTACACTCTCACTCTCTGGCACGATACCCACTATCCTTCGAACTCCTATAGGGTCAGTTATAGGGTTTATTCCACCAACTTTCACCTCTCCACTCGCCGATGTTTGTCCGGTTAGAACCTTTATGAGCGTTGTTTTTCCAGCTCCATTCGGGCCCAACAATCCAAATATCTCTCCCTTTTCCACTTCGATATTTAAATCACGAAGAACATGTAAATTCCCGTACCATTTATTGAGATTTTTCGCCAATATCATGGTTTTCCTCCTTAGATATCGATTTTCCAGATTTTGCACGCCATCTTCTCCCCAGATCATCCATACTGAATAGAATTTCCTCACTAAAGACGGGGCCATCTACGCAAACTCTATATCCATTTATAGTGCAGGAATCACATATTCCTATCCCACATTTCATATATCGCTCAAGTGAGGCCTGAATCTTTATTTTCCTCTCCTTCGCTATATCCACCATTTTCCTTATCATCATTTCCGGACCGCAGGTGTATATTATTTTGTAATCATCCTCCTCGATCATCCTTTCCGCAAGTTTTGTGGCAAATCCTTTGAACCCCAGAGAGCCGTCATCTGTAGCAAAGAAAACATTTTCTTTAAATCGATTTCTGAATATTATCTCATCCTCACTTTTAGCGGCGATGATTATATCTTTATTGCCCAGCATTTCAGCAAGAGGAGCTAAGGTAGCCATTCCTGTGCCACCTCCCACCACAAGTGCTTTTCCTTCTTCTATTTTAAATCCTTTTCCGTATGGGCCACGGAGCCAGAGTTTATCCCCCTTTTGGAGGCTATGCATCTTAGTGGTTCCCTTACCGATTTTCTTCACCGTAAATCCTTTCAGCTCTCCAATGTACGAGATGCTCATTGGAAACTCATCAACCTGCGGGATCCATATCATATAAAACTGCCCTGGTTGCGGATTGGACGTATCTCTGAAAAAGAAAGTTTTTACATCTTTCGCTTCATCACGAACCTCTTCAATCTCCACGACCCTGTACATATTACCTCACCTGTGCAATTCCAACAAGTTCCTTAATCTTGGATACTTTGTTTTTCTTCATCCACTCTCTCATTTCACTGGCTATCTCATGGAAGACTCCCACACCGCGATAGTATATAGCCGTCCCAATCTGCACCGCTTTAGCGCCGGCCATTATGTATTCAAGAGCATCCCTTCCGTTGAGTATCCCACCAACACCCACTATTTCCTTTTGAGTTTCACGGTAAACCTCATAAACTGCACGAACCCCTATAGGCTTTATGCACGGGCCCGATAATCCCCCGTAAACATTTTTCAACACGGGAACACGGGCATCCACATCAATGGCCATTCCCCGAACCGTATTGATTAGCACTAAGGCATCCGCCTTTTCAGCAGCTTTCGCAATATCCACTATTTTATGGGTGTTAGGCGTGAGTTTTGCCCATACAGGAATATTTACGCTTTTCTTCACTTCGTTCACTATTTCCTCAACCAAGTTTTCATCCACGCCTATCTCCATCCCATATCCTTTTGCATGCGGACAGGAAAGATTCAGTTCAATAGCGTGAACTCCGTAATCTTCCATTCTCTTTGATAAATACAAGAATTCTCCCGCATCTTTTCCAAAAATGCTCCCTATAACAGGCACCCCCCCTTTCAGGGCATTTTTTATTTCATTTTTGTAATTCTCTATGCCCGGATTTGGCAACCCCATAGCGTTTAAAAGTCCAAGACCATTGGGAAGTTCGTAAACCACAGGATTTTCATATCCTTCCCTTTCTTCCATTCCTATGGATTTCGTCACTATGCCTCCAGCACCTGACTTCGAGATTCTTATCATGGAGTCTGCGGTTTCATCCATAATCCCAGACGCTAAGAGCAGGGGATTGGAAAATCTTATTCCTGACACCACAGTTTCAAGCATAAGTAATGAAAAAGCGTGAGCGTATTAAACAATTTCGGATGAGAAAAGAATTTTCACACAGTTTCCGCTCCTATCTCTATACACATTTAACACATATTCAAACAGGTTTATATTTCTATTTTCAATTTCCATATCCCTAAGTGTTTCCAATCCAACCAGTATAAGCCCCTTGTATTCCAGTGCTTTTTGTAGGATGAGTTTTCTCGTGATATTCCAGTAATAGGGTTCTGCTCCATTATTTATGCCATCATGGTCTAAATCACCATTCGCATCTGCGGGATTGAATGGGTCAAGATGATTCTGCACTTCCACGCCCGTTGGAATGGTATCGTTATCATCGTCCGTGTCGTAGATGTCGGGAGTTCCATCACCGTCGTAATCTCCAGATGGGTCACGGTGGTATTCTTCTAAAT
>WALH01000090.1 GCA_015522935.1 DHVE2 group archaeon | reverse complement strand
CTTATGGATATCGATTACCGGCGTGCATCTGGTGTACTACTTCACATAACCGGTGGACCACAAATGACCCTGAGAACCGTATACCGAATTACGGAAGGTATAACTTCCGGCATTCAGGAGGATGCAGAGGTGAAAGTCGGTGCAAGAATAGATGATCGATACCGCAATAAGATAAAGGTCACAGCTATACTCACAGGTGTGCATACGCCCTTTATACGGAATGTTAACACGGGATTTGAAACAGTAAAGATGGGCATAGAGAGGTATATTCCAATGGTTTACTGAACCTCTACCCCCAACTTTTTACTGAGATTTTTTATCATATCCTTAACCATAGAACTTAAATCATAATCGGGTCTCCATCCCCATTCTTCCTTTGCTGCCGAATCATCGAGGCTTTTAGGCCACGAATCCGCAATTTTCTGCCTGTAATCTGGCCTGTATTCAACCTCGAAATCAGGAATGTATTTTCTTATTTCCTCCACTAAATCTTTAGGTGCAAAACTCATCGCCTGAATATTAAAATCTGTGCGATGAATCAATCTGCTTCCATTTGCTTCGGCGAGCATGGTTATCGCTTTTATTGCATCTGGCATATACATCATGGGCAGCACAGTGTCTTCCCTCAAAAAGCATACATATTTTTCACCCCGAAGCGCGTAATAGAACATGTCAACAGCGTAATCCGTAGTTCCTCCACCTGGAAGAGAATTCCAGCTTATTATTCCTGGATAACGTAAGCCACGAACATCAAGGCCATACTTCTCCCAGTAATACAATCCTAAAAGTTCCCCTGCAACCTTGCTTATACCATAGATTGTTCTTGGCTTGAGAATAGTATCATTTGGTGTGTTGTTCTTAGGAGTCTCAGGCCCAAAAGCCGCTATGGAACTTGGAAACATTATCCTCTCTAAGGAATGCTCCCTCCCAGCTTCAAGAATATTGTAATATCCAATTATATTTACACGGAAAGCAAGTTGAGGGTTCAACTCTCCTTTAGCAGAAAGAATGGCAGCAAGATGGAAAATAGTGTCAATATCGTACTGCCCAATCGCCTTATCTATGGCATTTCTATCCAGAACATCAAGTTTAACGAATGGTTCCACTTTTTCAACATCTTTTGGCTCTCTTACATCTGCAACTATTACATTTTCTCTGCCGTACTTATTTCTCAAAAATGGTGCAAGAGATGATCCTATCTGACCGAGACCTCCAGTTATAAGAATTCTTTTCATCATATCACCATGGTATAATCTCAATAGCTTATTTTAAAATTTTGTCCTGTTTGATGTAGAAATCACATGGCTATAAATTCTCTGCCCATCAAGAGATGATTTCTTAAATGACTTTTACCTCTATTTCCTCGCCATTACGATTGTAAGCCTTCCATGAATTCATCGTGAATGGATAAGCAACAATTATATGTACATCCCCAGTTTTTGAAAACATGTCTAAATCCGCTTGGGATGGTATTGGAAAACCCGAAGGATGAGAATGCACGGAGCCGACAATGGTGAAATCTATTGGTTTCATAAGAAGGTTGTAAAGCACACTTCTCCCACCGGAAATCGTGCCGGGAAGGAGAATTATTTCATAAATTATCTTGTGCTTAGCCCTGAGAAAAGCACCGAATTCATTAGGATATGAGGACTTGGAGGATTCCATTATGAGTTTCAAAACATCTCTTCTTATTTTCCACAAAACCCTCACCTTCCAAGCATGCGTTTCTTTATTCTGTTGAAAAATGAGCTGTTGAACCTTATGAATTCAGCATAATTTTCCGATTTAACAATCCTTATAGTGTCTCCTGCCTTCATTTCTTTGTAATATTGACCATCCAAAACAAGGAGATTAATTTTTCCATCCGTGGATTCTATTTTTATCTCATTAGCCGGAAGTATAAAAACATGAGTAGTATATTTGAACGGGGCAATGGGCACGATCACAAATGCTTCTATGGACGGGTATAACACGGGGCCTCCGGCGCTCATGGCGTACGAAGTCGAACCTGTTGGAGTGGAGATTATAACTCCATCAGCACGAACTTCATCCACGATTTCTTTTCCGTATTTTATTCTGTAAGATCTCAACTTTGCTATTTCAGAAGTGTGGACAACGGCTTCATTCACGCAATCATAGAGACGAGAATCATTGAGATAAACACCAAGTCGCATTCTTCTATCTATTATGTAATCTCCCTTCTCCACTCTTTCTATTGCATTCCATACATTTTCAGGCTCAACTTCTGTCAGAAAACCTAAAACACCCATATTAACGCCTAAAATTTTACCTTGGGCACGCTGCAAAGCTAAAAGAATTGTTCCATCTCCACCAATGGTGATTATAACATCCACATCTATATCCTCAAGCCTCGTGCCACTTCTGCCTAGCCGATGTGCGGTTCTCTCCTCCATAATTGCATTTTTCTTTGCAACTACTTTCTCCGCCAATTTGATGCATTCTGGGCATTCAGGATTGGCCATGACAGCGTAGTTCATTTCACCACCTCCAAGAGCTTGGAATTTGCAAGGGCGATAACGTTCTTTCTGCATGAGAAATTAAGTTTCATATTGAGGGGATTGAGATCTTCGTCCAGCACGAGACCTCCAGCTTCCTTCACTAAGAGATACGATGCGGCGATATCCACTATCCTCAACGCGCCTGCCTCTTTAAAAGAATAATAAAAAATATCGGCTATACCCTCAGCAACCATCGCCATTTCCAAAGATGCGCTTCCCATATCTCTAACTCTTCTCGCTTTTCTTGATAATTTATACGCTCTTTCGGTAGCTTTTTTTCCCAGATAAATTATGAAGAGATTCTTTTTGCCATTTGTTTTTAGTCTTTTCCCATCTTTATATGAGCCTTCGCCCTTAACAGCCCAGTAATCAGTATTGAGGGGCACATTTTTTATGTATGCATACTCCACAGATTTCAAATCATTACGTGTTAGGGCAAGAGATATGGCATAGAAAGGTATGCCCTCTTCTGCATTGTATGAGCCATCCACTGGATCCATTATGAGAGTCATTTCTTTTCCACGATCTATAAAACCCTCTTCTTCGGTGAATATGTTGTATTCAAATCCTTGCTTTTCTATGAACTCAATCACCTTTTTCTCAACATCCACATCCAGCCTAGAGGATGGCAAGCCATAGGCTCCTTGCATCACAACATCGGAAATATTCGGCCCATATTTTTCAATCGATTCCCCAACAGCATGCCTAGCAACATCCGCAATCTTTCGCAGATTCTTGATTTCATTATTCATAGTTCTATATGGCATGCATCCTATTTGATTTTTTTCTTGTTAATAATGATTTCTGTATTCTCACACCTTGACCACTAAAAAATGTTGAATATCATTGATTATCTCACAGGGAAGAACAAGGGAAATTTTTAAATATTCAAATTTACATGCGTCGTTACCCTTAAAAAGGGAAAAAGTACAAAGGAGGGAGAATATGAAGAGAGGAAAAGAATTTCGAAAATATGTAAGTGTGGTAATTGCTGCGCTTACAGTGATTACAGTATTTTCAGTAATGAGTACAGGCTCTGCACACACTTTATCGGGCGTAAATTCTCTGCAGACCCTGACCAAGACAGTGGAAATTAGTATGAATGATGTAAGAT
>WALH01000089.1 GCA_015522935.1 DHVE2 group archaeon | reverse complement strand
TTATCAAGTTTTCTTGCGTCTCCCCAGTATGTTTTTATAATAGAATTATCATATCCAGAAAAATTTAATCTATCTCTTGCTATCATTACAGCATCCCTATTTATATCCACACCAATGGCATTTCTTCTCAACAATTTTGCCTCTACAAGGGTTGTGCCACTTCCCATCATCTGATCCAAAACCCACTCACCACCTTTTGTGTATTTCAATATCAAATTTCGTGGTATATAAGGAGACCAGTTTCCTCTGTAATCACCTTTATGAGTTGCCCAATCCCCACGATTAGGGAAACTCCATACTGTTGTATGTTCAGGCTCAAAATTTGAAGGTGCAAATTTCTTAATTTGCCAACTCTTTTTAAGATTAATTTTTTCTTTTCCAATTATAACAAAATCTCCCTTTTTTATAAATTTGAGGTAATCTTCGTATGTAATTTCCTTCATTTCTCTGATTCTACCACCCATATATATTTCCCCCGTCTGCAAACTATCGAAATTATATATCCAGGTTCATAACCTCGCGGGCATGCCTGATTATAAAATCTCTCCGAGGTTCGACTGCTTCGCCCATGAGTATGGAGAAAAGGCGATCCGCCTCCGCCGCATCTTCGATGGTTACACACATAAGCCTTCTCCTCTCCGGATCCATTGTTGTTTCCCACAGTTGCTGAGGGTTCATCTCTCCAAGACCTTTGAATCTCTGCACATTCACATTTCCCAATTTTTTCAGCATTTCTTCCTTTTCATTCTCACTGTAAACGTAATACACATCCTTTCCTTTCTGAATGCGGTAAAGGGGTGCCTGAGCGATGTAAATATGACCATTCTCAATCAATTCTGGCATGTAGCGATAGAAAAATGTAAGAAGAAGCGTGCGTATATGTGCCCCATCCACATCTGCATCGGTCATAATTATTATTCTGTGATATCTGAGTTTTGAGTAATCAAATTCATCTCGAATCCCCGTGCCTATCGCAGATATTAAAGCACGAATCTCCTGATTTTTGAATACTCTATCTATATGAGCTTTCTCAACGTTGAGGATCTTTCCACGAAGTGGTAATATGGCCTGAAAATGCCTGTTGCGAGCCTGTTTAGCACTTCCACCTGCTGAGTCTCCTTCCACTATGAAGAGTTCCGCCTTCTTAGGATTCTCTTCCGTACAATCGGCCAATTTGCCAGGTAGATCCAGAGACTCTAAGAGATTTTTTCTCCTTGCGAGTTCTCTCGCCTTGCGGGCTGCGATTCTCGCTCTTGCTGCTGCGATTGCTTTACCCACAATTATGCTTGCAGTATCAGGATGCTCTTCGAAATATTGCTTAAGGATCTTCGAAACAATAGAAAAAACTATCCCTTTGACTTCGCTGTTCCCTAACTTCGCTTTGGTTTGACCTTCAAATTGCGGGTCTGGATGCCTGACGTGAAGAACGGTGGTCAAACCCTCACGCACATCCTCACCCTGAAGTGTAACACCCTTTGCTATATTCTTCTCTTTGGCATAATCGTTTATGACCTTCGTCAGAGCGCTTCTGAATCCGGAAACATGTGTGCCCCCTTCTATTGTGTTTATTGTGTTCACAAAAGCAAGAAAATTCTCTGACGTGCTGTCGTTGTACTGCAAAGCGAATTCCACAATTACACCATTCTGCTCATCGTCTCCGTATACAATGTCCCTGTGTAATGGAGTATAACCTTCATTGAGATATTTCACAAACTCCGTTATTCCTCCTTCATACTGGAAAACTTCATGTGTTCCTGATCTTCTATCTTCAATTTCAATTCTAACTCCTCGATTGAGAAATGCAAGGTACATCAGTTTTTTGCGAATTGTTTCATATTTAAATTCGGTTGTTTCAAATATTTTCGGATCCGGTTTAAATCTAATATATGTGCCTCTTTTGTAACGAAATTCTTCTTCAAAGGAGTTGAATTTGAACTTTCCGATCCTCGTGTTACCTATCACCTTTACATCGTTTTGAGGTTCTCCTCGAACGTACCACTGAAAGTAAATCTTCCCATCCCTCTTCACATAAGCCCGCAGCCATTCGGAAAGAAAATTGACAACATGTATGCCGACACCATGCAACCCTCCTGTGATTCTATAGGCTTTCTTATCGAATTTTGCACCTGCATGAAGCACGGTCATAACTATCTCAAGAGCGCTTCTTCCCTTCTCAGGGTGAATATCCACGGGGATGCCTCGACCATCATCCTCAACGCTTACGCTACCATCCTCGTGAATCGTTACGTTTATATTCTTACAGAAACCGGCGAGGGCTTCATCTATGCTGTTATCCACAACCTCATAAACTAAGTGATGTAAGCCACGCTCATCCGTGCTCCCAATGTACATTCCCGGCCTCTTTCTCACGGCCTGAGAATCTTCTAAAATCTGAATGGCTTTGGCTGTGTAATTCTCCATATTATTTGGTATACATGGAAGTATTAAAAGGCTTTGCTACAATTGCATCTTGGAATTTTTACTCTGTAATTCAGAGAAATTACACCTTTTATATTCAACGATGTATATGGGTTAATCGATGATTGAAATGGATGAAATGAAAGATGTGATAGAAAAGGTCGAGAAAAAGCTGATAGCAAGTTCCCAAGTTTACGCAGGGATGAATTACATAGCATGGACGGTTGTATTAGCGGTTTACCAGTTAATACTCTTGGGTGTGTACTTTAATAAAGGAGCTTATGAATGGCTCTGGACGCACACTATCTACGCGGGTATCTTTATGGGATTGTTCTGGGGCATATCCGCACTTTTCATAGCTTACATAAATGTGACCCTATGGAAGAAGACAAAGCATCTCATGCAGAGAAATAAGAAAAACGGGAGAGGTGCAGAAATAACCATGATTGCAGGGTGGGTAATTGCTGGCCTACTGTTTGGGGTTCTTCCAATGATGATTTATGAACCGTGGAGCGCTGCCTTCTCTTTTCTGCTGTTTATAATTTCCGGTAATTCAGGAATCGCCATAGGTTTCCGTGATT
>WALH01000088.1 GCA_015522935.1 DHVE2 group archaeon | reverse complement strand
TTCATATCTTGCATCAGCCATTGCAATCTCTGGATCTCCAATTTCTTCTTTCATTTCTTCTCTTATTTCTTCACATTCTGAAATCACGCTTTCATCTTTAATTTTCTTTTTGACCTCTTCATCATTTTCAAGAATCTTTATTGCTGCCCATCTTATATCCATTTCTTCTGGCAAGTTTTTTGTGATTATTTTTTCAATTTTCTCTATGTATTTTTCAATCTTATCACTGTATCTTATTTTTTCTCCTTTCTTCTTTTTTGAGTATTTGATTATTGCATCGCATAATTCATCCATACCTTCCTTTCTTGGAGCAACTGTTGGTATCACAGGCACTCCGATTTTTTTCTCTAACGCTCTAATATCTATTTTTATATTTTCTCTCTCAGCCAGGTCTATCTTGTTGAGGGCGATGATTACATTTGCCCCAAGTTCAAGCAACTGCAATGTCAAATATAGATTTCTTTCAAGATTGGAAGCATCAACAACATTAACCACAATATCTGGCTTCTCAGAAATTATGTAATCCCTTGCAATTAATTCTTCCATGGAATATGCTGTTAAACTGTATGTTCCAGGTAAATCAATTACATATATCTCATTTCCTTTATAATTCAATGTTCCCTCCGCCTTATCAACAGTTTTTCCGGGCCAGTTACCTATATGCTGATGTCCTCCTGTTAAATTATTGAATACAACTGATTTTCCAACATTTGGATTCCCAGCGAGAGCAACTCTTATTCGCATTATCTCACCTCCACAAATAATTTCATGCTAATTCCCCTTCCCAGTGCAATTCTTGAGCCTTTCACTTCAAGAAGAAGAGGACCGTTGCTCATAGATTTTATAATTTTTACTGTACTTCCTGGAATAAGACCTAAATCCGCAAGTCTCTGCATAATGCCCCTCCCTCCCCTCACACCTACAATTTTCAATATTTCACCTTCAGGAGCCATCGCTAAAGGAATCATCTGTTCACCTCCACAATTATCATCTTAGCCTCATCTTTTTTCAATGAGAGGTGGTATCCCTTAACTTCAAATTCTATCGGGTCTTTCAGAGGCGCGTTTCTTATCACTTTCACCTTCTCTCCTTTTGTCATACCCATCTCTGTCATCCTTCGGATTAACAGTGAATCTCCTCCAGATACGCCTATGATTTTTCCTTCTTCTCCGGGCTTGAGTTCGCTTAATTTGACCTTCATTGTATCACCTTCTTAGATATGTCTTAACTCATTAGGTAAACCTACATGATTTAGATGTATTTAAATTTTATCTCTATCAGAAGGCAAAGTTTATCAACAAGAATTATATTAAGATAAGTATGGTGGAGAAAAAGTTCAAAGTGTGTTTGATGGGGGAGCCTGCCGTGGGAAAAACTTCGCTCATTAAGAGGTTTGTTTACAATATATTTTCCGATAAATATCTTGAGACTATAGGAACAAATATATACAAAAAGAAAATTCAAAGGGAGAGTGAGAACATTACCCTCATGATCTGGGATATAATGGGCCAAGATTCATTCAGGCAGCTTCTATCCACATCCTACTTTTTCGGGGCACATGCTCTTATAGCCGTTGGAGATCTAACTAAGAAGGATACCTTTGAGCTTTTAGATGAATGGGTCAAGGCGGCAAAAAGTGTCATTAAGGAAGAGAGAGTTCCCGTATTAATGATAGCCAATAAGAGTGACCTCAAGTGGAGCGTGGATAAAGATTATTTGAAAAAGATAGCATCAAAAATTGGGGCAAAAAAATACATAATTACGAGTGCAAAAACAGGCGAGCATGTGAACCACGCATTTCAAACAATAGCAGATATGCTATCTCAAAAGAGAGAATAAAAAATTTTATGGTGTGAAAGCTCTTACCCCTTCCCTATGAAGCAGTGGGAACTCATGCTTAGAGAAATGGGACTGAATTCATGGAAAGAACTTTTCAAAGATGTGCCAAGAGAAGTATGGAAAGATGGGATAGATATCGAGAAGATGGACGAAATCTCCTTATATCAATATGCGAAGGAAATTGCAAAGAAGAACAAAACAATTTTTGATATGCCCATTTTTTTAGGTGCAGGGATTTATTTCCATTACATTCCCCCGGCAGTCCTTGAAATCGCCGGAAGATCAGAATTCTACACTTCGTACACGCCCTATCAACCTGAAATATCGCAGGGTATGCTTCAAACACAATTTGAATATCAGAGTGTTATAGCCGAATTAACAGGAATGGAAGTGGCCAATTCATCAATGTACGATGGTTCCACATCTTTAGGTGAAGCTGCTCGCATGGCGTATCGCATAAACAGAAAAAATGAGGTTTTGGTGCCGGAGAATCTCTACTGGGAGAAGGAGAGCGTTCTGAAGAACTACATCTTTGGATTGGGAATGAAGATAAGAAAATACAGGTTGAACGAGCGTGGAATGGTTGATCTTGATAATCTCAATGAGATGATAAATGAAAATACATCGATGGTTTACGTGGAAAATCCCAACTTCTTCGGAATAATTGATGAAAATTCGATAAGAATCAGAGATTTGGGAGAGAAGTTCATTTACACAGTTGGTGTTAATCCCCTGAGTTTAGCAATTTTAAAACCGCCCGGTGAGTATGGAGCGGATATAGTTGTTGGAGAAGGTCAAATCTTGGGAAATCCCATAAGCTTCGGTGGGCCTCTTTTAGGAGTTTTTGCGACTAAGAAAAAGTATGTTAGAAAAATGCCCGGAAGATTGATAGGCGAGACCGTTGATAAAGATGGGCATCGCGCATTCGTTATGACCCTTCAAACAAGGGAGCAGCATATAAGGAGGCAGAAGGCCACCTCGAATATATGCTCCAATGAGTCTCTCTGCGCCGTGCTTACAGTTGCATTTGTTGCATATTATGGTGCGAATGGCTTGAAAGAACTGGCGAAGAAGAACATGGATAACGCAAAACTCCTAATGGAAAAATTGAGAACTGCGGGATTCAAAGCCCCAATCTTTGATTCCCCACACTTCAACGAGTTCTTGATAGAACTTCCAAGAAATCCGCACGAAATATCGAAGGAAATTATAGGAAAGGGTGTGCACGGGGGATTACCGATCAACGAGGGTTGCTATCGCAATATCCCAAATTCCATGCTTCTCTGCACAACCGAGATGCATCGTGAGGAGGATATGAATAAATTGGTGTCCGCTTTGAAGGAGGTGGTCTAAAATGTACCATCAGGCCACCTACGATGAACCTCTTCTCATAGAATTGAAAGGAGAAGAGGAAAGAAGCGTGGATGTTGATTTGCCTGAGAATTTGAAGAGGGAGAAACTGAACATCCCCAATCTTGAGGAATGGCAGGTTGTGCGCCACTACACAAGATTGTCGCAAATGAATTACGGGATAGATATCAACACCTATCCCCTCGGTTCCTGCACCATGAAATACAACCCAAAGTTGAATGAAGAAATTGCAAGATGGTTCATGTACCTTCATCCCTATCAGGATGAGAGAACTGTTCAGGGTGCTCTTCAAATCATGTACGAACTTCAGGAGATGCTGAAGAAGATAACAGATATGGATGATTTTACCCTGCAACCTGCGGCGGGGGCTCATGGTGAATTAACAGGTATGTTTCTTGTGCGTGCTTATCACGAATTTCACGGGGAACTGGAAAAGAGAAGGAACGTTATACTTCCGGATTCCGCGCACGGAACGAATCCCGCAAGCGCAACTATGGCCGGATTCAATGTGATTGAGATAAAATCCAATGATCGGGGAATGGTTGATATTGAAGCATTGGAAAGCGTGGTGGATGATACAACAGCCGCTTTCATGATCACGAATCCAAATACGCTTGGAATATTCGAGGAGGATATAGTGGAAATCGCTAAGATTATGCATAAGAACGGTGCGCTCCTTTATTATGATGGTGCCAATCTCAACGCCATAATGGGCATCACTTCGCCTAGACTAATGGGGTTCGACATTGTTCATCTCAATCTGCACAAAACTTTCTCCACCCCGCATGGAGGTGGTGGCCCTGGAGGTGGGCCGGTTGGAGTTCGCGGTGAGTTGGTTGATTTCTTACCCGTGCCCATTGCGCGATACGATGGAACCAAGTATTATCTGGATTACAATGTTAAGCATTCAATCGGTAAAGTTCGTTCCTTCTTCGGTAACTTCGGAGTGATGGTCAAAGCTTGGGCGTACATAAAGAGATTGGGCGGTGAAGGATTGAAAGAAGCTGCTATAAGGTCTGTGGTGAATTCCAACTATTTGAAGGAGAGGATTAAGCCCTACTATGACTTGCCCTATAAGGATTTGAGGAAGCATGAATTTGTTGTGAAACCCAAGAACGCTCGCGCGTTAGATGTTGCTAAACGCCTTTTAGATTTCGGAGTTCATGCCCCAACGATTTACTTTCCGCTGATTGTGCATGAAGCTTTGATGATAGAGCCAACGGAGAGCGAAAATAAAGAAACTTTGGATCGATTTGCAGAGATAATGATTCAGATAGCCAAAGAGGCGGAAGAGAATCCAGATATCCTCAAAGATGCTCCGCACAACACAGCTGTTAAAAGGGTGGATGACGTTCTGGCAGCGAGAAAACCTGTGCTTACATGGAAGGACAAATATTAAATATCTTTCTCCCTTTTATTCAGATATGAAACGCATCACCGTTGCTTTCATCATCCTATTGGCTTTTAGTCTGATTTTACCTGTTAACAGCGCTCAGAGTGCGGGGAACACAATAAAAATTGATTCTGACCTTCAAATTTTAGAATATCCTGCGGTTTACGGTGGACACATTACTTGGACAATTTCCGGTGAAATTGCTAAAGAGCTGAGAAAAGCTGTAGCTGAAGAGTACCATGTGAATGCCATAGACCTTGCCACAGCATCCCACTACTTCAAGCAAAAACTGGAGCCTGTTATAGAGAAGAACAAATCTGGATGTGGATATCTATCTTTTGTGCGTCTTTACAGGGCTGATCCCCTCCACGACGATACTCACGGCATACTTAACGACGCTGGAGATGTGGAAGGACTTATAGGAGAGGTGAACTCTACATCTACAATAACTCTGAAAATGCTTGTCCGCGGGGAACCATTGGAGAACCAAAACGTTGTTATAATTCCTCACAACCTGTTTTATGCGCCATTTCTCGCGCTGGTGGACAACGAAAGTCAGCTTTTTGTCAAATTCCCTGCTCTCAAATCCACGTATCTTGAAAGTTCCCATTATGAAGTTATGGCTGGATTTGGAAACTTTGAAAATATGCCTGCGGGGCTCACATCCTACAGATTTATAGTCGGAGAGTTCTTTATGAGCAGTGATTACAATCATGTGGTGAGATACTCCCGCTTTGATCCTCTGGAATCTCCCTTGCTTCTCTTCATCCTGTTTTTGGTAGCAAGCTACTCATTCAGAAAAATAGAAAATTACTGGGCGTCCAAAAATTCTGGTAAAGTCGGGCCTGTTCAGGAGAGAAATGCAAAGTACGTGATACTTGGAACGAGAATAGGTTTGCTTGTACTTTATTTCATCTATCTTTTCAGTGGACTGATATACCTGATACTACTCGGGGCATCTGTGGGAATTATGTTCATCTTCCTACGCTGGTACTATGGCAAATACGGCTCGTAGAGATCATGCTCGATGCCCAGTAGATCCAATATTTTACCCACTGTGTAATCGACCACGGCACTTACTGTTTTTGGCTTTAGATAGAAGGCGGGGATGGGCATAACGATTTTCACGCCCATGGATGAGAGCTCGTACATTCTTTTTAGAGCGACCGTGCTGAGAGGGTTCTCTCTTGGAACGAGAATGAGCTTTCTTCCCTCCTTCAAGGCTACCGCCGCCACGCGGGTGATGAGGTTGTCTTCTATTCCGCAGGCAATTTTCGATAACGTGTTTATTGAACAGGGAGCAATGATAAGCGCATCAAATTTATTTGTTCCTGAAGCGATATCCACATTCATCTGAGAGTTATCATACATTTTATATGCAAGTTTCTCAAGCTCTTCAAGAGAATAATCTGTCTCTAAATTCAAAATATCCTTTGCATTGGGAGAAATTATAAGGTAGGTTTCATGGTTTTTGAGAATCTGTAAAAGGCGTATTCCTATCACAAATCCAGATGCTCCTGTTATTCCTACAATGATTTTCATAATTGTTTAATGCGATTTTACCTAATTAACCTTTTCGAGCACTGAAGAAAAGAGTTAAATATCGGTATGCGGTTGGTAGTTGGGTGATAAATATGCTCTCAAGAATACCATTTGATCTGAAGGCCACGAAAGAGTTTTTAGATGATGAACTTATTCGCATAGGAATAATAGCGGAACTTGATGCCATAAACCTCTATGAGCAACTTGCCTCTCTGGCACAGGACAAACTGATCAAAAAGGTCTTTTTAGACATTGCGAGGGAAGAAAAGGAGCACTTCGGCGAGTTTCTTACTCTACTTGAAAAATATGACTCCGAAGCGGTAGATTCCATCGAGGAAGGAAGAGAAGAGGTGGAAGAAATGAAAAGGGGAGGTGATGAGTAATGGATTTAACGAAGTACAAGCTGGAAGATTTGCTGCTTGTTGGTATAAGAAGCGAGACTCGAAGCTTTGGCCAAGGAGGAGAAAAAGCATCGCGAAGTTCTTGAGAACTTATTTCGCAAGATGTTTCCTGGAAAGGAAATAAATCCGCCGAAAAACCTGGATTCCATTCCAGAGTTTCCGGAAATAAAAATATTTCACGAATTAGGTGCAACAAAGGATATAAGGGTTCTTCTGGAACAGGCGATGAAGGCTGAGAAAAGTGCGAAGGAGTACTATGAAAACATTGCGAGGAAGGTAGATGATGATTATGTGAAGAAAGTGATGCTGTACATGGCCAAGATTGAAGAGGGACATTATCTTATCTTAAAACAGGAATACGACGACATGGTGGATTTCGAGAGTATGATGACCGATATGGATTACGTGGAGTTTGAAGGAAGATTTTGATGGTAAAGTATTAAATACGGGTGCAGAATACTATAATGATATGGAGTTAAAAAGGAAGATCGTTCTCCTTGGCGATCTGGCGGTTGGGAAAACTTCGCTGGTTAGAAGGTTTGTTTATAATCAATTTAGCGATGAATATATCCAAACAATCGGTACGAAGGTGAGTAAAAAGCATCTTACTGTGAATATGGATGCTGAAAAGCATGAGTTGACCTTGGTGATATGGGACGTTCTCGGACAGCAAGGATACACACAGGTTCAGAGTGCGGCTTTTCGTGGCAGTCACGGTGCACTTTTTGTATGCGATATAACGAGAAAAAGCACACTTTACAGTATTCTTCATTATTGGATTCCTAAACTGGAGGAGGTTGCCGGAGTTCCTGGTGTGCTTCTGGCTAACAAAAGTGATCTTCCAAATTGGGAAATTGAAATGAGCGATCTTGAAGAATTCAGCAAAATAACGGGCTTACCGTTTCTCCTCACGAGTGCAAAAACAGGTGAAAATGTTGAAAAAGCGTTTTCCACACTTGCAGAATTAATGCTTCTTTTTAAACCAATACCCTCAGGAGGAGAGACTGAAAAAGGGTTGAGTGATCCCAAATCATTACTGGATGAAATTGTAAGAGATTTCTGCCAGAGGTATGGAAACTGGAACGATGCCATGGCCATAATAGAAGCCAATATTCGTGCTCTTGGAATCGATATGAGCGAACCTGATCCCAGAAAAATTCGTGTACTCATAGATAGAATATATCGCATAGAGATGTATCATCTGGGCATGGATAAGGCTATGGAGAACAAAATAAAAAGACTGGGGATACTGAATAGATTAACGGGCGAATAATTTTTCACATTTTTCTTTCCAAACTTTCATATGGAGAGATGAATAAAGGTCAGATGCTCTCCGTATATATGTTTTACCTGTTTCTTCATCACCTTTCTTCATCCATAACTTTGCGAATTCGCAGTAAATCCTTGCCAGTTTTATCTTATTTCGTGGTTTGAAAAATCTCATGGTTTTTGTGAGTTCAATCATTGCTCTTCTGTAATCTCCCTTGTTGCGGTATATTGAACCAAGAACTATTCTTGCCTCGTATTCAAGATCATCATTCTTTGATTTTTGAGCTCTCTCAATGGCATCCATTATAATTTTCTCCGCTTCGTCCGCAGAGCCTTTAAGAAGAAAGGCATCTCCCATATATAATAAAATCTCAATTAAACCCTGTCTATCTCCCATATTTTCCATCATATCTCTTGCACTGCTCAGTATTTTAAGGGCATAATCGTATTTTTCAAGA
>WALH01000087.1 GCA_015522935.1 DHVE2 group archaeon | reverse complement strand
GTATCCTATAACTGCAATGATTATTATGGAACCTATTACTATTGCCGGGAGTTTCCATGGTGCTTCCTGTATGGTTACTGTCATCTCTTTCACATTGTCACTGCGATAGCTGGGCGGCTCATTTGGGGCCCATACCCCTATCTTCACATTGTATTGTCCAGGAGAGCTTGGGGTCCAGTAAAGGTCTTTTACAACGTAACTTCCATTCTTGAGGTTCTCGAATGATTCATTTTCAACGACTTTTCCATTGACATATATGGCTACCCAGTATTTATCAGCGGGTATATTACCGCTGTTTGATACATTTATTTCAAATGTTAACCTGCTGCCTTCAATTCTGTCTCCACTTATATCAACACTGTTTATACTCATATCGGGCCTCATAGGTGTCACACGCAGGGTTCTGTTTATCACGTTATAATTACCAGCGCCGTCTGTTATGTTGAGTATAACGTAATATGTCCCATACTGATGGAACATAAGCGTGACATTGTTACCTGAGAACGAGCCGTTTACAACGGTGTATATGCCAGATGTTTCATTTATTATTTTATAAGTCCCATTTTTTATTGTCCAGTTGTAGGATGCTATTGTTCCATTATCCGGGTCGTAACTTCCACTGGCATCTAATGTTATGTTTTCACCTTCTTTGACTTCATTCACATTTTTTCCATTAACTGTGAAATTCAGTCTTACCACAGGCTTTGTTATATCTCTTACTTCTACAGGCAGAGAGATTACTATTGTGTTGTTCACACTATCACGCAGGGTAATGTTCACATAATAGTACCCTTTTCTCGTTGGTTTATCAAACGCAAATGTTTCTTTCAGTCCTGTACTTTTATTTCCGTTGAAATTCCATTCCACTATTACTGGTAGATGAGTGAGATTTTTGCCATCGTAGGTATCCGTACTGTTACCTGCATCATAAATTATTTCTTCTGTTTGATTTATAATCATTGGTGTTTTTATGGCAACCACATGTGTCGTTGAATTCATCCATGCATGATTTATTGTGCCCGATACGTTGTAATCGATTCTTCCAAGAGAGGTTTTATTTGTATGTAAAGTTGCTATACTCTTTCCATCCATTGTTTTTATTGTTATATTTGCGGTAGGCCAAAATCTATCTGAAAGAACAGTAATATTTGTCTCATTGGTGTTGTCACCAACATCGGTAACTAACACATTAATCATATGTTTGCCTGTGGGGAAACTGTATGTTATGTTGAAAAGCCCCATCCCGGATTTGTAATTTTTACCATCTATGCTCCAGTTGTAGGTTGTGTTTTCTGCATCTGTGACATCTCTGACCATGTCGTGAACCACCTTGGACGCATTGAACCACACCTCCTTATATGCAGGAACCACAATTGTATAGTTGGTTGCGGTTTGATTGACCACATGGTTTACATCAGTGATATTAGTCCATCCAATGACCAGTTTATCCAGTATTATCTCCGGACTTTTTCTCTCTTTCAGAACTAAAATTATGGGAACTTTTTCAACATTACTTATTGATATTGTTCCTATGTAATTCTCAACAGTTGCATAGGATATCTCATTGCTTCTTTCGAGGTCAGACGGTATTTGAAGTGTATAATTATGCACTATTTTTGATCCTCCAACATAATCTTTCTCTGCATATATTGCAACATTTATTTTACCATCTTGGAGTAATGAGGATCTGCTTATATCCCCATTTAAGTAATGTATGGTCTGGGTAAGCACAAACTCCTCCTGAGAGGGGTTTACGGATTGCCAGTTTGGACTGCTCACACTATTAACTTCGTATACATTTCCGTCAACTGTTATAAGCTTGTCTGTGTATTCGCGGTATTCATTTGCAAGGTAATTTTCAAGGTCGCTACTGCTCCATCCCAAAAGCTTCAATTGATAATACAGTACCCCTGTGTTGTTATAAGGTAGTGAATAAAGAACAGTCTCATTGGAAATCTCAATAGTTTTTGTTATATTAACCCATTTCATATTGTTGGAGAAAGTTATCGTATAATTCTCATGATTCACGGCAGGATTTAGATTTATATTCATAAAGTTTGTAGATACTTCTTTAGTTTTTATGTTGTATCCGTCGGCAGTAACTACCATTGTATAGTTTGTTGAAGGAAGATAGAAGCTGAACGCTCCACCAGTGAAGTTCAGCACCTTCCATATTTGATTTGTGGTTTCATTTATGAGGGTAATGTGCACATTGCTTTCCACAATTTTGGTCTCAGAAGTTACGGTGCCCATTATTCTCTTGTAGGTATTAACATCAATCGTTACATTGTTATATTTCTGATTTCTTGGGATAATTATATCTCTGTAAAGTGTTTTGTTAACACCTCCCTCTTTGTAAGTTATTTCAACACCTAAAGTTCCAAATGGAACTGTGAGATTGTATTGGTAGTTTTCTGAAGCACTCTGGAAACAATACTTAGTTGCGTTAAAGTAAATGTTCACTGTAGCAATTTTTGGTAGGCCATTATCCTGTACAGTTATGTTTAGATAATGATCCAGTGGATACCTCATCACAGTTATGTTGTTGAAATCGCCTCCACTTACCAAATGCTGTCCGCTACTATCTAATTTAACAAGACTAAAATTCGATTTATATATAAAGTCACCTACCTTTACAGTATTTGTTTTTATGACATAGTTCCCATACTCTACATTATCAAATATAACTATCCCGTTGTATCTGGAAACAGTATTTTGAAGTTGAGAACCATTCATATCAACCAAGGCCACATTAAGATTGCCAAGAAGATCGCTATCGCCTGTTTCGGCATCTTTATACATCAATACAAAACTTATGCTACCCTTCTGGGGCTCAAGTGCAGTGACGCTCCCTGCTGCAAATAAAGCGCTTAGTAGCAGCACTGCGATTGCTGCGATCACTTTTCCTCTTTTTAAGTATTTTTCGGGCATTTTGTTTCCCTCCGTTTGTGCTGTGAGGGAAAAACAGTCTCTATTTAAATACTTTTCTTTGATTTGAAGAAAAATTAAAAAATCAGCATGTACAGAAGTATTACGGATCCGCTACCTATTATATCCGCTAATGTTGTTATTATGGGTATCACTGTATTATCTGGATCTATCTTGAGTTTTATGCTGAAATATGTTAGGTAGTAAGAAATTATGATCAGTAATGTTGCCGCTAGCAATCCTGCGATGAATATCACCCATACAATTCTGAAGTCAAATGCATAAAAAAATGCCAATCCTGCCACAATTGAAGACATTATTATGGTTAGAATAAATGTTGAAACCACATCCCTCCAGAAGTGCTCTCCATGCGGAACAAAACCGGGCTCTATATAGCCAAGATAAATGAAGGAAGACAGCCTTGCAGAGAGTACGCTTCCTATATTTCCAATGGTTTCTTGAAAAGGGGGTAAGATTAGGAGAAGGATTGCAATTTTGTATCCTTCCCACATACCACCTGTGACAAGTTCGAGCATGCCTACAATTATTAGAACCGTGAAGCTCTCTCTGTATATCCTCTTTCCTTCTCTTGTTTTTGTGGTTTTGTAAAAAATATAAACAGTGTAAGAGATCCATATGCTCAAAAGAATGTAACGGAGAATAGATGGAAGCCATAAAATTAAAAGAGTACTTAATATTAAAAAGAATACCACCATAAAATCTCCAATTGCAGACATGAGGGGGACGCCTATGTTATCTGGGTTCCATTTTTTCTCATAGGATTTCACAGAAAGATAAGCTGCTACCGGGGTTAGAATTGATGATGTAAAAAAATGATTCGTTAAAACTATTGTAAGGATTATAAACAAAGAGATAATTATACCATTAAAAAGATAGAATGCTCCACCTGTAAGAAAGATCATTATATAGCTCACAGTAAATGCAAGTGCAATTGATGCAACAATGTTTATTCTCACCTCTTCATCTTTCATTCCTTTGATTTCCCCAAGATGCAGTTTAGAACTCAGCCTGGAAATCTGAGCTCCGTAAATATTACCACGCATATCCAAAAGAGCGGGTAAAATCATAAGGAGCCCTGGAATTGCATTGAAAACCCATATGGAGCGGTTCAGCAAAACACCTGCGAAACTATCGGCTATCAACGCTAAAAATAATGCTATGAAACTCTCTCGTATCATCTTGACATCTACAAGGTGGTGGCTCATCTGCCACCACCTCCATAGCAGGCATAGAAAGAGGATATACATCTCTCTATAAAATGTTATGCTGCGAAAAGATTATTACTTACGATGCCATTTCATTACAGATGTTCAGATTTGGTCTTGCTGGAATACCGCTCTCCTGCAAGGGAAGAACGCTAAAAGATGCAATTGAGGATACACATCGTATGGGTCTTCACGCAATTGAAATTCAGCTTCTGCGTGTGAACGTGCAGGAGAGAAATGTCATAGATGAAGTCGGACTTAAACCAAAAGAGGTGGATAGCTCTATAATTATTGAGGTTCTTCGTCCAGATGATGAGGGAAATTATCAACCAATTGGAATAGAGAAACCCTTGGAAGAGGAGGACATAGTTCTTCAACTTTTCTGGAATTTAGCCACGAGCTATTCCGAGCTACAAATGTTAGGTGAACTTGCAAAGGAGTTAGATATTCGATTAACTTTACATACCCCGTACTATATGGACTTGGTAAGCAACGGTGAGTTGACTGAGAAATCCTTAGATTCCATAATCTGGGGTGGAATTTTAGCAAATGAAGTGAATGCGGATATAGTTGTAAATCATGTGGGTCTATACGGGAGTTTGAGCAAGAAAGATGCAATGAAAAATGTGGTAAATAATGTAAAATACCTAAAAAAGAGGTATCATGAGCTTAAGTTAACACCAAAACTTGGATTTGAGGTATCTGGAAAGCAAATTCTCTTCGGCTCTTTAGATGAAATTCTCACCCTTGCAAAAAAAGTAAAAGGTATTTTACCCATAATTAACTTCGCCCATATTCATGCGAGGGAAAATGGAGCGTTAAAGGAACAAAAGGACTTCCAAGCTATATTCGAGAAGTTAGAGCCGTTCATGAAGGGGGATTATTATGTGGAATTTTCTGGTGTTGAACATGAGAATGGAAATGAATTAAGGTTGACACCAATAAAAAAAGGTGATTTGAAATTTGAAACTCTTGCAACCGTTATTTATGAGAATGAGTACAATGTAACTGTGATCTCATGCTCTCCTTTACTTGAACATGATGCAGCCTATATGCGGGTAATAACAGAAAGGGTCATACTTCGTAAACTTGGAAGAAAGTGATTTTTATGTTTCGTGAATCATATGAATACATACTTTCACAAGCTAAGGGCTCTCTTCAGAAAATTGACAGGGAGTCTGCCATTAAAGCGGTGGATATCATAAAAAATGCACGTGCCGTATTCGTTTACGGTTCTGGGAGATCAGGGCTTGTTGGAAAATTTTTCGCAATGCGGTTAGTGCAGCTTGGCCTTATAGCATATTTTGTTGGAGAAACTATAACTCCGGTGGTCAAAAAAGAGGATGCAGTGGTTCTAATTTCCAATACAGGGAAAACCAAATCAACAATTTTAGTGGCTGACATAGCCCGCAGGATTGGAGCGAGAGTTATAGTTATAACTTCGGACTCTCATTCTCCGCTCGCAAGGCTTGCAGATTTGGTTATAAGCATTCAACCAGAAAACAGCAGAAAAGATCTTGCGCCATTGGGTACACTTTTTGAAATTTCTACTGTTATATTTCTTGATTCGCTTATTGCCGAATTGATGCAGGTTCTCAATCAAAGCGAGGAGGATATGAAGAGCCGTCATGCCATATGGGTCTGATCATCATTTTTTATGTCTATGACAGTGCCGCATGATACACATTTATATTTTCCATCGCCCAGGTAAGTGAAGATTGTGCCTCCACAGTTAGGACATTTCAGGTTGATCCATTCTGGAGGAGGGGGTGGAGGTGGCAACTTACTAATTTTCTTTTTATAGGGTCTGGATATACCGAAGAAACGAAGAATTCGAATGGAGTAGGATACGGTGAAAACCAAGCCTGCAAGTAATATCACAATAAAAATCAATCCTGCGGATACTGATAGGCTTTTATTCAGAAGAATGGGTATACTTATGAAATCGTTGGAGAAATGAAAAAGGATTGATACATGCATCCCGTATTTGAGATAGAGATAGCCAAGTGCCAGACCGCCTAAAAACGCAGGGAAGAACTTCCACCACCCCCAGCTTGACACATGCGCAAGTCCGAAGATTGTTGAGGAAATCAGAAGAAAAGTCATCTCCGGTACTTCGAATTTGTATCCTCCCCCAAATATCCTTACAGGACTTATATAAAATCCAGAACTTCTGCTCTCTAAGTAACGCCATATGAACACAGGAACTCCAAGCATCAAAAAGCGAACCATGAATTCCTCGTAAACTGATGCATGAAGTAAAGCGAGCATAAGAGCATAGATGGGATAGCTGGGAGGAATTGGATTTGTTGGACTGTAACTTAGCGAAGACATGATAAGAACAATAACCAAATCAAGAAAGAAGATAAGAGAGTAAAGCTCGACAAATTCCTGAAAACCATTTTTCTTGTATGAAAAGGGTTTTTTTGCAAATTCTCTGAAGTATTTAACTCCTTGACGGAAAAAGAAAAATATGAAAGATAAGGATATTATAATCACAAGGACTATGTACCATAGATACGCATATATTCCTATCAATGCCCCCACAAGAATGGGTGCTGGAGTGAGGTAATAGATAGGTACTCCAAAATAAGGCTCATTAATAAAGTTTGGAAGGTAATACAATCCATAGAACATTGCACCTATAGCAAGAAGAATTAGAATTAGAAATAATATAATCGTGATGAAAGATGTCACCTCCTTTAGTGAATGAAGTAATTTACCCATACCGGTGAATGTTATTCCCCGATTTTACTTTTTTCCTGTCTTGTTTTTAAAGTGGTGGTATAGAGCGAAAGGTTTATAGTAGATTAAGCTATTTTATCGCTCATTGAGAAGGTGGTTGAGATGATTGGTAAAAATATGGGAAGGATGTTGGTGATATCCTTCGTAGTGCTGTTTTTCCTGAGTACAATTTATGCGGGAACTGTGCATGGAAGTGAAAACTTTGTGGTTAAGAAGAATGTTGATGCGATAAAGGGCTACACGTCCCATGGAGTGATAAGGATAAATAACAATACGGATTTTGCAAATCAAGCCGCCGCAGAAGGCTGGCCGGGAGATGGCTCGCAGGGAAATCCCTACATAATTTCCGGGTACGATATTGATGCCCACGGCGCGGGAGATGCAATCTACATTGGGAACACGACGGTTTATTTTGTGATAAAGAATTGTTACTTGCATAATGCATCTTATCATTCTTGGCCTTACTTTTTGGGTGCGGGAATAAACCTATACAATGTTACCTATGGAATTTTGGAGAATAACACATACAGCAACAATTTGGAAGGCATCATGCTGTATTCTTCTAGCAGCAACATACTGAAGAACAATACCTGTAGCAGCAACAATGATGATGGCATCTACCTGTGGGATTCTAGCAGCAATGTAATTACAAACAATACCTGTAGCAGCAACAATTGGAGTGGCATCTTACTGGATTCTTCCAGCAGCAATGTAATTACAAACAATACCTGCAGCAGCAACAATGAGCATGGCATCTTTCTTGGGGTTTCCAGCAACAATAAATTATATGATAACAAATTGATAAATAATGGCATATTCTTATTAGGTGGTAAAAATACATTCACTACAGAGGATATTCCCACGAATAATACTGTGAACGGTAAGCCCGTGTACTATTATAAGAATGTGAATATGAACAACGCATCCGTGCCATTAGATGCAGGTCAGGTAATACTCGGAAATGTTTCTTGGCTAAAAATAGAAAACTTGAATATCTACAACGCATCGGTGGCTATTGAAATAGGCTATTCATCTAACATAACCATCTCAAACAATACTTGCAGCAACAACACTGAGAGTGGCATAGATCTATGGTCTTCCAGCAGCAATATAATTACAAACGATACCTGTAGCAGCAACAATTGGAATGGCATCTACCTGTGGCATTCTAGCAACAATGTGATTTTTAAGAATCTATTTGCTAATAACATTAATTATGGCGCTTACATAGATTCTTACTCATCTCACAATCTTATCTACAACAACTCCTTTTACTACAACCATGGTTCAGGAGACATATACAACTCCTCGCACGTTCAGGCGTACGATGGAGGCACTAATAACTCTTGGAACTCCACAACAGGCATAGGAAATTACTGGCACGACTGGGCAAATAACAATGATACAAATGACTTAAATCCGCATGATGGCATAGTGGACTGGCCTTACAAAATAGATGGGGGTAGTGCGAAGGATTATTATCCTCTTAAAAATGCAACATACCCCATGCCACCGTTGGCACCTACTGCACCTCAAAATCTTCAGGCAAGCCCGGGAAATGGCTATGTAAATCTCACTTGGCAAAAGCCTTTGGGAAACGGATCTTCGCCCATAACCAATTACAAAATCTACCGGGATGGAGTACTGATTGACATCGTGTCCGCAACTCAACTCTGGTTTAACGATACATCCGTGACCAATGGGCAGACCTACACCTATTATGTAACCGCCAATAATTCCGTGGGAGAAAGCGAGCCGAGCAACAAAGTTCAGGCCACTCCCGGCGGAGCGGTTCCAGAGTTTCCCGCAATATGGCTTGTGGTAATTACATTATTGCTTATCTTAGGCACTGTGCGTAAAATAAAATAATTTCTCCATTTTTTAATACTGTTCTCCCTTAGTTCATTGTATCTTGCAAAAAGCAACAATAAAAAGCTTTTTAAACATCGCTATATTATGGCCATCCGGTGTAAGTATGAGC
>WALH01000086.1 GCA_015522935.1 DHVE2 group archaeon | reverse complement strand
CCATACGCGAAATATCAAATCCACCCGTGATAAAAGAATCTGGGAATGTGAATTACACGATCACTTTAGGTGCAATCTCTCCTGGAAAAAAGGTGCCTGTAAGATTTCATATACTCACGTTTTCCGGCACACCTGACGGGGTTTATTTCGTTCGCTTCTCCCTTCATTTCATTTATAATGGAAGTGAGTACTGGATGTGGTCTCCCGGATTTTTCAGCAGGGAGGTATGGGATAAGGCGACTCAAAATCACACCCTCAATTTAGATTATCTATCGAAGGCAATAGGAAAACCTGTGGATGGCATTGTACCTGATTCATCTTTCAGCGTTAAGAGCAGCTTGATGTGGGTTCTCTACTTGCTGATAGGCATCACAATTTTAGTGGGTATAGCCGCGCTTTACTCATATTTCCACGAGGCAAGGGTGGAAAACAAACTTGACGAGGAAATATTCCGTCTCAAAGGAAAGTACAGAAAAATGGAGGAAGAGATACGTGAAAAACTGAAAAAGCGTCAAATGCCGTAATATAATCTCTCTCCCAAGAAGGGTGGTAGATTCTCCTCACGTATTCTGTTCACAACTTCATCTATATCATATTTTACTCTCCGCAGTGTGAATTTGAGATTATCGACATCCGCTGTTATGTAAGAGGCACGAGGATCGCCATCTCTTGGCTGTCCCACACTTCCTGGATTTACAATATACCTCTGCCCGAAATTCTTTATGAATGGAACGTGAGTATGCCCCAAAATAAGAATGTCAGAGTTGTCATAATTCAAAAGGTCTTCGGTTGCATCTTCGGGGAATATGTAAAAATCCTCATCGAAAGGCGCACCGTGATGAACTGCAATCATCTTTCCGTGATAATCAAATTCTATGTTATCTTTAAGAGAGAGAAGATATTCCGTATTCGCCTTGCTCAGATTTTTCCTCGTCCATATTGCCGCAATCGCCGCATACTCGTTCATGTAGGAATAATCGTCGTAAATCACGGCTCGATCATGGTTCCCCCGAATGCACACTATTTTTCGCATTTTGACCTCCTGAATGACCTCATTTGGATAGGGGTTATATCCAACTAAATCTCCAGCACAGATTATTAATTCAACATCCTGCATATCTTTGAGAACGGCCTTCAACGCTGGTAAATTTCCGTGAATGTCGGAGATTATGGCGATCATATGCTTTGGATAGTTTTAGAGTATAAAATCTCATCGTCTCCCGAAATTATGTTATATCACCTCATCATATCCTCAATTATGAAAAATTCCATAGATTTCCAAACAGGGTTATTAGAGAATTATTTAGAGAAAACAGTGAGAAAAGCATCTGATATGCGCGGCTTTTTCCAAGATGAAAAGGCGTTGGAGGAAATGATTTCTCAAGGAGACCCGACAATTTATGAAGTTTATGCAGTGCCAAACAATGGAGAAGGAGAAATAAGTTACGCTGTCACGGTAATTCATCCCGGGAAAGTGGGAAAGGAATTCTTTATGACCAAAGGGCATTACCACGAGATAAGGAATCGTGGAGAACTGTACATAGGAATTCGGGGCAAAGGCTTAATTCTCATGCAGAAGTGGGCTGAAATGAAAATTGAGAATATTGAAAGGGGAAATATAGTTTATGTTCCACCATGCTGGGCGCATAGAAGTGTAAACGTCGGCTCTGAAGACCTTGTTTTTCTTGCCATATATCCGGGAGATGCTGGCCATGATTACGGAAGTATCGCAGAGAAGGGATTTGCGAAGATAGTTGTAGAAGAAGATGGAGGATACAAGATAATTGACAACCCCAAATACCACGAATGAGTGTAATTGCGATTCTAAAACGAAAAATATAAATACTTCTTTTTTATTTTGTTACATGGGTGTTAAAAATGGTGGGAGTAACTGAACTTGCAAAACCAGTAGCAAAGAAAACCAGTATTTCTCAGAAAAAAGCTAGGGAAATAATCAATGCATTTCTTGAGGAAGTTGTAACACAGGTTAACAGTGGTAGCAGGGTAAGGATTGTTGGTCTTGGAATTTTTGAACGTCGTGTGCAGAAGGCTAGGAGAGTAAGGAATCCGAGAACGGGTAGAATAATGCATGTGAAAGAAAAGAAGAAATTTGCCTTCAGACCAAGTGCCAAGATTAAATATCTTTGATTCTCTTATTTTTTATTTCATCACACCCAACTGTGTCAATTTTTCTGGTAGATAGACGTCGGTAACATAATCGAGGCCGTACTTGGCTAAACTCTGCTGTTCTGCCTTCTTTTTGATTTCTAACATTAAATTTATTTCATCGTGCCAGAATGGTGTATTGAATCTCGGGTCGCTCAGTTCCGCCTTTAATGCAGCGATATCTCTATCGTTTAGTTTGTCTGTGGGTAAATCGTAATTTAGTATATCGCTTGCGGTTACTCCCACAAACTCCGCCGTAGGGGTGGCTAGATATTCGCTTATATGTGCTGTTTTTATTGCTCCGTATGCAATGGATGCGAAGATTCTAAACGACCATGGATCCCCATCAGTAAATATAACAACAGGCAAGCCCAACTCTTCGTTCATTCTTTTTAGTAACCTTCTCGTACTTCTTGCAGGCTGTCCCTTTACATGCACAAGAATAGCACGGGCTCTCTCATCAAAACCATTCTCAACAAGACGATCGAACATACCACCGGTTTCTATTCCAATTACGAAATCGGCATCAACATCCACGAACCGCAATTTATCCTTCTCAACATCATAGGGAATGAGATATCCACTATCCCCCACATCATCGCGGCAGTTTATGCGCATAGTTTCTCCCTTTCTATTTATTTCCTCAACTGTGATATTTCCTATTACGCTTGCGCCATCTTCCTCTGGGCGAAGTTTAAAGTTCTCTCTCAGCTGTCCGGTAAGAATTTCCAAATCTTCAGCTAATTTATTGCTCTCATCCTGAGTGTGGAATTTTGCCAGACCCCACCCCTCCGATATGTAGTACATCTCTCTGAGTGTGGATGATTTTTTTGTGCGGATCATCTCCTTTATGAATTCCATTATGTAGAGGGTGCGAAGAATCATGTATCCTCCATCCAATTTTTTTGCACTTCTCGTGATTTTTCCGCTTCCATACTTCCAAACTCCTAAAGAATCGTCGAACACTATGTTCCCCTTATGCCTCGCTGCGATTTTCATGTTTGGTATCTCCCCATGATTGAGTTGCTCATAAATCTCCTCCGCTATCTGATAAAGTTTTTTCAGGGCTTCCTCACTGTTCATCTTCACTCACCTCCTCTTCTTTCTCAAGTTCTTCAACAAAATCCAGTTTGATTCTCCAGTCTCCGGGCAGGGGCTCTGCACCAATGACCTTATTTGGATTAATTCCATCCACATAGTAATTTGTTTCCGTATAGCCATCTACATTCGCCAAAATTATTTTGTGATACTGATAACTCACAGGCTTTATCTCTACATACCATTTGACATAATCCTCCTCAATCGTACCATCAGTTTCAATTACTGTGCCCAGAGGATAATCACCGTACAGCATGAATTTTTGATTCTCATCTGTAAAATTGGCGATTCTTACAGTTATAATCGTTTTATCATTATCTTTTTTTACATCTTCATCGATCCAGATTATGTTCATTATATTTGTTATAACGGGCTCAAGCTTCGGCACAGGCTTTTCCACAATTTCAGCGCTTTTTCTTGCGATTTCAGGAAGAATTTTGTTCACTAAGAAGAATTTCTCACTCAGTTTTTTCTTTCTCTCCTTCTTCACACGATACATTTTGAGTTGCCTGCCCAACGATTTCAACGCAAGCTGTATTTCTTCGTAAATCTCGGGCACATCCGCTATAGCCTCCTTTGCTTCGGATGTGAATGGAATGCGTGTAGATGCAACGTGAACCAAGATTATCGCTGGTCCAACTGGTATTCCTTCCCCGCCCCTCTGTTCCAGACCATAGCGACGCCAGTCAATGGAACTTATGGCTTTAGTTATAACATCCGCTCCCTGCTGGTAGAGAAGAGGAACACGGTTTGCAAATCTCAAAATCTTAACGCTCTGATCCTTGGGTAACTCTCCACCATACACAATTCCCGCTTCTACAATGAACGGATTTCCGGAATAGACCCTCGGATCTCGAGTTATTGGTTGTGCATAGAATCCCGGCTTTAAAGATCCTAAGACATTCTTGAGCCCTTTCTTTATTAATGTTTCTCCTATAGGTGAGAGACAGTCAGTTGGAGGAGCCATGAGCTTAACCTTTTCAAAAGCGCTTAAAATTCTTTTTGCTTCACTGAGTGTCATATCCTGCGGTCTCATGTCAGCAGGGAGATACGCTAATTTGCATATTTTCTCAGCGATTTTAGGACTGATCCTTGAAAATTCAGATGTTAGAAATGATGTGAGACGATAGGCTTTTGTATTCCTAGCCATATTAACAAGCTCCCCCAATTCTATGCCATGAGGATGGGGCTTTATTTCTTTCGTTGGTGGGGGTAAAATATCCACAACTCTCTTAAACACTGTTTTTCTTCCATCCGGTTCAATGAAGGTTATCTGTGCTTGGGGATTCACTATTGCCGTTTGTTGTAAATATTCATAAGCACTCTGCTTACCCCTCGTGTATCTCCCCCGAACTGTAATTTCCACCCTTGTTCCGTGATCTTTATGCCATATAATTGGCTCCTCCTTTATTACCCGAGGCTCATTTTTCTTGGTGTTTATGGTAAGTAAGAATTCATAGGCCACTTCATCTTCCTCTATCTTTGATATTATTCTTGCAGGTTTTCCCGTGCTTAACTGTCCATATAGAACAACGGCGCTTATCCCTATTCCCTGTTGCCCCCTCGATTGCCTTAAAGCGTGAAACCTTGAACCGTAAAGGAGTTTGCCGAAAACATAGGGTACATTTTTCCTGACTATTCCCGGGCCATTGTCTTCCACTATTACCCTGTATTCATCTTTTCCTGTATTATCTATCTGGACAAGAATATCTGGAAGCATCTGGGCCTCTTCGCATGCATCTAAAGAATTATCAACCGCCTCTTTAACACTTACAACTAAAGATTTTGTTAACGAGTCAAAACCCAATATATGCCTGTTCTTCTCAAAAAATTCTGCGACACTTATTTCACGTTGTTTTCTCGCCATCTCGTGTGCTATTCCCATCTTTTATCCATTATGCGTATGGGTTTAAAACCTTATCGGAGAAGGGGGAATAAAAAAGTTATTAATAGATAGTGAGGGGCTTACCATTAAATATTAAGAATCAATATGCGTAAACATGGTTACTGAGGATGAGGTTCGGAGAGCGTTGAAAGCTGCGGTGGATCCGGAATTTGGAGTTAGTCTCATAGACCTTGGTCTGATTTACGAACTGAAAGTTCTCAATGAGAAAAAAGTGTATATAAAGATGACTCTAACCACACCCATGTGTCCACTTGCCAATGCGATAGTTGCAGATGTATATCATCGGGTCAAGGAAGTTCCAGGGGTGGAAGATGTGGATATTGAATTAACCTTTGACCCTCCTTGGAGCCCGGATATGATGAGCCCCGAAGCAAGAAAATTGCTTGGTCTTTAGCTGGAAATTATATTTCGAGTCCAATAAAGAACAGTAAGCCTGCGATCATCAGTGAAGTTTCCACTATAGGGAATATCCTTCCAATCGTTATTATTACCGTTACATTAACAATAGCCCCAATAAGCGCTAAAATTGATGCAGCTATCATAATATTCATTTTTTTCTTTATTTTTTCCTCCTCCACTACCTTTTTCACCATTAGAAATATTGTTAGGGATGTTATGATACAGGCAATACCAAATACACCGTATATAATATTATAAACCAGATAATATTCACCCGCCCATCCATAAGGCCCTCGGATTATCGTTTTGATCATTACAGTAAATATCATTATTACAATAAGAACTGTGGGTATCCCCATAGCTACGACAAATTTTTTATTTAATCCTTCTCTGAAATAATCGGCGAAAAGAACTAAGTGGTAAGCTCCAATGATAAGAAAGCTTAAATCAAAGCGAAGAAGAATATTTGTTAGTTCTGGAGGTCCCCCGAACTCAAAAAAGGCTAAAAGCTGAGATGAGCCAATACTGAATGCGAATGCTATAAACAATTTGTGCGAGAGATCTTTATCTTTTCTCATTGCAATGTAAGCTGCAAGGGTGTAGAACACTATTGCCCCGATGATGGCTACAGTAACTCCAATAAGCTCCTCTCCCATTTAATAAACAATAAGAGTTATTGCTTATTTATCTTTTGCTCAATTTTTCTTCAAAAGAAAAATCATTGAGATTCAAACTATTTGTAAGGTGCAAAACGACACTTTTAAATAGAAAATTGCCGATAATCATGCATGGTGGAAAAAAAGCACGAGGACATACAGTATGTACTGAAGCATTTTTACAAGGTTCCCGTGGAATCGATAATGAGAAAGGAGATATGGAATATTCCTGTGGCATATGAGGATACACCGATAGAGGAGATATTTGCCATTATGACTGCAAGAAGACATGTATGGATACTTGAAAAGAAGGGGAGTATGAAAGTTAAAGGACTGATCACTGAAAAGGATCTTCTCGAAATTATGGCGCCTAAGAGGATTAAACCCTATGCCATAGGCGGTATTGATATGCGTTCCCTTCTATTTGGAAATGTTAGAACTGCAAAGGATATAATGGTTAAAAAATTTATATACTGCAAATCTAATGATACTGTGGAGAACGCGTTAGAAAAGATGAAGTCATTTCGGATAAGAAGATTACCAATAATCGATGATGATGGAAATCTTTTAGGTGAAATAACAATTAAAACTTTAATAATACAGTTCAAAAAAGTTCTTAAATGGTACAGAATAACAAAAGTATAATTATTAACCTTCAACTATAAATCCCTTTCTGCTTATTTCCACTATATATGCCACCCCTCCAGCGTCCTCTATGGCCTTCGCCACTTCTTCCTGTTCATCAGTTAGAGCAACTATTGAACCTCCACCTCCTGCTCCTGTTATCTTCACTCCGTAGGAGTATTTGGATGCATTCTGAATCATAGCTCTTAATTTTGGATGGCTCACACCTAATATGGTGAGAAGTCTGTTGTTTCTGTTCATGAGGTCTCCTATGGTTTCGTAATCCTCATTGTTCAAAGCATCCACAGCACTCAACGTTATTTTTCCTATTTCTTTTATCACATCTCTGGCAAATGAGTTCCATCTGTAAAATCTTCTAACTTTGGCAACCATCATTGCAGTGTTACCCTTTATCCCCGAAAATCCTATGACAAGCTTGAGAGAAGGAATATTTAAATGGTGGAGATACCATTTCACTCCATTTTTCTCTATTTTCCAAAGAAAATTCTCATTCATTTTTCTGGATACTAATACACCAGACCCATGAGTAACTGTGCTGGTATCTGTTGGGCTGGCACTTCCCTGTGTAATGTATTCCACCTCAAAACTTTTTTTAGCCACGTTTTCCTCTGATAAAGCGTTGTTCAGATGAAGAAGAGCTGAAACAGTAGCTACTGTTATGGATGCAGATGATCCCATGCCAGAGGAAGAAGGCACAGCACTGTAAGTCATAATTTCTAAGGGGTCCCCCCTCCATAATAGATCTATGGAATTCTTTATGTACCTGTGAAATTTATCCTCAATAGGCCTTCCATTAACCGTGAAATTTTTGCCCTTTGCTATGGCTACTGTGGTTCGAAGATTTATGGCGACTGCTATGGCAGGTTCTCCATAAACCACAGCGTGTTCACCGAATAAGATAACCTTCGCAGGGGCGGATGCTAATACCAAGTTTAAATCCTCCTTTAAATTTGAATATGCTGGATTCTAGTAACTGAGATCAACTTTACCTATGTTTTTAAGCGAGGAAACTAATAATTTAATGGTGTTTTCCAAATCGCGTTTGCTTATCATTTCAACGCTGGAATGCATATATTTCTCCGGAATAGAAATCACACCAGTGGCAACACCCTCTCTCGTCAACTGAACTATATCTGCATCTGTACCAGACCACGAGGGTGAAGCTTCTATCTGATACGGTATTTTCATTTTTTTAGCCACATTGATGAAATGCCTGTAAATTTTGGGATGTGAAATGGCTCCCACACTTATAACGGGCCCCTTTTCCAGTTCAATAGGCATCTCCTCCTTTTCCACGTCAGGCATAAGAGCATGAGTGACGTCAACAGCTATTCCAATGTCAGGAGAGATGTCAAAGGATGAGACTCTCGCACCTTTCAATCCTATTTCCTCCTGCACTGTGGCCACGAAATAGAGAGTAGAATCACTCTCCACCTTTTCTAAAGTACGGAGAAGAGCATACACACCCGCACGGTCATCTAAAGAATTGGCAACGATTTTTCCGTTAAACTCATAGTAATTTGGAACAAAGGAGCCAACATCACCCACGCTTACAATTTTCTCTGCCTTTTTCTTGGTATCCACGCCTATGTCAACACGAAGATCATTGATCTCTTTTTTCTCCTCTTTCTTGGATAGGTGAGGTGGCTTTTCACCAATAACTCCATAGATGAAGCCCTTGGAAGTATTTATTCTTACCATCGAAGATCTCAGGGTTATGGGATTTACCCCGCCCGCTGGAGATATGACAAGGTATCCCTCATCCGTTATCCCTTTCACCATAAAACCTATCTGATCCATATGGGCGGCGAGCATAACTTTTCTCTCTCCACCTTTTTTTATGCCTACAACGTTTCCCAGACGATCCACGAAAATATCATCTACGTTTTTTTCCATATGTTCTCTGATAAGACTGCGAATCTCATTCTCATACCCGGGTACACCAAATGCATGCACAACATCTTTCAGTTTCATAGGTAAGAGAAGGGATGCGATAATTTAAATTTTTTCAATGAACTCAGATATTTTGAGCCTCCTTTTTTTAGCCATCTTAATCATAATTTTCCACACGCCACTTCCGTACTGCGCTGCCTTCTTTTTTCTATCTACTATACTTTTTGGCACTCCAATAACTTCTGCAGCCCTTCTCAAGACCCATTTTCTAATATTGTCATGTATTTTGCATTCAACTGGCATATCTTGTGACAGTTCCACAATTTTGTAATCGAGATAGGGATAAATAAGCTTTTTACCTAAATTCTTAGCGATGAAACTCTCCCTTTTAATTCCGATGTCCAGTAATTTCTCCAGATCCATACACATTTTTTCAGGATGCTCTATGTATTTTTTGTACCCTCCAAAGAGTTCATCCGCCCCCTGTCCACAGTAAACAATTTTCTCTTTTGAATTTTTCAGAACGAAATACAGAGGAAGTTCAAAACCAATTTCCACAGGGTTCATATTCTCGTCAATCTTCTTGAGAAATCTTATACCTCTGATGATTTCATCCTCATCGTATTCAATGATTTTCAATTCCAATCCTATAAGATTTGCTATTTCAATTGAATTCTTCACATCCCTTGCATTCTCACATCCTGTAGTGTAGAGAACGGGATTGCGATTTTTCATAAGAAACGCAATTATTGAGCTATCCAACCCACCCGAAAATGCAAGAGCGGCATTGTACTCAAATTGAAGAGATTTTAGCGATTCTCCTAATTTGCGGGCAAAATCTTCGCATTTCATGGGACATCCTTGAAT
>WALH01000085.1 GCA_015522935.1 DHVE2 group archaeon | reverse complement strand
CATGCCCGTTCATGAAGTACAGTGATGCGGGCGTAGATATAGATATGGAAGCGGAATTCATAAAAGCGTTAACAGGAGAAATAAAATTTGAGAGGAGAGATTTTAAGAAATTCCCTCTGCACTTCGCTTTTACGGGGCTTATTGAATTCGGGAAATATTATATTGCCATGAACACCGACGGTGTGGGAACGAAGGTCATCATCGCCAACAGGATGAGAAAATGGGATACGATAGCGATAGATTGCATAGCGATGAACGTGAATGATACTCTCACCGTAGGGGCAGAACCGATAGCTTTCGTGGATTACATATCCATAGACCATTATGATATGGAAATGGCAAGGCAGATAGGAAAAGGTCTCAACGAAGGCGCAGAACTCGCCAACATAACAATTTTGGGCGGAGAGACAGCTACGCTTCCAGAAATTACCAACGGACTTGATATATCCGGTACGAGCATCGGGATAGTGAATAAAAATAAGATCATAACGGGAAAGGAGATAAAAAAGGGGGATTTAATATTCGGCATTCCGAGCAGTGGGATACACAGCAATGGATTGACCCTCGCGAGAAAAATCTTCCCGAATCTGGACGAGGTGGTGAGAGGAGAGAAGATAGGTATGGTTCTCCTTAAACCCACGCGGATTTACGTGCGTGAAATAATGGAAATTCTGAAAGAATGCGATGTTCACGGCATGGCTCATATAACGGGCGGTGGTCTGCTTAATATACTACGTCTAAAAGATATGCGGTACATAATTAACGAGCCCTTAAAACCGCAGTGGATATTCAACGAGATCATGGAACGGGGAAACGTGCCGTTGGAGGAAATGTACCGCACTTTCAACATGGGTATGGGCTTCGTTATAATCTCGAGCGAAAATTGTGAAGGAGAAATCAAAAAACATATAGCGGATTCAAAGGTTGTGGGTTATGTGGATGAAGGCCACGGTATCGAAGTTCCTGATTTGAGAATAAAATATCAAAGCAATCTTTAAATTTTTTCAATTCTGTATTTCACACCCTTTTCCGAAAGCAGTTTTAGGGTATGGGGAAGCATCTCGTGGGATACAAAGAGAATCGTGGATATCCCTCTGTAATAAGCATCGATTGCTGAGTTTGCGGATGAGTATTCAAAGTCCGCCTTTTTAATTTTGTTTATAACAACATAGGCCACGACACCGCACACGCCTATTTTGAAATTCTTGTGTTCATTTAATATTTTTCTGACTTTGCTCAAATCCACTGCTCTTGAGCCTCCATCTTCCTCTGCAGGTAAGGGATAGATAATTATCTCACCATATCTTATATCAAGCACACCCCGTAAATTGATAACACCTATGTCTTCGCCCTTCTTTGCGGAATTTATGGCGATTCCCATCGATGAAGATTTCCTTTTATAGGCATGAATATATCCCCTTTCCATAAAGAGCCCAACGGAATTCCCCTTTTTTATATCCTCTCCTGCAATGGCCTCAATTGTTTTTGCGTGCATTATTATTTTTCTTGCATCTTCCAAAAAATCTCCAATCTCTTCAATGGCCAATGTGATAAATTCAAATCCCTTGAGTGTGACTTCTCCATCCTTGATGTATCCCTGTGATTCCAGAGTTTTCATATATTCGGAAACACCCTGAACGGTAATCCCGACATACTCCGCAATTTCCTTTAATTTCCTTCTGCCTTTAAGAAGCGAGATGAGAATGAACACCTCCGTGATGGCACTTTTGTCCCTGAGTATCATAGTTGGGAGATGATGTGAAAGTTTATATTTTTATCCATCATTTCCTCAAGGTGAAAAGAGTGATTGCGCCATTCTTCACTATTTACGTCCTTTTGGAATATGAACAAAAATGAAAAGTCTATTATAAATAAAGGTTGAAATGGCAAAGTTTAATTTTCCTAATGCCATTCCCCCTTATGTTCTCAAAGCGGGTGCGGAGCATCGAACTTTCGGGAATAAGAAAGATATTTGACATGGCACAGGGCGACGTCATTAATTTAGGACTTGGAGAACCGGATTTTCAGCCACCACCAAGGGTTATGGATGCTGTTTACGAGGGTGTGAAGAGGGGGTACAATAAATACGGGCCGTCCAAGGGCTTTCCAGAGTTGAGAAGATTGATAGCAGAGAAATACAAGGATTACGGGGATTTCACCAAGGATAATGTTTTAGTTACAGTTGGCGCCACGGAGGGTTTCATAGCGACCCTTTTATCTTTCGTGGATAAGGGCGACGAAGTTCTTTATCCAGATCCCGGTTTTGTGCTTTACAAACCACATACAATGATCGCCGGTGGCAAGCCCGTAGCTTATCCCATTTATCAGGAGAATGAATTTGTGCCAAAGCAGGATGACCTTTTGGAAAGAATAACATCAAAAACCAAGGCGATAATAGTGAATTATCCCAACAACCCTACTGGTGGAGTCCTGAGCGATGAACACATAAAGATGATTGTAGACATAGCCGAGGATAACGATCTCCTTATAATTTCCGATGAAGTTTATTTCAATCTCCTATACGATTCTCCTCCCAAAACGTTCTTGGGGAAGTATGACAAATTGGTGTTTATCAACTCCTTCTCCAAGGAATTCGCTATGACTGGCTGGCGACTGGGATACATAATCGCTCCGGAGGAATATGTGGAGCAGATTGGCAAAATTCATTACTACACTGTAGCCTGCCCGCAGAGCCCCATAGAGTATGCTGCCATTGTCGCTCTGAAAGAAACCCCCGATTACATAAATTATATGCGAGAGAAATTCCAAAAGAGACGCAACTTGATGTATTCCCTCCTGAAAAATATTAAGGGTGTGCATCCAAACCTCCCTAAGGGTGCATTTTACATGTTTCCAAAAATCGACGTGGAGAATGTTGTGGAAGTTGTTAAGGAAACGGTAAAAAGAGGTGTTCTATGCACTCCCGGTGAGGCCTTCGGGGAAAACGGAAAAGAGCATATCAGATTCTCCTACGCCGCAAGCGAGAAAAACATAAAAAGAGGAATGGAAATCTTCGCAGAAGTTATGGAAAAGTTCACCTGAATCACAGATATTTCTTCTCAACATATTTTATGAAGTATTCCGGGTTAAATTCCTCCCCAAGGCTCATCTTTATGAGTTCTTTCGGGGGGTAAATTGAGCCGTAGCGATGAATTTTCTCTCTCAGCCACTCTTTGATCGGTTTGAACTCTCCCCTTCCCACCAACGAATCGAAATTCCGAATATCACTTTTGAGATGGTAAGCAATTTGTGCAGAGAGAAGAGTACCAATTGAATATGTGGGAAAGTAACCTATTGTACCATGTGCCCAGTGTATGTCCTGCAGAATACCTTCATTGTAGGTTTTCGGTCTTACGCCTAACAGTTCCTCCATACCCTCTGTCCACAGCTCTGGCAGCTCCTTAGCTTTAATATCTTCGTTGAGCATAATTCTTTCAAGTTTAAACCGTAGCATTATGTGGAAATTGTATGTTACCATGTCCGCCTCCGTTCTGATTAAATCAGGGCGAACCATGTTGAAATAGAGGTATACATCTTCAGGGCTGTATTTGTTCATAAAGCTTAAATTCTCTTTCAAAACAGGATAAATCAGATGGATAAATTCCATGGATCTACCAATGATATTCTCCCAGAAGCGCGACTGAGACTCATGAACTCCTAAAGATACACCTCCTGCAATAGGCGTGAACATAAATTCCTCGTTCTGCTGAAGCTCGTAAAGAGCATGCCCGAATTCATGAACAGTGCTCAAAACTGTTCTACGGAAATCCGATCCCTCATATCTGGTGGTTATACGCACATCCTTAATTCCAAATTGTGTTGTGAATGGATGCGGGGATACATCTATCCTTGATCTCATCCCAAGAGGAAATCCGAACTTTTCTAAAATCCAGTGATTGACCTTCTCCATTTCTTCTCTCCTATAAGATTCACCCTCAAGAGGATGCGCGCTGGGAACTTTTCCATCATTAAGAATCTTGTCAAGAATTGGCTTCAAATTCTTTTCAAGCACAGAAAACATATTTTCCACATCTTTCGTCGTGGTTCCCTCTTCAAACAAATCGAGCAAAGCGTCATATGGCTCATTCTCATATCCTAAATAGTCTGCTGCACGTCTTGAAAGATTGATAATTTTATCGAGCCACGGTTCAAATTTTGAAAAATCATCATGATTTCTTGCTTCTTCCCATGCCTTTGTAGATTTGCTTGTTACCTCACTCATCTCCCGCACAAATTCGGGAGGAAATGCTTTGAGAATTCTTATCTCCCTGCTCAGAACTCTTACAATTCCCCTCTCGTATTCGTTCAAATTTTCATCCTTCACCTTTTCCACAAGATTTACGAATTCAGGTTTGAGCATAAATTCCTGTGATAGAACGCTCAACTCCCCTTGGGCAACTGACCTTTCCAATATACCTTCTTTTGGCATGTTAACTTCCATATCCCATCCTAAAACGCTTTCTGCGTGGTTTATAGCCCATATCCTGCGGTACTTGCCTATTATTTCTTTTATAGTTGAGTTTTCAAATCCCATTTGAATCACCATGCAAATAGTGTATGCTGACCTTATACATAAATTTTAACTCGATATTCATGTTTAAGCATAACGAACTCTTATATCTCCTCTTTTCATTCTCCCATTGGTGATAACTATGGATTATGGAAAAATTCTTCGTGTGAATCTCAGTACAGGGGAAGTGGAGAAGGAAGAAATTGCTGAGGAACTGGTCAGAAAATTCATTGGTGGCTTGGGATTCGCCGCCTATTATCTCTATAAAGAAGTGCCGAAGAACGCTGATCCTTTAGATGAAGAAAATAAGATACTCATCGCCCCGGGTGCCTTAACTGGCTTTGGGATACCAACCGCAAGCAAAACAGCCATGGCCTTTAAATCTCCCCTCACAGGTGCATTTGGAAGAAGCATGGCAGGCGCTCCTTTAGGTGTGGAACTGAGGAAAGCAGGATACTCAATGCTCATTGTTGAAGGAAAAAGCAGGAAACCAGTGATTATAAGAATCGAAAATGATAAGGTAGGGATTGAATCCGCTGAGAATCTCTGGGGCCTCACAACTAAGGAAACGCAGAAAAGATTGAAGGAGAAATATGGAAAGGTGAGCACTGCGGCTATTGGGCCTGCCGGAGAGAATCTGAGCAGAATAAGCGGCGTTGATTTCGAAGAGAGACAGGCAGCGAGAGCAGGAGGCGGTGCAGTTTTTGGATCAAAAAAACTGAAAGGTATAGCAGTTAAAGGCACAAAAAATCCGGAAGTTGCCAATAAGGGGGCACTCCTCAAACTGATTGCAAAATGGGCTAAGATAATTAAGGATCATCCAGCGACAAAGGATGATATGAACTACGGGAGCGGAGAATTTTTGCGATGGATGAATCTTGAGCGTGGAACATTCCCGACGAGGAACTGGCAGTGGGGCTATTTCCAGAGTTTCTACGATAACGCAAAAGAAGGAGAGTTACTTGGTATAGATCCTTATTACTGGGTTCCCAAGTACCGTGTCGGCCGTAATCCATGCCCTAACTGTACCAAGCCATGTTCACAGGTATTTGGATTGAAAAAGTACAGACCTGGCGAAAAAGTAGATGGGCCAGAATACGAAACTCTTTATTCCTTAGGTAGCGAATTACAGATTGATGATCCAGAAGCAGTTGCATACCTCAATCTCCTGTGCGATGAATATGGATTGGATACAATTTCCGCTGGTGTTACAATTGGCTGGGCGATGGAAGCTTATGAGAGGGGTTTCCTCACAAAGGATGATACAGATGGTCTTGAACTCAAATTTGGAAACGTGGAAGCTGCGGCAGAAGCTCTTCGCAAGATGGTTTATCGTGAAGGAAAATTAGGGAAACTCCTGGCGGATGGAAGTAAAATGGCCAGCGAAATTCTTGGAAAAGGAAGTGACAAATTTGCAATTCATGTAAAGGGTCTTGAATTGCCCGCTTATGATATCCGCGGTATAAAGGGAATGGCCTTGGCCATTGCAGTTTCATATCGTGGTGCTTGCCATGTGACTGCTGGAGTTTACGGTACTGAACTCACCGGCAAGTGGTGGAAATTTGAAGGCATAGATAGATTAAGCGCAGAGAATAAAGGTTTCGAAGTGAAAACACATGAAGACTTAATGCAGGTTTACGATGCAACGGGAATATGCAAATTCTCGAGGCATATGTTCTTCTTGGAGGGTATACCCGAATTGCTGAAGGCTGTCACAGGAATTCAGTTCCACAATTCGGATCTTATGATTATAGGAGAAAGGATATACAATATAGCCCGCGCTTTCAATGTGCGTGAAGGGTTCAGCAGAAAGGATGACACATTACCTTGGAGAATCACGCATGAACCTATACCAAAAGGAAAAAGCGCAGGTTCTTATGTGAAGCCGGAAGAATTAGAGCACATGCTCGACGAGTATTATCAGGCAAGAGGCTGGAGCAAAGAGGGAATTCCAACGAAGGTCAAACTCATCTCACTTGATCTTGAAGAAATTGCCGAGGAGATTGGCGTGGGGCACTAATTATTATCTTTTGTTTTTTATTTTGCTATGTGATGTATCCAAAAGATTTACCTTCTTGTGTAAATATCACAAACAGAGAGTTTCTATTTATCTTTTTCTCGCTACATTTATATCCCACCACTCCTTTCAATCGATGTGGTATCCGCTATTCATCACGAGGGAAAGCACCTTCTGAAGGCGTTGGTTTCTCCTCCTGAGAGAGAGTATTTCAATGCGGAGAATTTAAAAATGCACAATATGTTAGAGAGAGCGGATGAGAATCTGGCAAAGGAGCAACATAGAAATCTTAGACAGGCTCTAAAACTCGCTGGTGTCGAGGTGATAGAGGTTAAAGAACTACCAAAGCATCCAAACTCAGTTTTCATCATGGATTCCTCAGTATCTTTAGGTGATTCATTTATCCGCCTGAGGATGGGTTTGGAATCAAGGAGAGGTGAAGAGCAATGGATTGCAGAGAAACTTCTCTCGCTTGGCTTGGAGGAAATAGGAAAGATCAACGAGCCTGGCACGGCAGAAGGTGGAGATTTGATTCCATCCTATCCAATCTTTTTCATAGGAGAATCAAGAAGAACCAATTTAGAGGGGGCAAATCAGGTAAAGAGAATTGCAGAATCCTTTGGCTATGAAACAAAAATTATTCCTGTACCGGATATACACCTTCATCTTGGAGGCGCAATGAGCATCATAGGTGAAGAGCGTATTCTCGCCTGCAAAACAATTCCCAAAGAATACTTCAAAGGATTGGAAGTAGTATATGTAAATTGCAGAACGTTTATCACAGGCAACGTGATTTATCTTGGAAATGAGAAAGTTATATTAGAAAAAAGAAACGTGGAGGTGATGAAAAAATTAGATTCTTTTGAGTACAAACTCATCCCTCTAAATTTATCTGAATTTATGAAGGGGTTCGGAGGTCCTTCCTGCCTGATTCTCCCCCTTCTCAGGGGATGAGAGCTCAATTTTTACGTGCACTTCATCCTCGATATCTCCGCATCCGCCGATTATCTTTATCTTTGGCTGGTTACAGTAAATTCCAATTCCTTTTATCATCTTTCCATTGGCGAGAATTTGAAAATCCGTGGGAAACAGGCCTGCATATCCCAAGAACTTATCAACTTTAACTCTACGGCCAAATATATTCACCACCTTAACAGAAGAGAAAACAGCGCCATATCCATAATGGGGGATCCCCCCTTCAATTGGATACCATTGGTATGTGAGGGGCGTAAGAGCATAATCTTCTTTTTCAACGGGTTCAGCCCAGCAGAAATTTTCGTGAGTTTCAACTATTCTGAACTCATTTCCCTTCGTAGCAGGGACAGAAGAATAATAAATAGGCTTTAAAGGAAATGCACCTCTTGCACGGATGCTGTCATTGCATCTCCTTATTTCTATGTGAGCATGCTTTGATGACCATGGCAGAAAAAATCCAGAGGATATCATCTCTCCGATTGAATCTCCTAACATTAATTTCTCTCCAATTCTTACCTTCGGCTTAACATGAAGAACCTTCAGGCATATTCCGGAAGATATGTGAATCACTATCACGAAATCATCGTGCTTGATGTACCTTTTAGGAGGTTTTACATTTCTTATTTTCTCCACCACACCCATTTCAACGGGGAATAAAGCATCATCGGGAAAATAGATGTCAATAGCGGTGCCAAGTTTGTGCCCTATGTACGGGCTGTTGAAGAAGGAGTACCAAGCGTTTTCTGGAACAAATATACTTATATTTCCCCACTCTGCAATATCTCGCATTGCATCACCTTGCGAAATAGCAGTAATACCGTGTTAAAGATTTATGAACCCTCACTGGATAGAATTCCCGCAGTTCAAAGTATTTTTTCCCGATTTCCATTGCCCTTTTGGATGGAAGAACTATGGCAACCTTATCCACAAGTTCGGAGAATTTTTTAAATGCTCTACCGTACAACGATTCTATTTTTTCACCCTTGGACGAGGAGGACCGTCCATACGGAGGGTCGGTTACCACAGCATCGTAACTTCCAGATATCTCGCCCACATCCATTACATTTAATTCCGCGTGAACTCCAAATTTGGATATGTTTTTCTTAGATGCGAAAATCATTCTCTCATCAATGTCGCTTCCATACACGCGCATTCCCATCAAACCAGCCTCAACGAGAATGCTCCCTGTTCCGCAAAATGGATCCATTATTTTATTTCCCCTCTTCAACCTCGCAAGATTTATCAATGCTCTGGCAAAGCGGGGATGCATTGTTATTGGATAAGAAATTGGGAGGTTGGAACCTTTTCTCTCCTCAAATTTATCCTGCAAGAAGTCATAGAGTAATATGCCTATATGTATTCTTTTTGATATGGCAACTCTCACAACATTCTTCGGTGATGTTAAATTCACCTTCCCCCTTACCATTCTTCCTATCTCCCGCTCGACAAAATCGCTTTTTAATCCTGAAGGGTCATATCTTCTTGCACGAACTGCAAAATCCTCAAGGTTGAGATCTATTTTTGGTATGGAATCTCCACTTGCCAAAAATTTAGAGACGAATCGAATGAATCCTGCTCTTTTCAAAGGCTCCCATTTCTTCACATCAATGACCATTACTGGATAGTTATCATCCACTATCTCGTAGAATGCCCCCTCACCTTCAAATATGGCGCGAGTTTCCCCCTGAGCAAAGTTCTTCAGATCCCCCCAGAATTCAATAAGAATCATATTACACCCTGTAATTTCGCTGCTTTAACCAAGTTTTCCACCATGCATGCGGTGGTTACAGTTCCTACGCCACCAGGAACAGGTGTGATTTTCGTATTCTTCTCCAAAGCCTCAAAATCTGCATCGCCCACTATTTTTCCATCCATAACATTTATTCCCACATCTATTACAATTGCGCCCTCGTGAACCATGTCCTCCGTTAAGAATTTCGGTCTTCCGACTGCAACCACAACAATGTCTGCATTTCTTGTTTTTTCCGCCAAGTTTTTGGTTTTGCTGTGGCAGATTGTTGGCGTGGCGTGGCGATTCAGAAGCATCAGAGCTAAAGGCTTTCCAACAACGGGAGTTCTATTGATTATTGTCACATCCTTCCCTTTTAGTTCTGTAATTTCTTCCAGAATTTTTATGACTGCTCGAGGTGTGTTGGGTACAAGAATTTCTTCTCCAAGAAGGAGAGTTCCATAATTAACAGGGTTCATCCCGTCCACATCTTTTATTGGCGAGATTGCGCTCCTAACTTTAATCGAGTCGTATCCTTTCGGTAGGGGAAATTCGACCATTATGCCATGAACATCATCATTCTTAGCAAGTTCATCTAAAAGATTTAAAAGCTCCTTCTCGCTATCTACACGATGAATCTCCCCACTCATGCCCAATTTTTTAAGCGTTTTAATCTTCGATTTGGCATAAACCATCGAAGCTTCATTATCGCCCGAGATTATTGTATGAAGAGAGAGACCCGCACCCTTTGCCTCTTCCTTCGCCCTTTCCTTAATTCTATTTGCCAGATCTTTGCAGTTGATAATCATAATTCTCGTAAATCTTTGGAAGTAGTTAAGTTTTTTGATACTCTTAACAAGCTCTAACATAAATAAAAGATACATAAGAGAAATACACGGGTCGTGGCAGATTCAATCTTCGCCATTCCACTCTCTGAAAAATCTATCTATGAATTCTTCCATAAATTTGTGCCGTCCTTCTGCAATCCTCCTTGCAGTCTCCGTATTCATTAAATCTTTCAGAAGAAGTAATTTTTCATAGAAATGGTTTATACTAGTGGTTTTTGAATTTTTATACTCCTCAAAAGTTTTGTGAAATTTTGGTTTTATTTCAGGATTGTAAATTTCCTGATTGAGTTTAGCTCCTGTGGCAAAACACCTTGCAATTCCAATTGCACCAAGTGCATCCAATCGATCAGCATCTTGAACAATCATACCTTCCTTTGTTCTGGGCTTTGATTTTACGCCTGCACCTTTAAAAGATACTTCCTTTATGATCTCACATACATGATTGATTGTTTTTTCATCAACTTCCAATTTTTCAAGCCACTCTCTTGCTAATTTGACTCCGATTGATTCATCTCCACCGTGAAATTTCCAGTCAGCAATGTCATGCAAAAGTGCTGCAAGCTGAACAACAAATAGATCCACATCTTTCTCCTCATTTGCTATTCTCAGAGCCATTTTCCAAACTCTGTATGTGTGCCACCAGTCATGACCTGTTGATTCTCCCTCTAAATGCTCTCTAACAAATTGAGCTGTTTTTTGTATGATTTTCTCCTTCTCCATGATCACAGCACAGCGAAGATTTCTTTATAAAACTTTCCAATGAAAACCCTTACAAGGATTTAGAGTAGTTAAAGGTATCTTTAAGTTTAAAGGTTTATGCCATGAAAATAAATCACTAAAATTTTTTATATTGCAAAACATTAATCTCTTATGAAAGTTGTTATGAGTATCGCAGGCTTCGATCCAAGTTCCGGGGCAGGTGTGATAAGGGATATAATAACCTTCCGTAAAATTGGGCTTTACGGGGTGGGTGTTGTGACAGCAATAACCTATCAAAATTCGTGGGATATTTATGGATTTAAACCTCTAACGCCTGAGGACGTTGGAAAGCAGATTGACGCCCTCATGGAGGACTTTCAGATCACGCATGTTAAGGTGGGCATGGTGGCCAACAACCATATAGCTAACCTCATTGCGAATAAAATTGAAGAGTACAATTTGGTAGCAGTGGTAGACCCCATTCTGAAATCTTCATCGGGTTACGCATTCATTTCATCCCCAGAAGATTTGGAAAATCTCTTAAAAAAAGCAAGTGTTATCACGCCCAACGTGCCAGAAGCGGAAGTTCTATCAGGAGTAAAAATAAAGGATGAGGAAAGCGCTATAAAAGCTGGGAAAATCTTAAGAGAGAAATACGGGCCAACGATAATAAAAGGTGGGCATTTAGATGGTGTGGATTACCTTTTTGACGACGAAATTGTAAAAGAAGAAATGGAGCATTTAGGTAAGGATATTCATGGCACGGGATGTGTTTATTCATCCGCTCTTACGGCACATCTTGCCTTAGGCTATTCTCTCAAAATATCCTTCCGCCTCTCCAGAGAATTTTTGCAGAGCGAAATAAGAAACTCAATAAACGTGTCTAAAAGAGAACTTTTTCCCTGATTTCTAATTTTTTGGGAAGAACATTTTTATCATAAGATTTAAACCTTCTGGTCTGGAGCAGATGAGTTTTGATTTTTTTATGGGATAGCTCCGGGGAGAAATATATTCACCTTTACAGAGAATTATTTCACACTCTCTAATTTTATTTCCTGCACAATTCCCTTTCCGGCAAGCACACGGAAGAATTTTTCGGGTAAATGAAGAACATCCTCCTTATGAAGAACTAAATCCTTATCTGGAAGTGCAAGTTTGAAAATGGGAACCATAACTCGGGCGAGAACATATTTTTCCTCCTCTTTCACCT
>WALH01000084.1 GCA_015522935.1 DHVE2 group archaeon | reverse complement strand
CTGTAAAGATTGATATGTCTCTACCTACAACTTCAATATCAGTCATAGGAACGATTGGGAACAATGGATGGTATACATCCGATGTCAATATCAGTTTAAGTTCTTCCGACACTTTTAGTGGCATCCATTATCTGAACTATAGTATAGATGGCCAAGCCTGGCAGACCTATACTGGTTCATTTTCAATCTCATCTGAAGGAAACCATACTATCGAGTTCAATGCTACTGATCTTGCAGGAAATAACGAACTAACAAGGAGCGTTTTAATAAAGATTGATAATACGGCACCTGTTACTCTGGCAACACCCGACCGTTCTCCTAACTCTGCAGGCTGGTACAACAGTTCAGTGGCCATAACCTTGACACCCTTCGATTCTTTGTCTGGGGTTAATGTCGCCTATTACCGCATAGACGGTGGTGTATGGAAGATATACGGCTTACCATTCAGCATAACCGATGATGGAATCCACACCATAGATTTCTACTCCGTAGATGTTGCAGGGAATAGCGAATATTTGCATACATTAAAGATTTGTTTAGACAGTGAAAAAACATATATGGTCGTTCATACCAATATAGATATAGATTCAGCGGGTGCTCATTTTGTTGTTTTGTTTAATGAAGAGATGAATCCAGATTCATTCAATGGGAATATAAGCATAGAGGGTGGACAAAACATTGAAATAAAGGATATGGTCTGGACCAACAACAATAAGAGGCTGGAAGTATTTCTGGACAATGTAGATTACGGAACTGCATATACTATAACATTCTCCAAAGTTTCTGATGTCCATGGGAATCTCTATTCTTCCTCTGTAGATACTTATTCTTCGGAAAAACCGCGGGAGTCTTTCAATTTTAGTCTTCTACTTTTCATACCAATTCTTATTATTTTAGCTCTTATTATCCTGATGGCATTTAGTAAACAGCCTGAGCCACCTTTGCCTCCATCTCTAGGCTCGGATTGGAGAATTGATAGGATATTAGAAATTCTCGAGGGTCGTGGTGGGGCTGAACCCCCTGATGACGGGTCGGCATCTGGGCCCGAACCAGAGACTGGTTACACAGGGTCAGTGTATACAAATATTCCAAATGATAGGATTACTGGTAAAATTGAGCTGATAGGAAAAGAATATAGGTTGTATGTAACTAAAAGCATGAATCTAAAAAAGCAAACATTTGAAAGGGTTCTCGAAAAGGATAAATTGGAACTCCTGGAAGGTCTCGACATAGAGATTTCAACCAGAGCCGATGGAGAAATGGTATTAAAAAATAATACGACCTTTCCAGTATCCTTAAATGGAAAGCCAGTGCCCATTGGTGAGGAAGTACATATTGGAGATTCGGGTATTTTGAAACTGGCTGATGTTGTTGTACTTAAATTTAGTGCAATAAGGGGTGAGTGAAGAAATGGATATCGATGCTCTTTATCTTGTTTTACTTGCGTTGTCAATAATCATATTTATCCTGAGAGTTGCGACTTTACTGATGTACCATGGCAAGAAAAATAATCAGGGGAATGGGGGGAATAAGGAGTCTATGCCCGAGAACGGAAAATATCCTGTCCCCCCACCACCGCCACCAGAGAAAAGAGGATTTGATGGGAATACCGCAGTACCTGTCCCCCCACCACCGCCACCAGAGAAACAGCCAATTCCGTCGCAAGAGCAGACTTCAGCCAGAAGAATTAAAGCTATGTCTGAGGATGAAATTTTAGATGAATTGGGATATATGGGATATACTGAAATAGATTTTTGTGCTAAGGGGGGTATGGCTATTCTTTATACAGCCAAAGATCCGAATTTGAATTTTAAGAAGGTATGTATAAAAATAGCTTATTCTGAAACAAATCCAATCAAAGTATGCGTTGAGAAGATAAAAGAAGAGTATGAGGCGTTGAAAGAATTAAAGGCGGTCCCGGAGGTACCTACCTGTTTTTATAGCATAGAAAAAGAGTCTTTAGTTGGTATTGTTATGGAATACCTAGATGGGATAACTTTAGGTAAGTATGTTAAACAAAACATTTCGAAACAAGAGAAAATATCTATTCTTATTAAATTGTTAGAGGCTCTAAAAAGGATACATACATTTGGGTATATCCACAGGGATATCAATCCAAATAATATATTGATTGGTGAGGGGGGTAATGTGAGGATTATAGATTTTGGAACCACCACTCTTGCAAATAACGATAAAACTGGTGGCACGATAGTAATGACTGGCTATTATTCTGCACCGGAACAGGTGAGCGGCGATGATGTAAAAGCTCTTTCACAGAGTGATATATATTCAATTGGGGCTGTTATGTATTATTTATATACCGGAGAAGACCCCTCAAAGGCTATGTGGTCTCTAAATAGATCCAATATGGCCGACAGAGGAATCCCACCTAACATCGTAGAAATAATACGCAAGGCAACACAGTTCTATCCTGAAAATAGATACACAGATTGTGATGAATTCATTTCGGATTTGGAGGCGATTCTTTATGACCGGGCTCTTTTTCTAAAAATCCATGATGATAAGATATTGGTTCACGATGATGGATTGGATATCACAACTGGTCTTGTAGGTTTGGATAGTGATAGCCCTGAAATTTTGGCTCGTGTTTCATTTGATTTCGATAAACGCAGCTTCCTCATTGAGAAAACAGGCTCGAACTCATGGATATACATTTTCAGCCAGCATACATTTATAAGAAAGAAGAAGTATTATTTGGATTCTGGAGATATAATCTCTCTGTTTTACGATGAAAAAAAAGAAAGATATTTTCCTATAATAAAGTGTGAGGTGTCTTAATGATAAAAATAGTGGCGGTGTCGGATATTGGAATGGTCAGGGAACTGGATGAAGATTCAGTAGCATATCTTAACACTCAGCATATCTATCAAGGAAAGAGTGAAGAGAGGGCGCTGCTCGTTCTTGCGGATGGAATGGGTGGGCATTCTGCTGGCGAAATAGCAAGCCGGCTTGCCTTAAATGCAGTTTTCGAAAGTTTGGAGAATCTTTTGAAAGCAGACAAGATGGAGGGGGGGGTGATTAAAGAAGAAATAAGGAAAGCGTATTTTGCTGCCGAGAGTAAGATTAAAAAATGGTCCGAAGAGCATGGAATCTCTTCCATGGGAACAACATTAGTGGTGGGTGTGATCTTGGGGGGGGCCGTCTTTTTTGGGAATGTCGGGGACAGCAGGGGGTACATCTTTGGAAGAGATGAGATAATACAGGCAACATATGACGACTCCCTTGTGTTTTCTATGGCTGAAAATGGCCTCATACCATTCAGAGAGATACGAACACATCCGAAAAAGAATATCATTACAAAGGCCATCGGTGCGGTCGCAATTGACAATGTTCAGGTTATACGCTATAATTTAGAGAAAGGAGATATTGTTATGTTGTCCTGTGATGGATTATGGGAAACAGTCGAAGAGATAGAGATGTTTCAGATATTGAAGAGCAACAGCCTTGAAAAAAGTGCCGAAGAACTCCTGAATCTGGCCCTGGAAAGGGGTGCAACAGACAATGTTTCATTTGTGATAGCAGAATACAAGTAAAAATAAGTGGGCCCAACTCACTTGCTTCCGAGAAAAATGTAGATAATCCGTAACGAAACAGTTAAGTATGTTAGACCCATTAACTCTTTGTTAATGGACTGTACAATTATTTGGGAGGAATATCCATGCAGAAAATGAGCAGATTGATTGCAATATGGCTTGTGGCGATAATGATAGTGGGGGGATTGAGCGGAGCGATTATAAAGGTTCAAGCAGAGAGGCCAGACGGGGTGCACAGTTCTATATGGGATACAGGAAGTGTGGATGACATATTGGAATTCATGGCAGAACATTACAATAATGCAGGCACACCGGACAATACTAAAGATGATTACTGGGATTTTTCAGATCCAGACGATGTTGAAGTAGCGGAAGATGTTTGGAATGTTACAACTTACATAAAAGATTTAAGGGAAGCGGCTCCCTCTTCGGTTGTGGAGTGGTTTGGCTCAATAAACCAATATAGCGGACTCTCGTGGGAAATAGCAAAAATGGCTAAAACAGAAACTATAGGTATATGCGAGGTTGCAAAGGATCCGACCTTTCAAGGAAATATACTGGCTGGCCTTGGGGAAACGAAAGTACTGGATATGACTTCTGCCAATACAGTTGTTGGGGATGTATTGGGTAAGGCGCAGAATTCTATCGACTCTGTTGGCGGAAGCATACATTCCACACCATATACTGGGCAGATAAGTCTCAGCGATATCGGCAAATACGAAAGTGAACTCCAAGCCATCGGCGTGGCGATGGATGCTGCAGATATAGGTGTCCTTATAGGCTCTGCATATGCCGTATCGTCTCTCTCATGGGAAAACATAAAAGGAAATAAATATTATGACATTGTTTCTAAGGTGGTAACCTACGAAGTTGGAGACGAAATAGGAACTACGAACGCTTCATTTTATTCATTTATAACCGGTTCTGTAGAAGGAGTGCGTTTATGTTTCTCTGTCGCTGGGCTAATCTTAGGGGCAATTGCGGGGAGTGTTTTAGCAAAGTCTTTAGCTGGTCTTTGTGCAATGGGAGGCACAGCTTTATTAGGTCCAGGTATCGGCACCGTCGTTGGTGCTGCTGCTGGTGCAATTGTAGGAAATTTTATAGGTACGCGGGGTGCAAAGATGATATCTCAAAAAATATACGATGCTCTTGCAGATATAGATGCGATACCTCAAAACACATGGGATAAATTCCATAGATTCTGGAGAAACCATCATGTTCATATAGAAATTGAAGAAATCACATCTATAGGAGATGACAATTATGTTCCTGATGTTGACATAATTATGGTAAAAATAAAGAACACGGGAGATGCAGAAGGAGCGTTCATAGTATCACCCCTCTGGAGCAATTGGACCGTTATAAGTGGGAAAAAATCGACTAACACTACCCCCTCATTATATGATTTGTGCGATATGGCCAATCCTGTATATGGGCTTGTTGAAAACACAGTCAATGTGCATCTAAACCCTGGTGAAGAAGCTACAGTATTATTCTGGGGGACTCCGTGGCATGCGTCACAATCATGGCTTCCAATAAGTAAAAGCGGTAACACAGAGATTGGCTTTTCTGTATGGTATGCCGAATCGTGGTTTTCTATGACTCCTTTTGGGTGGCATATTGGTCAATATCTCGTTATGACCCAGAGCGAGCCTTTCGTAACAAACAAAGAACCCGTGCTATTAATTAATGCTAAGTCAGACAGGAACATATATGCCCCTGGGGACTCTGCAACAATATCCATAGATGTTGAAAATGCAGGTGTTGTTAGGACCGATGAATTTACAGTGGGAGTTACTGTTAGGAATAAAGTATATGGAAACACCATAGATGCAAGTCAAATAGTCCCATTAACTGGTCGCCTAGAACCAAAGGAAAAGGAAGAATATACTGCAACTATTAATATACCTTCAACTGCGCCACGGGGTATGTATGAGATAGCGGTCGATTGCTGGTGGGATCCCTACAATAGTAATCACTATTATTTGGATGATTTGGAATGGAGAGATATTTTCTATGTAGGCGATCCGGCTATATCAATAGACTCTCCAACCGAGACAAAGAAGATGACTGTTGGGTCTTACTCCCATCCAATAAGTACATTTACAGCCTTAATTAATGTGACAGACTCTACGACAGGAGAGCCGATATATGGGCTTAGTAGTCAAAACTTTGCGGTGCATATCGGTTCCAAAGATGCGCCTTTCATTTCCACCTATAATGACCACACAGAGCAATATCGTTTACTGATTAAGCCACCAGCACAAAGTTCTGGCGGAAATTACGACCTGAAAATTGACCTCCTCCTGAACGACGAGGTTTACAGCTCTGATGTTGAACAAAACTCTATTAATTATTCGTCAGTCGAAGAAACGAATGTGGACGCCGTGCTTGTTATTGACAGATCTGCCAGCATGAGTGGAAACCCCATATATCAAGCAAAAGAATCGTCAAAGCTATTTGTGGATAATATGAAGGCTGGAGATGCAATAGGGGTTATTTCTTTTTCATCCGCCGGGGCGACAAAGATTGATTATCCTCTCACAAAAATCATTTCCAACTCTGAAAAAAATAGCGCTAAAGCTGCCATTGATAATATCTCTTCAGATGCGAATACTGCTTTAGGTGAGGGTCTGCATTATGCTTATGACCAATTAACTCAGAATGCTTCTACCAATTCCAAGGCGATAATTCTTCTGTCTGATGGGCGGAATAATAGTGGGGAAAACCCATATTCTGTTATCCCATATCTTCAGAATTCCAGCATTCCAGCTTATACTATTGGCTTGGGTACTAGCGTTGATGAGAAAACAATGAGTGATATAGCGTCGATGACCGGGGGTGAATATTATTGTTCCCCTAATTCAGGACAACTTCAGGAGTTGTATAATAAAATCGCTGGAGTTATAACTGGCAAATCTGCAATCTTATCTACAAAAGGAGTTATAAACCAGAATCAGACAAAGAATGAATCTGTTACCATAGATTCAAATACAGCGTCAGCTGTTTTTTCTTCAGGAATTGGTGGAAGTGAAATTGATTTTCTCCTTATAGACCCATACGGTAGAGTTATTAACGAAAGCGTTGCTTCTAATGATTCTAATATTAGTTTTACAGAAGCAGGGACATATAAGGCATATACTGTTAATAATCCTCTAGAAGGTATATGGACCCTACAAATAGTGGGTAAAAATGTTTCCAACAACGAGCCATACTGGCTTTCCGTAGATGCAGATACAAACCTGACACTTACTGCAGACACTATCAAAAATCAGTACTATGCTGGGGAACCTGTGAAGATAAATGCCGCGGTTATGAATCCAAAAGGGGTTTTAACCAATTTATCAGTTCTTGCGAAGATTACGAACCCATATGGCATATCAACCACGATACATCTTTATGACGATGGTTTTCATTCAGATGGGAATAATAACGATGGTTTCTTCTCAAACTACTTCTTTGGAACAAACTCTGGTGGATCTGGATCTTATAGGGTAAAAATATCTACATATGGCATAGATGATATGGGGACTCAGTTCTTGAGGGAGTCTCAAATCTCTTTTTATGTAGATGATGCCCCTTATACATCTCCGCTTACAACTAACACTGTGGTCCACATGGTGGCCAGACAGGGGGAAAGAACAGAAGCAGTCATTGCATTCAATTCTACTGAAAACATTTTTGGGAGTATAACTGCTACAGATTTAGTGGGAAACAACATGTCGATTTCTGCTTCAAATATCTTATTGAGTAAAGGGCTTTTCCATATAAATTCAAACTCCACGGAAACCGTTGGCATTTCTCTTGATGTCCCAGCATATTTGCCTTCAGGTATTTATAATGGATCCATTGTTCTATCATCTGATAAAGCAAATCTTAGGGTTCCTGTATTCCTTGAGGTAAAGAGTTTCTCAGTTAATGTTTCCGATAGCTATATCGTTATAGAAAATTTGACCGAGGGAGAAACCTTTGAGCAGGCAATTTATCTTAACCTTACCGGCTATGGAGGTTTGAATAATCTCAGTGCGATTGTTGTTGGAAATGCAATTAAGAATTGGACAAGTCCCAATCTGACTTTAACAGATATACCAGAAGAGGGTTCTGGAGAGCTATTGCTAAAAATCCAAGTTCCAGAGGGAGTAAACGGCACTTACTACGAAACCGTCTATCTTTCTTCAGATCGTATGGTTATAAAGCCCATTGCCGTCAGGGCAACTGTTGCCCGTTCATCTAGTACTGAAATGCCGGAACCGTCACCATTAATTACAGAAGGGCAGAGTTATACTACTATCATAGCTTCAATCATACTAATCATGTCATTGTTGATACTTTTGATTTTAATACTATTAAGAAAAAGAAATGAAGATTTCGTATACCAATTACCTATAGATGAAGATGAAGAATATGCAATTTTTGCTTCTAATACAGATATCTCTGACAACTCTGATGTTGGTGTAGCACCGGAATCGAGGGGTGGTATTGGAGATTTGCCCATATCAAAGAAGATTAAATTCCTGTTGCCCGGAGGGGGAAAAATGGCCTTCATTTCCAAAGGTGAAAGAATAAACATTGGTCGCATCGAACTCTATAAGTACCTTCCAAAGGACATGAAAGATGAAGTGTTTAATATCTCCAGAGAGCACTGTGAGTTATGGAACGATAATGGCCAGTGGTATATTGAGGATAAGGGTAGTACAAACGGTACTAAATTGAATGGAGAAGAAATAAAGGGAGAAGGGCCCATATCGCTAAAAGACGGCGATGAGGTCGTTCTGGGAAATGTTCTGAAGATAGAAATAAAGATCTAAGACAAGAGAGTAAGAACAGTCAATTTCGACTACATGTGGTAGATTGCCAGTTTCTGCTCTCTAACAGAATGCTTGAGATAAGATTATGACATGCTCCAGAGGGGAATGATAAAAAAGAATGAAAAATAGAGAGGTTGGGGTTTTAGTGGTTTTTGTAGACCTCTGTCAGAGCAGCACTGTTCGTTTTTCTCTGTGTTTTATCTCCTGTCGCCCGTACATTAGTATCCAGGTTGGCAATTAGCATTCCGAGAGCTGCTTCTGCCTTTGTTCCTTCGGCTATGGCAGAGATAAATGAGCCGGCACTTCTTTTTTGTATATTTACAGTTAAAGTGGATGCTGTGAAAAACCCACCATATGCATATAGGTGGCTGCCTGGGATGTCCTGCTTTATCTTCATCTTCTGAGCCATTACCGCCCCTTTTGCCTTCTGCGATACCGCAAAAGGTTGATCGCTTACATATCCTGTCCATGTTGTCATTTTTAAAACCTCCTTTACTGTGAGCTACCTTGGTATACTCCATATGCACTTCCTATTACAGTCGAACCCGATGGGCCGTTTTGTTTTCCTACGCCAACATTTGTATTAAGCCCCATAACCAGCATACCAAGAGCCATGTTGCCAGAAATCCCTTCTGCCATTATTGTTACAAAAGAGCCTGCGCTCCTTTTCTGTATTGTTACCTGTAATTTCGACTCTTTTGCTT
>WALH01000083.1 GCA_015522935.1 DHVE2 group archaeon | reverse complement strand
ATATTCTACACCAGCATGCAGGCGGTTCCCGCATTCATGCTCACCGAGTGGGAGAAGAAGCAGGTTCCCTGCGTTATCCCGTGCGGAATCGATCAGGACCCGCATTTCCGAGTGGCTAGAGATGTTGCGCCGGGCCTCGGATACCCGAAGCCGTCCCTTCTGCACTGCAAACTCTTCCCCAGCCTTTCAGGGGATGACAAGATGTCGTCGTCCAGCCCGATGAGCACCATATACACCACCGACACGCCGAAGCAGGTGAAGAAGAAGGTGGGGCAGGCCTTCACGGGTGGCCGCGTATCGGTGGAGGAGCAGAGGAAACTCGGTGGAAATCCGGATGTCTGTGCGGTCTATCAGTACAATTACTACCTGTTCGAAGAGGACGACACAAAACTGAAGAAGATGAGGGACGAGTGTCTGGCCGGGGAGAGGCTGTGCGGCCAGTGCAAGATGGAACTCACCGAGAAGATTAACGGATTCCTCGAAGGCCATCAGAAGAGAAGGGAAGAGGCGAGGGAGAGGATAGAGGAGTTTGTGATGAGATAGGTTAACTGCCATTAGTTAATGGTGGTTAACTAACCACGGTTAACATACAGGACAGCGCCATCGCTTTAACGGAAGATTTAAGTATAAGATAGTATACTATGGTATACCGTGGTATACATGACAACGACCATAAAACTCCGTGAGGATACCAAACACGAGCTGGATCAGTTCAGGGAGTACAGGAATGAAAGTTACGACGAGGTCATTAAGAAAATGATATACATCGTAAAGACGGTCAGAACCGACCCCCAACTGAGCAGGGAAGCGGCCATTGCCATAGAAGAGGCCAGAAAGAGGATTAAAGAGGGGGAATTCGTATCCGAGGAAGAGGCGAAGAAGCGGCTCGGCTTTTGATGGAGAGCCTTCTGATGGACGACCAACACCCTTATTAACACCTTATAGTCGGAGAGATAACTCTTTAAAGGAATGATGTCTCTTACTAGCATCGCCCACAATTTCGGACAACGGATGGCGGGTATCTGAAGTCCGAGCCGTAAGGCTAGGATTTGGGCGAAGTGAAACGGAGCCAGATACCCGCTTGTTATCGGAAGTGGAGTTCATGATACTTCATTTGTTTTGGTCATTATATATCCTTTTGCGTCTTCGTATAAGATTTCCACTTTTTCTATGCTTGTGGAGCGGGGTTCAATATAGACGGGCCTCTCTTTTTCTTCCAGTTTTTCACCAGTTGAAACAAACATCAGTTTCATATGTCCGAAAGGCAGAATACTTACAGAAATTTTTATGTTTTCAACCATTGTTGCACCTCCTTTATATCTCTTCAACCCATTTACCCCCATATGCCCTACCATCTATACCAATAACTGGAGATTGTCTTACTATCTCTTGATGGACAATGTTTGGTATAATCTGAGATATTTGATTTAACAACTGATTTAGAATTTCCTGCGCTTGTTGGGGTATCTGCTGAGAGCTTACTCCATGTGGTAATTGTAGCCCTAAGTTTATATTTATCTGGGGATTTGATGGTATTTTTCTCTTTTTCTTCAATTCAACATCTGTTTTAAATATATGCACTTTTGTTGAACTCTCGATGATCGCAATGGGCATATTCTCTATTTGATGTGTATCTTTATCTTTGAGGAGAATTTCTGGATGAACCGGCTCTCGAAGTTCTAAAAATTCCTCATATCTTAAATATAAGTTCCACATTAGATTTTCGAGGTCATTATCTGGGTATTCCACAGGAAGTCCTATATCTTTCGCTTCTCTTCTTCCAATGGCATGCCCATGGGAATAAATTTTTTCTGTAAGAGTTTCTATAATTGTTGATATTTTTTCTTCATCAAGTTTTTCTTTCCGCGAAGTTAAAAGTTTTCGGGCAACAAGTCTGATATGGTAGTGTTGCCTATTTACATTGCCCAAGGTTAGAGGACCTATTTCATCAATTAAAGAGTGTAACATATTTGCAACAGCATCCTGATCATTTATATTTGCTCGCTCTTTAACAAAAGATAAGAAAGAATTGACATCTTCAACGCCAATTTGTTGGGGAGGTGATGCCGTTTCCCCAATTGTAGCCTTAACTAGACTGGGGTCAATAGGACCAAGTTCTGCTTTCTTCCCCATAATAATAGTGTCTGCACCGATAGATAGGAGAGTAGCAGCGCTTTGAGATCTATATGGAACCAACACATTAAATTCATCACAAAATTCCCTTATCATACTTACAATTCTCCATGGTACACTTACATTCCCACCTCTACTATATAAAAATAAATCTATACGATTTTTGTTTTTATTCTCATTAAAAGTCAATAAATGATCATAAAGTGGTCTTACTGCATCTTCCCCAATTTGCGCACCGAAAGGTGGTCTATCTCCTGTAAAATAGACTATAACTTTACTCTGCCTTTTTCGCTCGATTTTCTCTATAAGTTCTTTACCGATATGTTTATCCTCACTCATGGTAATACCTCCATATGTTAAAGCATCTTATTAAGTTTTCTCTTGCCATTTCCGATAACTCCATTATATCAACAGTATTGCGCATATCATTCTGATTTGGGGTGATATCCACATTATCTCGTTTATGCATTATTTGCCCGTTCATTCTTTTCATTCTCCTTTTTCTTTTCATATATCTTCGTGGCTTTTAAACTTTTCGTTTCCCCTCCTCACAGCAGCAACTCATCGTCCTCATCGCTTACCGGCCCACTCACCGGCCCGTCTCCCACCTGCGCTCCGCATCTGGGACATTTCCCCATTCTGACGCACTCGTTACAGAGCAGGGTTCCGCAGTTCGGACACTTCATCACGGCCTGTTCCCCGTGGAATATGCATCT
>WALH01000082.1 GCA_015522935.1 DHVE2 group archaeon | reverse complement strand
ATCTTATTCTATATGTACAATGCAGAGCATGTTCTATTTCCATAGGCTATAGAACATGCCGGAGTATATTGTTATTTGCCTATGCAGTCTGCTGTCCCAACCGCAGCAAGCTGCGGGGTATATCAATAAAATAAGTATTTTGAAGTCTGGAGATGTCTATGTTCAATGGTATTTAAATGTTAAAGTAGAGGATTCTTTGGGCACCCCAGTTGTTGGTGCGAATGTGAGGATAAAGGACAATCCCAACGGAACATACGATAAAAACTTTACAACAGACAATAATGGCTATGTCAGATGGATAGTTTTAACCGAATATTGGGCGAACAGCACAACGAAGATTTACTACACTCCGTATAACATTACTGTGAACTATTCCAATTTAAAATTCATCGATAACCCACGAAACAGCACCATTAACCAATCGAAAACCGAGGTGTTTATCTCAACGACACCTTTGCCCGAGTTCCCGAGCGTAGTTTTTAGTGTGTGGGGAGCGCTCCTCATAACCACCGTGATATTGTATAAGAAAAGGAAGGGAGAGCGCAGCTGATTGAGTTGGCATTATGGTTTTGAATCCTCATAAAAGAGCGAAGATAGCCATCAGAAGCAGGGGGTATCTGGTTATCACGAACCATTTGGGTAGATTTTTTCCGCCTTTTTTGGCCGCTTTCAGGGGGTCATTCGAGCGGTAGAGCGCAAAAATCTCCATGAATGTGTAAAGGGCCGTTATTAGCGATATGATGAAGAAAGCGAGAACCCATATGTTCATTCTGAGCATGAGAAGAAGGAAAAGCGGAGCGCTCACTCCCAACAACTGTGATATCCACGCCGTTCTCAATATGGCTTTTGCTCCTTTTTCCACACCCACCGTCCTTATGCCAGCCTTGGCATCCACATCCACATCCTCAACCACATTAACAAGATTGATTCCGAGGTTCAGGAAGAAATAGCCTGTGAGAAAGCCCCAGAAATATGGTGAGAAATCCATGAAAACAACACTATAGCCTGCGATTATCGGCAGGATATACACACCAATCATCACAGGCAGAGGCGAATACTTTCCCCTTCCCTTGATTCTTAGGGGCGGCGCGGAGTAGGAGTATGCGAAAAACATCCCTAGAAGTGAGAGCATGGCTGCGAGCCATTTTCCGCGTATCAGGAGAACCGTGGTTATAATCAGGGATGCCAGAACTTCAATTACCATTATTAAAGCAAGCGCTTTCCCCAGCCTTTTCGTCGCGAAATAGAGCTCTTTTTTGTAAAGTCGGTCCACATCCCTGTCGTAGTAGCAGTTTATATTGCACGCAAATGTGACATTTACATAGAACAGAGCCACAAACAAAAGGACATCCGGGTTTCCGAGGGCATATATGCCGTGCGCGGCCATGGAAGGCCCAAGGAGAGCACTCGCTAGTGAGACCAATTGTATCTTCCACCGACTCACGGTCAGGAAGTCCTTCAATGCGGACACGCTGTAAGATGGACATTTACTTAATAGTTGCATCTCATATCTGAAAAAATATTTAGAAAATAATGGGTTTAGGGTTTTCTGCGCCTGTGATAGAGAATTATGTAGGACACGGAGAGCGCCCCTATGAAGTACAACGCTTCGAAACCGGGGGTGCTACCGCCACTAGATGAAGATTCATTATCTCCAGCAGAAGAAGGCTCTACAAAAGTGAATTCCCAATCTTTAGATTCGCTCCATGACTCCATCTCTCCATATATGTTTTTAGCTGATCCACTATCGTCATAGTGGCCTTTTTCTTTAATGAGTATGCTTCTTTGTGTGTCATACCAGTAATCAATTTTATAGTGGGCTGTCTCACCCCCACTTTCATATGGGACAGTGACTGTACGAGTAGCTTGATAGTGGTCTATATTATCTTCAGTCTCAATATAACTTGTATCAAACCCTGCTTTGCTATACCATGAACTATTATTCCAGAATCTAAATTTAGATTTCTTTAATATGATATGATCTGATGCACTTGAGTTTGAAGGATACTCCACAGGATATAGACCAAAACCATTCCAATGAGGTAGAGAATAGTTTTGTCTAATAAGCAACAATGTCGTAGTCTCTTTTTCAATCGTCATATTTAAATGGCCTATTTCATGCCCAGATTTTTTTGGATTGTCATTGTCTTGTGAGGACCATGTCAAAGAAAATGTATAGTTCAAACACATATTTACCTTTTTTTCTCCTAGAAGTACTGATGTACTATCCCAAAATACTTTACAGCCTCTTATCAGAGGTTTCTGGAAACTTCGTTTCCATAACATCCTTTTCTTCATCTTCCATGCGTAAGCTGAACAACAAGAAAATTCGGTGGATTTGGTGATGAAAGATTCATCACCAGAGGTCTTT
>WALH01000081.1 GCA_015522935.1 DHVE2 group archaeon | reverse complement strand
TTGTATGGAATGTTCATTCTCACATCATAGCCAGAGGATTCAAGATAAGATGAAAGCTCATTCAAAATTTTCTCCACATCATCGCCCCGATAGAATATTCCCATCTCCCCGTTCTGGGGCACAACGCTGAATATCCGCCATCGATCCACTATATCTCGAGTCAAGCGAATATGGGGATCCTGATCCACACCCACAGGCACGATTGTTGGTCTTTTTCCTCCGAATTTATCCAACTGAACATGTAAAATATCTCCAACCTGAATTAAAGGAGAGAAAATATGGCTCATGTTCGTTTCTCCCGAGAATCCGTAAATCTTCATGAATTCGTTGAGATTTATCTTCTTCGCCAATTTCCACGCCAAATCCTTTACCTCTTTTCTTCTTGATTGAAAGTAAACTTCAGTTTTATCGGGATTCAAGCCAAGAGCGATGTACGAGGGCACGTATTCTTCAAGCGCAATTTTCCTCGCCTTATCAAGCGAAATACCTCGGGATGCATAGGCTTCAATATCCGCAACTGCAATATGCACATCCCCGCCCTTTTTCTGATAATATGCAACCTGATCAATGGTCATCTTATGCCCGAAATGCATCTTTCCCGAGGGCATCAATCCTGTTAAAACGGCAAATTTCCTTTTTTCTTTTATTCTCCTGTAAATCCATTCAAATCCTCTATGCCCGAAGATTATCTTTCTCCTGAAAATTGGAGGCATGTCCTCAAGTTCGAAATTGAAATCCTCTATGCCGAACTGATCTCGAAGTTTCTCATAATTTTTGAACTGCTGTGAAGCCCATGGATTTATAATAGCCATATGCGGGAAAAGATATGGACGAATAAAAATTTTCGCATATATTCCTGAAAAGACAGAATTGAGGGGGATATAAGAGAAATGAAGGATGTGTTCATCGAACTTGTGAATCATCTTTTAAACAAGAAATAATCATAACTCACTCTCCTGCCTGATTTCTATGACCGTTGCCTTTATCCTCTCTCCATATTCATTAGTTGTGTAAACATCCCAGAACTGAGGCAAATACTTCTGCACAATGTAGCGGGCATCCTCAATCTCCACATTTCCTGATAAAAAAATTATCTTATCTCCCTCACCCATCCATGGAGAGCTGAGAGCGTCTTCTATCGCCACCTTTATTCGATTTTTACCCACACCGAATCCCACACCCGCTCCAAGTTCACCCCGTATTTTTCTATGGAGCATATTTTTCATACCGATTCGAAGAAAATCAATAACTATGTGCTTTGCCACTGCTGCAGGTATGCTCATAGCAATTTCCATCTTCAGTTCAGGATAATGCTTTATAATTTTTTCGTTTTCAAGGATAAAATATGCACGGTAATTTTTTCTGATCTCATCCAACGCTTTTTGAGCCCGTTTTTTCCTTTCCTCTCCTTCCCATTCGAAGGGCAAGGTGAATATCCCCCACAACCTTTTTCTCTTTCCTAAAATTTTTCCTAAAATCCTGCCAACTTCACTTCCTGTTTTACCACCGAGACCCGCAATTAAAAAAATATCTTCTGAGTCTATTTTCTGAATCCATGGAAATTGAGAAAGAATGAGATTTGAGGGCACGTTCTCGTAGCTTTCCATCCTGTCAGGGTCAACAATCACATCCGCTTTGGAGATGTTCAGAGATATTCTCTGCACTCCAGCCATTTTGGGAATGTAATCTAAGAATTTCTCACCGGCGCCTCCACATCCTATAACTGAAAGGGTATGCACAATCCAATATACGAATTGAATAATTAAACGTTTCACTTGAGAATCACAATTTTTTAATATTTCAAAACTATGCTCTTTTATGCTTGTAATTTCTCTGGGCGGCTCAGTCATATGGAATAACGGGATAAATCTGGATTATATCAAAAGATTCAGGGAATTAATGGATTCTCTCAAAGAAAAGGTCTTTTTAGTGGTGGGAGGTGGAAAAACTGCAAGGGATTACATCATTATGGGAAAATCTCTCGGCTTTGATGAGTACATTTTGGATCAGATGGGTATAACGGCTACAAGGCTCAACGCAATGCTCTTTATAACTTCCCAAACCTATCCAAAAATTCCCCAAACGGTGGATGAGGCAATCATCGCATCTCAATCGTATAAGAATGTGGTTATGGGTGGCACTGAGCCCGGGCATACTACCGATGCTGTCTCACTCCTTCTTGCAGAAAAACTTCACGCTAAAATGGTAATAAACATCACATCTGTGGGCGGTATCTATGATCATGATCCCACAAAATTCAAGGATGCAAAAATAATCAGGGAATTGAGTTACGGAGATGCTAAGAAGATGATTCTATCAAAGATGATGGAGGCGGGATTGAACATACCATTCGATTTAGTGGCAATCAAGGTAGCCGAGAGAAGTGGAATAAAGATTTACGTTGTACCCAAAGATATCGAAAACATCAAAAAAGTGATAAATAATGAGGATTTCAAAGGAACTGTTATTGGAATCCCTGACCGTTGAATTCCAAAAAAAGAATAAGATAAGCATTATGGCATTTCTGCCCTTTATCTTCACTTTTATCTGGGTTGTTCTTCTCTTCGTTTCTCCACTTCTTCTTCCTCCCAACACCGTGTATTTGGGAAATGAAGGCAAGGTTGGAATAATGGATAACTCCGCCTACATCAATTCTCACATCTCAAATCCATTTATACGGGGAATTTATATCTCTGGGGATTACATGTGTCATCAGCACTCGAATCGTTCTTTCTTCATAAATGGAAATCAGATGCCCTACTGCGCAAGATGCACAGGAATGTATTTGGGCTTATCCTTCGGATTTCTCATTGGAGCACTTTACAGAGTTCGAGTGGGTTTCTCTCTCTATATTTTGGTGATTTTCCCCCTCGCTCTCGATGGTTTTATGCAGCTCATCAGTCCTTACGAAAGCACTAACTTGATGAGAATTATCACGGGAAATCTTGCCGGTACGTTCTCTTCACTTATTTTCGCCTATGTTTACTACGATTCTCACCCGCCGACACACGAGTCCATATAACTTCTCCATCATAGAGAATCCGAATTACACGGTGATATGGAATCATTCCATTTCGGGTAAATATAAACTTATCCCCTAAGTCAACTATGTCATCTCCAACCAAAATTGCGTATCCCCTCGGATTAAGGCGATCCACATAATACACTTCAATTTTTGAAAAATCCCTGTCATTCCGCCACTTGTACTCATTAAGGGTTTTTTTAACCATTATTTTCTCCTCCTCTTTTTTCGGGAATATTTCACATACTCATAGCCCACAAAATGAACTATAATGGCTACTATAATCCATGAGATGAGGACGGATTCCACAGAATACAATCCAAAAATATAACCCTCAGAACCGAGGGTTAGAACAAGCATTAATGACCCGTAAGTTTTGCATCCAAAAAGCGGGAATATTCGCTTCCATCTCATTTTGACGGCTATGTATCCAAGTAATGTATACACAAGGAGAAGCAGAAAAACATATTCGTTGAGATCTATTGAGCCAAGGATTATTATGAAGCTGAGCGTATTCGTGTACACGCTGTCCCACGCCACGTAATATTTTTCCACAACTATCCCCACATAGATCACAAGAAGAGCGCTGAGAATCGCTGCAAACCCAGGACTGAGAATACTCATATCACACATTATATTCTATGGGGATTTAATTCTATCGCTGCTCTTTGATTATTATATTTGCCCCATTATCTATAAGGTACCCTATGAGCTTCTTTGCCCACTGCAGTTTTTTCCTCTTCTTCTCCATGTCCTTTCCCCGCTTGAATCTTGGACTGTCAAAATCAAAGCCCACAAGATTTATTTTCTTTGCTCCAAAGTAATATGCAAGAAATATACCTCTATCCCCATCTGTGAATCCTCCAAAGTTGTACACATTCCACACAGGCTCAATCTGTGTAGTTCCAAATCTTTTTTTGAAATGTGCAGCAAGAGGAAGAAGATTGATATTATCACCATGGGCGTGAATCCCGAATATTGAATCCATTTGATAATACTTTTCCACATCTCCATCCAGATCAGTCATGACTATGGCCGGTTTAATTCCTGAATTATAGAGAATAACGGATGCCTCGTCTGCAGCAATGACAAAATCATCATCTTTTATAATATCAATTTCCTTCTCTAAATTCGGTGAGAAGCCCACCACAAAGACCTTGGGGGGTATGATCACTTTAAGCTCCTCCATTGATAGAAATTTATTCCCTAAAATATGTGATAGGGTATTTCTGGCTTTGACCTCTCTCATCCTCTCAAATGAAAAATCCTCTTCGATCTTGCTATATATTTCCATCCATTCCTCTATCTGCATTTTTCTCACTCATTAAGGATCGATGGAGCACTGCTGCTATTATACCCACAAGCACACCACTTCCTATCATAACTGTTATTGGAATTACCGATGCCCTGCCAATCTTACCCATCATCAGGAGAAAATAATCCAGCGTGGCGTAAGATATTATACCAATTGATAAAAGAGTCAGGAATCCAACCCAGAATCTTCTATTGTAGGCTCCTCGATGAATCCATATGTCAAAGGTCTTTGCTCCTTCTCTCACTATAACTGCAAACACAAACCACAGGATGAATGTATGGAGAAATAAAAGAGTCTGTGTCAAAATGTTTGTGGATGTGGTTGCATCCATATACGCAAAATCCAGACCCGCAAGTACGATAAGAAGAGCTATTATATCCCCACCTATTGTAACTTTCGCTTCAACCATTGCCTCTTTAAAGTATGCCACAATATTTCTCGTTCTTACAGATACCCCGTAGGAGCGTTCCAAAAAGTATAGTCCAAGCGTCATGGTTATGATCATAAGAGCAAATGAACCGGGATCAATAACGTTCCATCCAGGACTCAGCATTTTGATGATCATAATTAAAAGTACTGCAAATGCGTATGCCAGGAATATAAGAGCGGTGGGAATTAAAATTTTCCTCGTTAACTTTTTATCCTTGAGTGCCTTCGTAATTATATAATACGTGCTCTCTATGTTTTTCGCCTGTTTTACTATAACCCTTTTTAAATGCTTTACAGGCCTTCTTGATGTTATAATGGGTATGATGAACTCATCCTCGCTTCCATCACTCACAAAGATTATATCTTTGACATCGATTTTGCTGAGAACTTCGTCAATCTGCTTGCTTATGATTTCGTCACTTTTCATCCCTACACTCTCGCTTCCCGTTAGGGTTGCGATTTCCACATCCTTTCCTTCCTTCCTCAATTTATCAAAGGTGGATATGGCTGCAAAAATTGCATTTGCATCAGAATCCTCAGGATCAGCTAAAGCGAGTGAAATAGCAGCTTGAAGATTATCTTCTCTCCCAATTACAGGCCCCCTCACACTCGCCTTTCTGCCTAAATCATCGTCCCTGTCCACACAGAGAATAAGAGTTTTCACAATTCGTTATTGCACTTTATTTATTAAATCTTTTCCAATCAAGAGGATACAAAATTAAAAAATTACAGCCTGGAACCATGAACCTCAAATATATAGTAATCCACAAGTTTTCGCAACTCATCATACTCCTTTTTTAACCCCAACTGTCTTCGAAGGGTTCTGTTCTGACTTAAGAGACCTGTAAGAACCAAAGCAAGTGTTTTATTATCCTTTGCAAGGGTATGCGCTTTATATCGTAAAGCACTCCACTCTCCCTCTAATATGAACATTCTTCTGTTAAGTTCGTCAATTTCCTTTCTAAGGTTTTCAATTTTTCTGGCATTTTTAGAGGGTTGCAATTTCCTGCCTTCAATGGTCATCCTCACTACATATTCCTCCGATAAACCGTATTCTTTGGAGATTTTTTGAATGAGCAGTTGGTTATTATCGTTAATCGTGAATTTTCTCCTTCTCAAGATTCCTGATTTAATTATGATTTTCATGAGCTTTCAACTCCTTTAAAAGTCTTTTGTTCTCCAAATCTAATTTTTCAACCCACATCTCCATCTCCTTTTTGTCATTCTCCGCTTTACTGGAAAAATCTGAAAGACTACGAATTTCCTCTAACATTTTGTCAATTCTCTCTTTGATCTCATTCTTCTTCTCCACAAGCTTCTCCTCATCATTATTTTCCAGTTCCATAACAAATAATTTAAGCCTGTTTTTCAGGTATTTATTGAATAAGTCATCATCCATATACCTGATTTCTTCGAATACATCTTTTTTAACTTCTATTTCAAGCATAGGGACCACCTTTGAAAAGGAGCCATCAGCCTTGCGGCATTGTGGTGAGCCCCATCACCACCCTCTAAATAAAATTGAAGTATAAGTAATTAACTCAGGTGGCAGACTGAAAATGGATTACAAGCTCTGGTAGGAAAAATTTATAAACTCAATGAACTTTCGCCTATGCATGTATGTGGTTGTTGAACGGGAAGATGTTATACGCATACCCCCCGAGATGTTAAGTGAGGATATAGATAATGTGCTTGAGCAACTTGCAAGAGAGAAAATAGAGGGGAAAGTTTATTCCTTCTCACGTGAAGAGGTTAAAGATCCTGCGGAAGTTAAGTATATAATAGTTCTCCTTCTTTCCATGCAAAAGGTTGGTGATGGAATAATAGTTCCGGGGGATGGAGCGGTGTATCAGAAGGTGAGGTTCAGGGCACTTGCGTTTCATCCAGAACTTCAGGAGGTTGTTTTAGGCTCGGTTGTGGACGTGCTTAAATTCGGGGCGTTTCTAAACCTTGGGCCCATAGATGGTTTGCTCCACATAAGTCAGATAATAGACGATGTGATAGATGTGGATACAGAAAACAAAAGGCTCATTGGTAAGGAGAGCAAAAAGGTTTTGAAGGTTAAAGATAAGCTAATTGCAAAAATCGTGGCACTTAATATCAATGATGCAAATCCGCGCCACAGCAGAATAGGGCTCACGATGAGGCAACAGGGTCTTGGAAAAATAGAGTGGATTGAGGAAATGACTAAAGAGAATAAAGGTGGATGAATATGAAGGAACTGAGAGCCTGCAAAAAATGCAGAAGAATCACGACAGAATTGAGATGTCCATACTGTGGTGGGGAGACAACATTGGAATGGCACGGCTACGTTTTCATAGTGAATAAAGAGCTTTCTCAGATAGCCAAGGAGATGAACCTTGAAAATGGAGAATTCGCCATTAGAGTTAGATAAAACTTTGATTCTTCCAGAGAAATTAAGAGAGAAACTCAGAAAACTCTATGGGGAAATTAAAAGCGAGAATGAACTTCCCAAACTGTTGAATGGAAGAACATTCTATTCTGTGGGTGATGTTGTTACCTACACTCTTTTGAAGCTGAAGCTTGAACCGAAAATTGCAATAGTTGATTACCGCACCAAGAGGGAAGAGGTGAATTTTGACATGATCAGGGATTTCGGTGATGAGGTAATGAAAGTGAAAAATCCCCCTGGAATGATAACCACTGAGTTATGGAACGCTGTAAGAACGGCAATAATTTCGGATAAGAAAATCAGGATAGATGTGCAGGGCGAAGAAGATCTTGCAGTCATTCCAGTTGTTCATTTCTCCCCATTGGGCGCTATTGTTATATATGGAATGCCATATACGGGTTTGGTAGTCTTAGAAGTGGATGAGCATCACAAGGAAAATGTTACAAGGCTAATTGAAGAAATGGAGGTATGAGTAATGGAACTGCAAATCTTGGAGAAGAGGAATAATCCCTTGCTGCACAGGCTCGAACTGAAATTCGTGATTAAGCATGAAAAGGAAAAAACGCCATCAAGAGAGGATGTTAGAAACCTTATAGCCGCAAATATGAACGCTGATAAGAGGTATGTTATTCTGCAGTATATTCACACTCCATTTGGATCAAATGAAAGTAAGGGCTACGCAAAAATTTATGAGAGCGTTGAACACGCTATGAAGGTGGAGCCTGAATATATCCTGATAAGAAATAGACTTATAAAGAAGAAAGAGGAGGCATAATTATGCAAAAAAGAGAGTTATATGAGATAAAAAATGGGAAACTCGTCCGTAAGCGTCGTTTCTGCCCCAAATGTGGCCCTGGAGTTTTTATGGCCGATCACGGAGATAGGTACTCCTGTGGTAAATGTGGTTACACCGAATTCAAGAAAAAATAAGGGCTCGTGGGGTAGTATGGATATCCTGGGGGCCTCCGGAAGCCCCTTTCTAAAGAAAGCGGCTTTACCCGTAAAGAAGGGGTTTAAGAAAGCCCCTGACCCGGGTTCGAATCCCGGCGAGCCCGCTGAAGCCCCTTTAAAAAAGGTGCCATCGTCCTGCTTTGCAGGACGTGTTCGCATCTTACGATGTTCATTTACCCCCAAAGAAAGAACCCTTTTCTTTAGAAAGAAAAGTGTTTCATCCCAAAAAGAAACTTAGTGCTGGGTTGCAGGAG
>WALH01000080.1 GCA_015522935.1 DHVE2 group archaeon | reverse complement strand
CATATCACATGATTACCCCCCCCGCCCTATTTAAATTTTTCGGGAGCATGCTCAATAATTTCCTGCAAAATACCTAAAATAATAAACTCGGATGATTATTGATAAAAATAGCAATCTCTCCATGAGCTTATATTCAAGCAAAAAACTGGTTGTTTAGGTGGTGTAAAATGAACTGGAAAATTATTGTTGGGATAGCCATAGGGATTGCATTGATTGCCATGGGAGTAATAGCAGTGCACAGTGGAGTGGTGAAGAATGTTGTGAATACAAATCCTCTTGATGATGCTTCAGGTGGATCCACGGAAGGACCTCATCCACCGGGAGATACGCCATGGCAGGTTATTGTATCAACGCTTGATGGGCCTCATCCTCCGGGAGACACACCTTGGGGTCAATAAAATATTACAGTTTGGCTATGGAAACTACTTTAATCTCTCCCTCGGCAATTTTTTCATATTTTTCTATATCCGGAATATCAAACTTCTTGAGGTTCTTCATGGCATATCTACCAGCCACTAAGATCAAATGCTCCGATTTCATATCGGCGGCAAGTTCTATAGCCCTATCAAAATATTCCTTTGATTTTTCCACATTTTGGATGCCTGAATAATAAAATCCCCATGAGATATACACGTGAAATAGTTTTTCCCTTGCATTTAACTTCTTTGCAATTCCTTCCGCATTTGAGAGATACTTACTCGCCATGGAATAATTGTCCCTGTACATCAGCCAGTTGGCATAGTTGAGATAAGCTGCCCCTAAGCTCCATCTATCCCCAATCTTTTCAGCCATTCTTATAGCATCCTTCAAATATTTCTCTGCTTTTGAGTCCAGCAGTTCGTAATAGAGAATTCCAACGCTGAGTGTTGCGTAAAGATTTCCAAGAGAATCACTGCCAACATCATCAAATATTTCTTTAGCTTTAATGAAGTTTTCCAAGGCAATTTCGTAATCACCGCTTTTATGGAAAATTCTACCAAGCCCTATATATGAATAGCCCACTACCTCCGGATCGTATAATTTTTCTCCAATACTAAGAGACTTCATAAATGTATCCTGTGCTTCGTTATAATTACCGTAATGCAGATGGAGATTCCCCATTATGTAATATATCCATGCCAGAATTTTACGATCAATTATATGAGATTCATATTTTAAATCTTCTTTCAGTATATCCAATCCCCTCTCCGCATTACCCTGCTTTCCGTAAATTTCTGCAAGTTTCCATGATACAGTTGCCATAAAATCAAAATCTTTACTGAATGATAATTCCCTTGCTCTTCTGTAATTTTCTATCGCCTTCTCCCATTCACCTGATATTTTGTAGGTATCTCCAATTATCCCGTAAAGAAGCCACTCGTGGTCCTCTGTAACATCCGCATAGGAATTGAGAATTTCAAGTGCAATTTGTCTTATTTCACCACTGTGACTAAATAAATATTTCTCGTAATTTTCCGCTAAAAGCATATTTGCACGTAGATATTTTTCACCTCTCACATAGTGATAAACAGCTTCTAATATATTTCCCTCATCCAGAAAATATCTGGCTGCAATGAGATGATATTCTCTTTTTTTAGATATGGGAAGTCTATCATATATGAAATTTCTCAACATCCGATGCAAAGTGAAAACTTCGTATTCCATTTCCTTCAGAATATTCTTCTTAATCAGGGAATATATAACAGAGTACTCAACATTATTGAGGAGAAGAGCGTTCATTTTGAATTCTCTCCTGAAAACGCTGGCAAATTCCACCGCCATCCTCTCATCCTTGCTGAGATTATTGAGAATGCCCTCAAACAGGAATTTTCTTATAGTTCTGCGATCACCACTCTTGGCAAGTTCAAGAATTATTGGCACACCCCCGTACTTAGAGATTATTTTAAAAGCCACCTCATCCGGAACTCCCTCATCACGAAGCATTTGAAGAGCATTTTCATCATCAAGCTCTGAAAGGTATATTTCGCTCGTCTTTCCAAGCATAGTTGGCCTGATTAACTTGTCTGCCCCTATACCTACAAGTATAATTTTGCAGTTCTTTTCCATGCTATCGAGAAATTTCTGAATGAATGCTTTTACCTTGGGTTGTGCATCCTCAACATTGTCGAATATCAGTATTTCATCCGAGCATGTTTCTTTTATTATAAGAAGGGCATTACTGATGTTCATCTCAAAATCTAAGAATCTTCCATGAGTTCGCATGTATTTTTCCAGTTTGGGGTAGCCCATCTTGGAGAAGAATTCCGCAAATTGGTGCAGGACATCAATGACATCTTTATATTTATCAAGTCTGATGAAAAACACATCTCTATCCTTCAGATGATCCTTGACAAATTTCAGTACAAGTGTAGTTTTTCCTATGCCAGAGAGACCCCCAATAACAAGTATTCTCTTATCGGAGGATATCCACTGGATCATCTTTTGAAGCTCTTTATTGCGTCCATACAACCTTCTCACAGCAAAATTTTCCTCAATATAATGAACTCTCCTTCCGTTTTTCCTCATAAGCTTTACTAAATCAAGAGTTAAATTGCTCTCTAAATTTATAGCTGCAGTTATGAGCTCAATTCCATAAATTTTAGAAACTTCCTTGAGCATGATTGTTCTTACTTTACCTGAGAAATCTACAACTTTTACGTACAAACTATCAACATTCTCCTTTATCCTTTTCGCTTCCATAATACCCTTGTTGGTGAGGAAGTATACAGTTCGTCTATTTTTGAATCCCGCCACTCTTGCTTTTTGTGAGATAACCAAATTTTCATCCACGAGTCTTTTAATCTCCCGCGGTATGTTATTTCTTCCTATTCCGATTGTTTCCGCAATGCCATCCTGGGTGATGGAGTAAGGTGCATTAAAATGGTTTATATCTCCCCTGAACTTGGAAAGATGAAGAAGAATTCTCTCCCGATTCTTCAGGTATTTTCTGGTCATCCAAAAATAATGTAGGTTTTAATGCTATATAATTTTTTTCATCTTGTGAATTCGCTTCATATTCTATATGGATTATCTTTTTATCTGTTGTCATCATACCGTAGGACATGGGATACATACATGTTTACACGGGAAACGGTAAAGGTAAGACAACCGCCGCGTTCGGTCTTGCAATGCGTGCCGCTGGAAGAGGAAAGAAGGTGTGCATAATCCAATTCATGAAACCAGATAAGGGCTATGGAGAGCAGATATCTGCAAGAAAATTGGGAATTGAGTTACATCCCATGGGCAGAGATAAATTTGTGAACAAGAGCAATCCAGACAAAATAGATGTGGAATTGGCAAGGAAAGCTTTGAAATTGGCGAAGGATAAGATGAATGGAAATTACGATTTGCTCATTTTAGATGAGATCAACGTGGCGGTGGATTTCAATCTAATATCTGTGGATGACGTACTCAATCTTCTGAGCGACATTCCGGAAAGAACCGAGGTTATTCTCACGGGAAGATATGCAAGGAATGAGATCATCAATCGGGCGGATTTAGTTACGGAGATGCGAGAAATAAAGCATTATTTCGAAAAGGGTGTTGTAGCAAGGGAAGGTGTAGAATACTGAGGTGATACTATGTCCGACATCAAAGATGAGCTTCAAAAATTGGTGGAAAAATTTAATTTAAGCGAGAATGAGAAGAAGGAGAAGGTAAAGGACCTGGAAAGAACAATAGTTATAATTTTTGATAACGGTGAAATTTATCATACCAAACTTAAGGATGGAAAACTGTCAGACATACAGGAGGGAAAAGTGGATGGGGACATCACCGTGAGCACAGATGTGGAAACTTTCAAGAAAATACTGAAAGGAGAGGAAGATGCGTTGTCAGCGTATATAACAAAGAAGATTAAACTTAAAGCAAAGCTCATGGACAAGCTTCTCTTAGCTGAAATTCTCAAATAATTCTGTAACCCCCATTCAGTTACACGGCCATGATGTAACATGTCATACGTAAGACGTTTTATGTTCACATAATGTTGTTAAATTCTATGTCTCTTTTTTACTAATGTCATAAAAATAATATTTAAATTTGTCATCTAACGAAAGTTATTTATATAGTAATGTACATACACTCAGATAGGTGTACGCCATGGATACAAGGGTCACACTGAGGATAGATAACCTTGTGCTGGAGGAAATTGACGATTTCCTGTCACGGCATCCAGAGTATGACAGCAGATCAGCGTTTATCAGGCATGCTGTAGTGGAATACATAAGGCTCATCCAAACAGGAGCCTTAAAAAAGACTGGTGTGAGAATAGAGATGCAGGATCGTCTGATGGATATGCTCCAGCAGTATGTAGAATATGGCTACTTTCAGGACATTGAGGATCTTATGACATATGTGTTCCGTCGTATAGCTGAGGAAGGGATCCTTGCAAAAATACTGAAAGGCTACACTTCCTCACTGAATGCTCTCCGAATAGATGAGGAGAGCGATGAGGCGAGGAATTACCTTAAAAGATAAATTAGAAAAGAAGAAGTATGCCACGAAGGTGATGGGATATGAATCTTGAAAAGGTAAAGGAAGAAGTACGCAGGATGATGAACCGTGAACTGGGAATTGTGCCGAGAATAAAAGTATTCGCCTTTGGAGGCGGTGGAAGCAGGGTTGCAGATTATATCAGCAAGCATGGCCTTGATGATGTGAAGGTCATCGCTGTTAACACTGATGAAAGGGTACATGAGATAGATGCGAACAAGACAATGTATGTTGGAAAAGAGGTTCTTGGAGTTCATAAGGATACCAATGGAGAGGTCAATGTTGCAGAGTACATAATAGATGGGGTGAAGGCTTGGATTCTTGAGGAAGCAAAGAGTGCGGATGTTGTTATACTTATAGCATCACTGGGCGGAGGAATGGGTACCGGCGGGCTGCTTGAAACACTGAGAATTTTAAGAGAGCATACTGATGTGCCCGTATTATCTATTGTGATACTACCATTTTCGTTCGAAGTAGAGAGACGAAAGACGGCAATTCAGGTCCTTGAGAAGATAAAAGGGTTGTCGGAGTATATAGTGTTTGACAGTGATACCATGTTGAAAACTCCGAAGGTCAAGGTAAGTACGGCGTATGATATTATGTATGACACCATATACAACATTATTGCAAAAGTATCCAACAGAACCAGGAAAATTATTGAAATGAAATTCGAAGAAATTTACCTATCTCAACTGAGTACCATTGTTGAAGAGAAATATGCGGAGATTGTAGGAGAGGCTCCTGTGACAGTATAACACACTTAAATCTTTATATTTTTTTGATTTTGATAGTGTCCTGATCTTGATGCATAATCTTTCTGTGCAGGACTGTGAAGCTTGAAAAAAGATATTTGTACAAATTTGTCCCCAACACCAATGCTTACTTTCTGTGATGCGAATGCTCCAATAGTTAATATCCCCATAAAACCGGCGTCCACAAGTCCGAAGGATGCCAGTACACCCCTTCTTGCCCATCTACTTTTTATCCATAGCTGTGCAACATGCTCTGAATTTAAACGCACTTCTTCAATTGTGCCTACAAGAAAATGTGTGAGACGAGGAATTTCGATGGTTCCAGAATTGATGCGGGTATTGAGAGATGGTATCATTATTTCACCTATTCTTAAATCATAGCCATTGGGAGTGAGACATTCTTCGCAAAAATCGGTAATCTCTATCTCCCCATTTTTTATAGCATTTATAATGTCTCTATCTGAAAGCATAGCGCCGGGGGGGAGATTTGAACTCCCGAGTCCTTCCGGACAGTGGATCTCGAATCCACCGCCTTGCCTGGCTAGGCTACCCCGGCCTAAGACATATATGGCAATAGCGAATATAACTTTTCCTTCAAATGTTGAATAGGCTTGAAAAAAGATATATACCTGTTTGGTATGATTCCAATGTGATGAGAAAATGGCTTTACATTGCCGTAATCGTAATAACTCTTTTGCCCTCCACCCATGCCTTGCTATGGGAAAATTTTGAAACCCATAATCTTTTCTCCACATCTAAATGGCAAAGGATAGGCAAATATGAATCGTACAATTTATCTGCAGGTCTGGGTTTGTGGGCATTGTGGAACTCCACACATGCTGAGATTCATACCGGAGAAAAATTATTAAAGAACATCCATTTTGAAGAGGTTGAAAATCTCTGGGTAGGCGGAGAATACATTCTTTTGGAATATGAAAATCAAACAACCTCTTTAATAAATATAGAAAATGCCCAGAAAATACATCTTAAAATTAGCGTATATAAAGCGATATTAACTTCATTTGGTGCTGTAATATTTTCCAATTCAGTTTATCTAATGAGCTGGAAAAACTACACTTTAAAAAAATTTTCTGGTTATCACTTTGGATGTGTTGATTCATACAGAACCGAATTTATTCTTTACAGAGACGACGAACTCATAGGAGTGAAGGGGGATTTTAGACGGTGGGATGTGAGTTTGGGAGAAAGGATAGTTGGGGTGAACGTTACGGCAAATCATTATTTTGTTCTCTGTAAAGGATCTTTATACCTCCTTGATAACAATCACAGGATCGTGAATTGGATGAAAACTGATGCTCAAACAGTTGTTACATCAAAACACATAGGTATGTTAGTCGAAGAGATGGTGGACGATGAGGGAAAGAGGCAATGGGTAATGACGATGGTTAATGTGCATGGTGATAACTTAACAATAATAGGGAATCATGTGACTTATATGACGCCTCAGGAGTTTTCTTCAATGGGAAGTTTTATAGCATTTTACGATGTTAGATTCATACATATACTTAATGAGACAAATCATTTATGCTCAAATAACACGTTTGAAAGAGTGAGGTTTTCTAATAGTACTATAATAGGAAAAAATAACACAGGTGTTTATGTACTTACATATGAGAATAT
>WALH01000079.1 GCA_015522935.1 DHVE2 group archaeon | reverse complement strand
GGTTCCCATACCCTCCAGCGACCAAGGGGATTAATAAGGGATGAGCAGAAAACCTGATCTGGAGCGAATAGTGAAGATGGGCACTTTACTGTATGCGTTTGTTACCAAATGGCATGTGAATGATTCTCCTTCTTTTCAAAGTCCTTGCCTATGACCTTTATATTTAACTCCTTCCTCTTTTTTATCTCCCTTTTTCCATGTTTTTCGAGGAATTCAACTCACCCCCTCTCACAAAAAAATAAGTATAAAAACATCTATTCGCCATTATGTCTGGAAACTTCGCGTGGAAGTTCGGATTCTGGATATCCTCGTGGCTCATAATAGCTCTCTCCGGTATTTTCATTCCAAATCCTATCGACAATCCCTATATTAGATGGAGTTTGATTCTTCTTGGAGTGATTCTGATATCTTACGGCCTTCTTCTCAACGCTATTGCAGGGAAAACGCTCAAAAAATATGGGCACTTTGACATAAAGTGCGGAATAGAAAAACCGGATAAATTAGTGACCATCGGGATTTATTCCTGCATGCGCCACCCTGCGCAGTTCGGCTCAATATTCTTTGGGATAGGAATAGCTTTGCTTACATCTAACATATTCGCCCTTTTGGTGGCTGGCTGGTTCTCGTTCTTCGCTCTTTATTTTATCCTTGCCATAGAAGAGCGGGAGACAATGCAGGAATTTGGAGAGGATTACTGTCGATTTATGGCAAAAAGGAAACCTTTCACCTTTTCACCTCACTGTCTCCACATGGGTATAATAGCTCTTAGAAATGAGAAAATTTAGAATAAAAAACCGCCAAACTTATATTCACAAAGGTATTACCCTTTAAAAAGCGGGGGTTGTCGAGCATGGTCAAAGGCGCTGGCTTGAGGGGCCAGTCCCGTAGGGGTTCTTGGGTTCAAATCCCAGCCCCCGCACTCAAGAGATACCTACGGCTAAGTCCTCCTGCGGAGGGTAAGTTCGCAACTCGCTCCCCTCGTTGCTTATTTCTCCCTTTTGGGTTGCTGGATGGATGAGGTTTGAAGGAGACACGAGCATCTATGATGGGGCAATCCTAATCTTATTTATATATAATTATCTAACAACAAAACCTGTAATTATGCAAAGAAGAGAAAAATAGATATAGGATTTGCACATTAACATAATGGATGGTGGATGGCTCCAGGGAGCGTTGCAAGACCGGTATCGCGGGAATGGACAGCATCTTAGATGGAGGGATTCCACGTGGAAACACTGTGCTGATAACAGGATCCTGTGGCACCGGTAAAACCACTCTTAGCTTGGAATTTTTAGTGCATGGTGCAATTATGGGTGAGAGATCTATGTATATATCTGTAACAGAAGTGCCGGAGAAATTGCTTGAAAATATGATAGATTACGAGTTTTTTGACAAAAAACTTATAGATGAGAAAAAACTGATATTTGTGGATCTTCAGGAGATATACGTAAAATTGGGCCTTGAAAAGCTGGAATTCACACTTGAGGACATAAATATCCTTGTAGAGCAAATAGTGAAAATGGTAAAAGAACTTGGGGTAGAAAGATTGGTTATAGACTCCATAACATCTATATGTTACAGGCTCACATCAAAAGAGGAAATACGTGAGTTCATACTCCACCTTGGAAAAGAGTTATCCGAATTAGGATGCACCACACTTTTAGTTTCCGAATTGCTACCTTCTGCGGCTGGCTATTCACAGTATGGAGTGGAAGAAGCCATTGCTGATGGTATAATTCTCTTAGGAAATTTGGAGAGGCGTGGAGATCTTCTTCGCACACTTCAGGTTATAAAGATGAGGGGCACAACTCATTCTCGTGCCAAATACGTTATGGATCTCACGTCTATAGGTATACTCATAGCTCCCCTCCTCAAGGGTGGGAGCGTGGAGGTGACCTGATGGGCATAACTTCAAAAGTCGTGAGTAAATTAGAAGAATTACCACCTGCATCGTCTATCGCAGTAAATGTAAATGTAAATACCTATTTTGATGTATTGCGGGCATTGGTGGATGTTTTTGCCACAAGACACGATCTCTATGTTTTTTACATATCTTCGACTATGCCCTCAAAAAGCATAGAAAATCTTTTTGAAATCCTCGGAATAGACTCCTCACGAGTGTTTTTTGTTGATACTATATCTCACCTTATGAGAAGCACCACAGAGTTAAGCGATAGGTTTCTTTACATAGAAAGCCCCACCATGCTTGAAAACATAATACTCAAGGTAGAGTATCTTACAAGAAAGTACAGGGATAAAAAATCCATAGTTATTCTTGATTCTGTTAATTCTCTCTCAATTTATAATGGTACAAAGATACTATCCGAATTTCTGCACATATTTGTCACATCTCTCCGCACTTGGGAATCATACATGGTGATAGTGGCCATGAAGGAGCAGAATACACCGGAAATTGAGGCAATGCTGAATTTAGTCTGTGATGAGATATACAACGCTACGGGGGGAGAAGAATGATGGAAATTAAAACAGTTTCCACAGGGCTTCCTATCTTGGATGAGTCATTGATGAACGGTGTTCCATTAGGTTATACAATCCTTCTATCTGCTTCTCCCGGCTCTGGAAGTGAACTTTTTGCAAAGCAGTTCGCTGCTGCAGGAGTTGGAAAAGAAAACGTTATATATTTCACTTCTACTGAAAGAAACGAGGATATAATATCCACCATGAAAAGCTTTGGATTGGGTACAAATCTGAAAATAATAAATATCGGTGCTGAGTACTATCACAAAGTTCTGGAAAAGGAATTGATAATAAGCAAATATCGCGAAGAGGGCATACCCATAGGGGAAATTTTCACTCCTGCAAGAAAGAAGAAAGAGAGGGAGGTAAATTTCCTTACACGCATGACTTACGAAGTATCAAAACTCAAGCCACCTTTCAGAATAGTCGTCGATTCTCTTGATTTCTTTCTCAACAATTATGAGAGAATAAAGGTTCTTTCTGCTTTAAGAACTATAAAAGCGCATACCCAGTACTATGGGGGAGTTTCCCTTTTCACAATGCTCAAAGATGTTTACGATACCGAAACTGTTAGCGGAATAGAGCAACTTGCAGATATAATTTTAGAGTTAGAAATGCTTCGAACACCCAAGGGATTTCTCAAATACATCGTTATAAAGAAAGTGCGAAATCATCCGGAAAAAGCGGGGATATTCAAATACACTGTCAAGGAGCATGGAATAGAAATTGTGAAGTGACGCAAAATGGAGAGAACGGGCATAGCCAATTTACCACTTCATCCCGGTCATGCTCCCAGATGGCTTTTTGACAGGATGGTAAAACTCTCAGGTGAAATATCCAAGATCATAATTTTAGAGTTTGGTGCTGAAGAATTTCTCAGAAGATTATCTGATCCGTATTGGTTTCAGGCATTCTCCTGTGTTATAGGCTTTGACTGGCATTCTTCTGGTACGACCACAGTTACAATGGGTGCTTTAAAAGAATCTCTCAAACCAGAGGATGGTGTCGTGGTGGTTGGAGGAAAGGGCAAGGCATCGAGAAAAACACCAGAAGAAATAACCTTGCTTGGAGATGAAATGGGAATTGAACCTAAAAAAATAAACGAGATAAAGTACACAAGCAAAATGGCAGCAAAGGTGGATAACATTCTCCTTCAGGACGGTTACAGTCTTTACCACCATGCCATGGCTATCGACGAGCATGGAAACTGGGTAGTGGTGCAGCAGGGAATGAACATCGATGCGAAGTATGCGAGAAGATACCACTGGCTTCATGGAATAAGAAGTTATGTGGAGGAGCCTCACAGCGGAATAATATCCGATACCCTTGAGAGAAGGGTCCTGGATCTCACTTCGAAAAAAAGCGGGGAAACGAGAAAAACCATGCTTGATCTGGTTCGCGATAATCCTAAAAAACTTAGAGGTATGATTGCACAGGTGAAAAGCGAGAGGCAGAGAACTTTAGATGAGTTCTCAGGAATTCGAGTCCTCACAATGCCCTGGAACATAAACTGGAGGGCACTTTTTAAAGTTTACGAAATTCAGCCAAGAAATTACGAGGAATTTATAGGAATGAAAGGCATTGGCCCGGCTACAGTTCGAGCCCTTGCATACATATCCGAAGTAATTTACGGAACGGAGATATCGTGGAAAGATCCTGTAAAATACTCATTCGCTTTGGGAGGAAAAGATGGTGTGCCTAAGCCAGTGGATAGAAAAGCTTACGATAAGAGCATAGAGATTCTTCAACTCACAATAGAGGAGGCGAAATTAGATAAAAAAGAAAAATTGGATATGCTTAGAAGATTAAGGAGATTTGTGCCAAGATGAAAACTTTTAATAGGAGCTATGCATTGATTAATACGTGGGTAAAAAGATAAAAGTATGCCCGGTTTGCGGAAGCACAAGAATTCACTATGTTGCAGGGATGATAACCGGTGAGAAATATCACTGTGAGGATTGCGGATATGAAGGTTCTTTAATTCTTGAAATAGATGAGGAAGATTACGAAAAGTGGTTAAGGGAGATGAAGAAGAAAAAGGAAATGCAAGAAGATTAGATTTTCATCGCATTTTTGCGTATTCTTCTATCTTCCCTATGATTCCTTTGGCCACGATGGCATTGTTTTCCGTTATTGTTCTTATAGTTATCTTCCAGTAATCTCTGTTTTTCCAAGGGTCTCTTGAATGCACGATGCTTATCTTTATTTTTCCGCATTTTAGGCCTGAATACCTCGAGTATCTGCAATCCAGCCCCGATGAAGAAAGATGGTTTGCAAGGTCTTTCCTGTCTATCTCCACGGTGAATCGTTTGGTGATGAAGAATTTACCCCATAAAAGTATGTAAACAATGAAAAGTCCAAAAATAGGCACTATGCTTACTGTCATTAACAGAATATATAAAGTACTGAGCCTTGAGGAAGGAAGAATGTAAGATAGTGACCATCCGAGGGTGATTAAACTTATAAAGAGGTACAAAACAATTCCAACACCTATTGTGAGGTTCTCAATAAGATAGGAACGAAGTGTCCAATCCTTTTGTAAATCCATAAATTTTTTGTTATAATGTAATATGCAGAAGGGGATTATAACAAGTATTGAAAGAAGCGTATAAAAAATAATGTCTCCAGATAATCTTAATGCATGAAGCCATTTGGTAAATAG
>WALH01000078.1 GCA_015522935.1 DHVE2 group archaeon | reverse complement strand
TTGTTCATTATCCTGAATCATTAAAACATCTTCATAATATTATTCTCAATTTAGAATATAAATGATAAGAAAAAGGAAGGAGGTGAGAAATGTTAAAATTCTGGATGCTGTGTGAAGCAAGAAGCCCACCGGGAGTAAGTAGGAAGTAAGAACTGGGAAGTGAGAAGTAAATGAGTAGATGAGTGAATGGGTGAATGAGTTAAAAAACGAAACTAATGAGATGAACGAAAACAATCCCTTCCCTGTCATTCTGAGCCGTAGGCGAAGAATCTCACAGGATGGGTGGAATTATTGCAAAGTGCAGATTGAAAAATGAAAAATAAGGAAATTAAAGAAAAACAAACAATTAAAAAGGAGGTGATATGCGTACTGTACTAAACACTAAACAAGATATACTTTTGAGCATGAAAGTAATAGGCTTTGCATTTTTGGTATTTTTCATGGGTTGTGTCCCAGCTGCAATACTTCCCCCCACCCAATTGAGGTCTCCCGAACCCATTGAGGATAATACGGGCAAGTACCTTTGTCCTTATACCTCAGATGGTACTGTAAGTGAATGGGTTGATAAGGGGCTTGCAGCACGTATTGGTTCATCCGTAGGCCGTTATGCCGGGGAGAAAGCTGGCAAAAAGGCATTAGAAAATGTTCCAATCCTTGGAGGGTGGCTTGGCCGCAGAGTTGGAGAAACAGTAGGCCGCAATATTGCGATTAGAATGTGTGGAGGATGGAATGTGATGAGATCTTCCACTGATCTTTCCTTCAATAAAATGGAAGACCTTGCAGTCTGGATGTATGTAGTTCACTCTTCCGATGGAAACTACAATAAGGTTTTGGAACTTACAATGGAAGTTTATCCCGAAATGAAAACAGGTTATATGAAAGCAATAAGGAATGCATCCAAGCATGCGTCCATGCAGTAATAGCTGATTTGGAAAGGAGGATTCATATGAGAGAAATCATTTCTATCTTGATACTATCGGTGGCTGGTGCCATTTTGTTCTCAAGCTGTACAATGACGACAACTCATGTCAGAAATGCGCCTGGCAGGCCAACTCATTATGTAGACACACGGAGCCCTAGCGGTGTCCAAGGAGTAGGTATAGAAACGCAGGATGTGACCTCTATGACAGATGTAATGGTAAGAGACTTGTTGGCGACCCCTGTGATAAGTAGCCGTGCTACACCACCTCGCATTATCATTGATGCTCAGTATTTCGTTAACGAAAGCTCAAGTCGCATCAACAAGAATATCATTGTAAATAAGATTAGAACTGCTTTAAATCGAGATTCTGAAGGGAAGATGATATTCATTGAGCGAGAGCGGACAGACATGATTGAGCGAGAGCGCGGGTTGAAGCGAGAAGGTTTAGTTGACCAAGGAACCACAGGGCCTGCAACAAAAACTTTTGGTGCCGATTTTCGGATGGCAGGAAGAATTACATCTATGGATGCTATAGATCCCAAAACTGGCTTGCAACAAAGAACTCACTTCATTTTTTTTCGCATGGTTGATCTGGAAACCGGCGCAATTGTCTGGGAGGATTCGTATGAATTTGGCAAAGTGAGCCAAGAAGACATAATTTACCGGTAGTAAATAACTGAGAGGTAAACGATGACATACTTTATATTGTTGGCTATTGCTATTTTATCCGAAGTGCCCTCTAATATGCAGTATGGTTTTGATATACTTAATAAGGAAGGAACGCGAAACGCCGTACTCAACTACATGCAACTCGGAAAGGATGCTCTGTATCTTGGACACTATGATTTAGCAGCCACATGCTTTGAGAAAGCACTTGAAGGTATTGAGATAGTATATGCAAATACGAAGATGGCTGCAAAGGCACGCAGCTTGTGGCACGAAGAAGGAGCCAAAACTTTTAAGGGGGAACCCTATGAGAGAGCAATGGCCTATTTCTATAGAGGTCTCACCTATATTCATGCGGGTGAGACTGATAATGCTCGAGCCTGTTTTGAGTCAGGTTTATTACAGGATGCCTTTGCCGAGGAGAAACAGTATAGAAGTGATTTTGCTCTCCTTGTCCTTATGTCAGGTTGGTGTGCTCAGCAGATGGGAAGAGAAGATTTAGCTAATCAAAGTTTCCAAGATCTCCGAACACTTAGACCTACTGCTCCAATTCCTGACAGTAGTGACAATGTAATGATTCTGGTTGAGACAGGTGCTGCTCCACGTAAGCTGGCAGATGGTGTGGGTCATGCTGCTCTTGTTTTTAGAAGAGGTAAGGTATGGTTGGATGTGGAGAAAAATAGGAAAAAGAATTTCAAGGATGTTAGAGCCTATATATCCATTGATGGAAGCGCATCTAAGCAGGTTTTTCCAATAGAGAGCATTTATTTTCAGTCTGCAACTAGGGGAGGCCGTCCTATTGATAGGATTCTTGATGGCCAGGTGAAATTTAAAAAATCCACCGCAGATTTTGGGAAGATCTTCTTGGAGATGGGACAAAACTGGGATAACGACAAGGTTGGAACAGCATTGGTTGGCATTGGTAGTGTAGTATCTCTGATAGCTATCAATGCGAAACCCCATGCTGACATACGTTACTGGAAGAATTTACCTGATGCCGTTCACTACTTGTCTATACATCTTGAACCAGGTATACATCAAATCAAAGTAAGGTTTGCAGACAAAAACGATAGTATCCTTTCCGATATGACCAAATCTGTGACTGTTAATATTCCGAAGGATGGTCGTTCCCAAATAGTCTTGGTGATAGGTCACCGTCAGTTGTTTTGTAGCGGTTCCTTGCCACCAAATGACATTCATAGGTAGGTGTATTATGGATTGGAGATGTAACCATGGGGGAAACCGCTTACGATGTTGATGGTTAAAAGGACAGTATTGAGAGAAGCGAGAGATTTGTATAGATATGAGAAATTTCAAAAAATCTATAACATAAGGAGGAGAAGTGAATTTTTTTATATTAAATGCAGAACGAAGTATGCGTAGGATAATTATTTTCTATGTAGGTTTGAGTTTTGTGCTTATGTCTATTGGGTGTTCTCGGACAGTGATACGTGAGGGGACCCATCCTCCAGTGGATGTGCCTGGTGAAAATACAGGGGTCCGTTGGAATAGCGCATCTATTGTGGATGATGCTATTGCTGATAAAATTGCTATCAAGAGTATTTCTACAGAGAGATCGCCTACTCAGACATTAGTTATTAATGTTGTCATAATGAACCGAACTGATTACAATCAGCAGGTGGAATGTCGCACTCAGTTTTTTAATGCTGACAAAATTCCTTGCGAAAAACCTTCTGCTTGGAAGCGTGTCTACCTCCCGGCAAATTCGATAGAAACTTATACAGAATCCTCTATGAAGACAACCGAGGTGGCTTTCTTTTATGTAGAGATAAGGGAAGGGAGGTGATACGAATGTATTCTTATACAAGGATTTTGTTAATGCTCTTGACTGGTGGGATTGTTATTAGTGGGCAATTGTCCTGTATACGGTATGTAGAGAGAGAGACTCCTTCTGCAACAGTTCCCCCCGCAACTAAAAAATCACCGAAGATACAGGCTGAAAGAAAAAAAAGGTTGGAAAAGACTAAAAATAGTGCCTTAATTAGGCAGCAATATCCATCTGGGCGAACAGGAGAAGTAGTGCTTGGGCCCACTAAACAGCAAATGGAAAGATTCCACAAAGCCTATGAGAATGCCAGACGACCATCCATAATGATTTTCCTAAACAGAGAACTTTCTGCTGATGTAGTTGGCTGGGAAACATACAGGCGCAAGGTAATCAGTGGTGTAGGGACTGAGATAGAAAAAGGTTACGAAGCGCATAGGAGAGAAAATTCCTGGTCAACTGAAATAAAAACAGATGTTAAAAAAACATCTGTTGAACGATTATCTCCTAACGAAGATTGGACATGGGCTTTTGAAGAAGGTCTCTATAACACTTTCTTAAATGCTGGGGTTAATCTTGTAGATCGGGATCTTGCAATCAGGAAAGCAGCCATTGAGCAACCAAGTGGATACGCTGATGCAATTGAGACTCAAGCCCTTAAGCAAAATGTGGATATTCTTATTGAGGTGCTAATTTTGCGGGACCCTAACTCTCGGTTTGGTTATGAATTTAAAGCAATTGGGAAGTCGGTTAAAGATTCCAAAATTATTTTTCTTACAACGAGTCTCAATTGGGAAAACGAGATTCCTATGCGTCGGAAAGAAGTTGTAGCGACTGACCAGGGTTACCAGACCAAAGAATACATAGCCATTCCTGCTGTTAGGGATATGGCTGAGTATCTTGCTTCGGACATAATGATTGAGCTAACACAGAAATGGAAATCAGAATGATCGATATACTATTATATATTACAGATTAAATGTCTCAGCCTAGGTGTATGAAATCAGGAACAAACAAGGGGTTTCTATTCTCCCAAATGGAATGGTACAGATAACATGGGTAAGAAACTACCTTCTGGGATTTATTTCATCCGTTTTGAGGCTGGGAAATATACAGATACGAGAAAGGTGATACTTATTAAGTGAGAAGTGAGAACTGAGAAGTGGGAAGTGAAAAGGATAGTTAAAAGTTGAAGGTTGAAAGTTAAAG
>WALH01000077.1 GCA_015522935.1 DHVE2 group archaeon | reverse complement strand
GATAGGGGGTAATCTCCCATACATGGTTGTCAAAGACAAAATTGGCAGGAGAAGATACATAATTGCGAAGAATGAAAAAAAGTTGATCTCTTTGATGAATGATATAAGAAATATAGATAACAAATCAAAAATAATATTTACAACTGGAGATTTTGCTGTGATTTTCTGCAGACACTGGTACAAAGATAAGATAGTCGAATTGCTAAAATCCAAAAACGTTAAAACGTACTACACAACCGGAACGATAAAAAGAGCAAGAAGAGTGATAAAAGTTCTTCAGGAAGATGGTGGTGGCGGTGGAGGAGGATACTGAGGATGTTGCTGTTGCGGTGGGGGCTGCTGTGGTTGCTGAGGAGGTTGAGCTTGGGGATATTGTGATTGTTGCGGGTACTGAGGATATGAGGGCTGTTGGCCGTATGAATACATGTTTATCAACTCCTCAAGGTAAAGGAATACTACCAATAGAAGAAGTATGCCCGCAATTACCCCAAATATAAGTGTAAGAACACCCCATACAATCATATCATCCTTTGCTTCACTATATCTCCTAGCCCTGATCATAGCATCATATTCAGGAATATGCGTAAACAGAATGAGGTTTACTATGCCGGTGATAATCCAGTAAATAACACCCACAACAACAAAAGAGCCTCCATACTGTATGAAAACTATTCCGTCCCAAAGCGCTACCAGAAAACCTACTATTCCCATTATAAGTGCCAGAATCTTAGTGATATTGAGCAAATCTAAAGCACTTCTCACCTTTCCTGACTCACCTATGTATGGAGATTGAAAGGCTGGTGGCTGTGGTGGTGGAAAATAATTACCTCCTGAACTTCCTTCCATAAAAAGATAATACGAGCGTTTATATTTAATACTTTCGTCCAATTTCTTTTATTTCTTTTGCGTAGATCCTCACGATATCTCTTGCCTCAGCTTTACCCCTACTTATGAATTTATCATGAGCTTTTATTTTGTGTATTACGGCTCTCATACTATCACTTTCAATCAGATCACCTACATAAAATTCCTCATCGGGCGCGGCGGATATTTCCAATGGTACAGTTCTGCCCCCGCAATTTACAGAGACTTTCACAATCACACGGTCAAATCTTTTTATCCACAGCGTGTCAATGTCTTTTGCCATCGCTTTTTTTACCCTTTTTCCATGGGATTCTATGGATGTTACAAGGGAATTCACCTTTGATATATTTATTTCGTCACCAACCGCTACAACATCATCCTCAAAAAGTGTGAGATTTTTAGTTGTGGATGTATCCCTATCACTCCATACAACCTTCAACTTTACCATTTTCTTATCCTCGATAACCTTTTTATAAGTATAGCCGCAATTTGTGCATTTGAGCAGGTATTCCATACCATTTTTTACTATTTTTGAAGACAGTATTTCCTGCTCTACAGTCTTCCCACAGTTAGGGCATGTGAGTTTCATAGCTCCCTATAACCCTCTTCTTTTTAATACTTTTTTCTCTCAAAAACATTTTAATGGTTATGCTTATTTACGTTTATGGACATAAGAGAAGTTCAGAGGATAATTGATGAAATGTACGGAGAACGTGATAGGGAAAGGGGAGTATGGCAGGACTTGGTCTGGCTTGGTGAAGAAGTTGGCGAATTGTTTAAAGCAGTTCGGGAGAATAAAGGTATAGAAGAAGAAATAGCGGATGTTTTCGCTTGGCTATTATCGGTTGCAAATGTCCTTAATGTGGATGTTGAAAAAGCATTTAAAAATAAATATATAAAGGATTAAACATACATATCTTCAGTGGTTTCGGATTTCCCCGGTTGCTTCATCTGCTTCTCCACTTCCTCCACTATTTTTTCGGCCATATCCGGAGATATTTTAAGTTTTGTTATCAGATATTCCATTACATCATCCTTACTGGCACCTTTCTCAATTTTCTCCTTAACCGTAGCGACTATATTCTCCAACATGACCTGTTGCAGTTCCTCTTGAAGATTTAGAGCCTGTGTCATCTTGTATGCGCTGTTGAGTATTGCCTCCATTCGATCATTAAGCATGTCACGATCCACTTTGGATGTTTCAATCTCTGAAACTATAACCACATTGAGATCATCACCAACTAAAGAGAACTTTGAATAGGGTATCTCGCCATTCAGTAAAAGGAGTTTGCGATATATATCCAGTCGGTCCTGCACATTCAGTGAATCTGTTGGGAATTTCATATCTAAGGCTATCACCGTGTTGTAGTTATCTATCCTGAAAAGCAGGGTGAAGGGAAATCTCGGATAGCTTGCAAATAGGTTTATTCCGTTCTCCTCCTCACTCCTAATTACATTCCATGGTAGGTTTATGATCTTCTTCGCATTATCATCACCCTTTTTCAACCACTCCTCTATTAAATCTGACTTGGCAACTTTCATAATAGGTTATCACATTATACCATTTAAACTCTACCTTATTTTTTGTAACTGTTTGTTCGTTTCAAAAAATACAAATAGAAAAACCCGTAAAATAGGGTGATTTTGTGATAATTTTTTGTTCAGAATCTTTTTGTAAAAACTCAGGTCAGGCTAAAAAGGAAATCTTTAAATAGTATAATTGCATATACATGCATAGGTATACGAAATGTATACATCACATATCACGATGATGCCCCTCCTCCCCTTTTTCTATTATTGAAAAACTTCTGGATTGAAGCTTTTATGCTGTCCACAGCTTCTGCATTTATCTCTGGAAACGATACGATTCTTCTATCAAGGATAATAACTATGCCCCTGTCCTCAGGGCTCCTTATGACTCTGCCAATGGCCTGAAGCATTTTTATCTTAGCCGGATTCCTGAAGGCATATTCCCAGCCATTGCCGAATTTGTATTCATAGTATTTTTCTAACATTTTTACACGTGAAGTGGGCTTTGGATATGGTATCCCCACTATGACCACAATCTCCAACTGCTCGCCCGGAAAATCCATCCCCTCTGCAATCCTTCCACCGAAAACCGAGAATATTGCCCCTCCTTTTTTTCTGAAATTCTCTACTCTTCTGTATAGCTCTTTTTGAGATAAAGCTCTTTCATCTGCTATCGCATTTGCCTTGCTGTGGCCCATAACCCTATTCATAAGGGTATATGACGGAAAGAGAACGAGCGTGTTCCTGTCAATAGATAAAATTTCATCCACGTATTTCGCGATTTTAGGTATGTTATCCTCCACTTCTTCGTATCTTGTTGTGACATCATCCGTGTATATTATTTTCAAGTTCTCCTTTGGAAATGGCCATGGATAACTGCGCATAACTGTATTCTCCGGGAGATTCAGAATGTTTCTGTATATTTTAGTGTCAAGCGTGCCCGACATGCTTATCGACGAGTACACATTTCTTAGTATATCTGAGAGTTCTGCCGGATCTAAACAGTAAACCTCCAGACTCGGATTGGAAGATTTCTTAACTAAATGCAGATACTCGTAACTGTACAATTCCTGCCAGAGATAGATGAAGTTCCCTGCATGATATATGTATGACCTTGGCAACTTCCTTCGCTTCGCTTTTTCCTCCCGTACCACCTCGCCCATCTTTATGAGTTCCATTCCCAATGTTCTTATGGTGTTAATGCTCACTCGTATGAATTTGCTAAGTTCCTCTTCCCAAGCGTAGGGCGGTATTATTGCCTCTTCATCATCAACATTTGCTACACTGTATATACTTTCTTTCAGAAATTCTGCTATATCGGTGCATAAGTTTCCTAAAATTAGAGGGTTTCCATATTCTCTGCATTCCATTTCCATTCTGTTAAGGGACTCCATGCTTAGAACATCACTCCTTAACTCACGAAGAAAATCCGGGAGGTTATGTGCTTCGTCAATTATGAGAATAACATCTTTAAATCCCACACCCATCTCATCCATCACAATGTTCCTTATAAATGGTACAAAAAAATATATGTAAGGTGCTACGACAACATCAGCATTTTTGAGAGAATCTTTGAGCAGCTCATACGGACAAATACCCTTTTCAAGGGAGTGATGATATATTTCCTCTGCAGTCATAGGCTTATCAAGAGAGAAATTCTGAGAATTTTTCAGATAATTGGCATAATAAACGCAGGCATTCTCATTGCCTCTCTCCACCTCTTTTTTCAATTTGGAGCACAGTATAGATAGTTCTTCAGGGTTTCCTTTCTTCCACTCAGAATTTTCATTGACCAGAGGACACATTTTGTTTCTGCCCTGAAGAGGCACCACACGCACACCTAAGTGTGATGACTCCTCCACCACCTTTTGCTCCTGCGAGTTTGTTCTCACTAAATACAGGATCTTTTTTCCCTGTTTCTTTGCATATTTCACCGCAGGATAAAGTGCTGAGATCGTTTTTCCAAATCCTGTGGGTGCCTCGATGACTATATGCTCTCCAGATTCGAGTACCTTCTCTATATCTCTTACCATCTCCCGCTGCCCTTTTCTGAATTTGTATGGGAATTCCACCTGTGGAGAAGTTTTGTTCATCCTAATAAATTTTTTGCGTATTCATTTTTAAAGCATTTCCAGAAAAAAGCCTTTGTTCTGGGCCATATATTCTCTGCACCATGAAAAAGATGTGAGTGCGCGTGGGAGTCAGAAGAGCCAAAGTTTTTAATAAAAGGATAGATATTTTGCATCTCCATAGAAACTCTTTCCTCGCATCTTTTTGGTAGGGGAAGTGAAAAATGGTCAATAAGTTTTGCGTGACTTAAAAGGTAATCAATATGCCATTTCAATTTTTTGTTACGGGAGTAATGCCTCTTTATTCTGTTCCTCAATCCTCTCTGAGCGGAGCCAATGTATACATAATAACCCCGGGGAAAATGAATCATGCCCAGAGCCCCAATCTCTATATCCCTATCTTTTCCATTCTTAATCAAAAGCGAATAAATACCTGAATCTCCACACTCCGTGTATTTTTCAATAAGAGATTTAACCCTCGGAATCAATTTTGCCGGACGATATTCATCACAGATATAACTAATCAAGTCATATATTCTCATCCTTGCATGTTCGCTATTCTCATCTTCACATGCCATCTTTAACTCGTAATCCATCGCTTTCAGATGACATTCATAAACCTCCTCCCTGTTTTTCTGAATGACATATTTGTCTATTTTCAGCCCCTTTTTCTTTAAACATTCAATTTCAACTATCTCGTGGGCGAGAAGATAATCGTTTTGAAATATTTCTTTTGATCCATAGGCATCTTTCTCATATCTATACGAGTGAAGATAAGTTATCAGTTCATCATAGGATACCCCGGGTTTCCAAGGAATTTTATTCAAAACCCGTTCAAATCTATTTCTCCAGTTCTGCGGGTTCATAAAAAATAAAAAATTATTTAAGCATTGGGATCCATATTCCCTTCTCCTTAGCGGTCCCTATTGCAATCTCGTATCCTGCATCTGCATGCCTTGCCACACCCAATCCCGGATCGTTGTGCAGAACTCTTGCCAATTTCTGCTCTGCCAGTTTTGTTCCATCCGCAACGATAACCATTCCTGCATGAAGAGAATAGCCTATACCAACACCGCCACCGTGATGGAATGAGACCCAGGTTGCGCCCGAGGCAACGTTAAGCATTGCGTTTAATATAGGCCAGTCCGCAATAGCATCACTACCGTCCTTCATTCTCTCCGTCTCCCTGTATGGCGATGCAACACTTCCAGTATCGTGATGATCCCTTCCAATGGCGATGGGTGCTTCAACAACTCCCTCGCGAACTAACTCATTGAATGCCAAGCCAGCCTTCTCCCTCTCTCCGAAGTTGAGCCAGCATATTCTTGCGGGCAATCCCTGCCATTTCACATGCTCTTCCGCCTTATCTATCCACTGGAGAAGATGCTTGTTATTCGGGAACAGTTTCTTTATGACCTTATCAGTCTCGTATATATCCTCGGGATTTCCACTCAGCGCAACCCATCTGAATGGGCCAGAGCCTTCGCAGAAGAGTGGGCGAATGTACTCTGGCACATAGCCGGGAATCTTGAAAGCATCCTCCACTCCAGCTTCTTTAGCCTGTGCCCTTATGTTATTCCCGTAATCGAAGACCTTCGCTCCATGCTCCTTAAACCATACCATAGCTGGAACATGTTTGCGAAGGGATTTTCGCACTTCCTCAAGGTATTTCTCAGGATCATTCTCCCTCAATTCCGCTGCCTCTTCCACAGTGTATCCCGATGGAATGTAGCCATTGAGAGGATCATGCGCAGCCGTTTGATCAGTCACAACATCTGGCACAATCCCTCTTCGCATAATTTCGGGGTAGATATCCGCGGCGTTTCCCCATAATCCTATGCTCAGTGGCTTTCCTTCTTTTAGGGCTTCATCCTTCATCTTGAGTGCTTCATCTAAACTATCTGTCCAAGTATCTAAATAACCATGCCTTATCCTCCTCTCAATGTGCGATTTATCCACTTCAACTATTATTCCCACAGCGTTGTTCATCGTAATCGCTAAAGGCTGTGCACCTCCCATTTCACCTAATCCTGAAGAAAGAACCCATTTCCCACTTAAATCATGTTGCCCAAATTCCTTTTTTGCTACACCGTATAAGGTTTCATACGTTCCCTGAAGAATTCCCTGCGTTCCAATGTAAATCCATGAGCCGGCTGTCATCTGCCCGTACATTATCAACCCTCTCTCTTCCAATTCCCGGAAGTACTCCCAATTTGCCCATTTCGGCACTAAATTGGAATTTGCTATCAAAACTCTTGGAGCCCATTCGTGGGTCTTGAAAACTGCAACTGGCTTCCCACTCTGAACCAAAAGAGTTTCATCATCTTCCATTTTCTTAAGAGTATCCACAATAGCGTCAAAAGATTCCCAGTTCCTCGCCGCTCTTCCAGTGCCACCATAAACAATTAGATGTGCAGGGTCCTTTGCAACCTCGGGGTCAAGATTGTTCATTAGAAGGCGTAGCGGAGCTTCTGTCTGCCATGATTTTGCATTCAATTTTTTGCCTCTTGGGGCGTGTATTTCCCTCATAGATGGTACATTACGCTCATAAATAAAAATTTTTGTGAATGAAAACATTTAATATACTCAGGGTATGATACCCCGTGCTATTGGAACTTCTATCAGCCGTGGCTCTCGATATTGCCATTGGGGAATATCCGGAGAAGATTCATCCAGTTGTGTGGATTGGAAAAATAGTTGATATATGGGACAAAAAATTCTACGGCGAATTCTGGCATGGATTTCTTCTTATCCCTCTTTTCTTGCTGCTCTCTTCATCCCTTTATTTCCTTAACTTTCTTCCATTCTTAGTCGCCTTCCCCATCAAGGTTTATATTCTTAAAAGTGCATTTTCAATCCGCGCTTTATATTCCTTCGTTCACAACACATGCAAAAATGGAAAAATGAAACGGGATGAGGTGCAAAAAATAGTGAGCAGAGATACGAAAAATTTGGATGAGGGGCATTTAGCTTCTGCGGCAATTGAGAGCTGCGCCGAAAACACAGTTGATTCCATAATTTCTCCTCTTTTCTTCTATGCATTTTTCGGATTGCCCGGTGCATTCTTCTTCAGATGTATAAACACAGCGGATGCTATGATAGGATACAGAACTCCGAGGTACGAGAAATTCGGAAAGGCTGTGGCAAGAACGGATGATGTCTTGAATTATATACCTGCGAGATTGTCCTTCCTACTTTCTTTGCCTCTTTCTAAGAAGGTTTGGAGGTACAGAAAGTACGCCAAGGGAAAGAACGGCATGTATCCCATCTCGGCGTTCTCCGCTATTTTAGGTGTGAAGATAGAGAAGATAGGACATTATTTCATCCCTGGGAAGGAACCCGTGGTGAAGGATGTGGAAAAAAGCATAACTGTGAGTGGTATTATCGTAACGGTATGGTTATGGATGGTGATTGGAATTGCATGGTGGTGCGAGACCTTCGGAATATAATTTAGTGGATTTCTCGGCCAACATAAATCCTTGGCATCCAGAGATAGAAATAAGGGATTGCGAGAGGTATCCCTACGGAGATTTCGACAAGATAGTTGCTAATTTTGTTGGAAAGGAAGTGGCAGTGACGGCGGGAATAACAGAGGCAATTTATCTAATTTTCCTGCTCAAAGAGGGAGATGTAACCGTTATGAGACATACATACGGAGAATACGAGCGAGTGGCAAAAATCTTCAAAAGAAAAATTCACTATGTGGAAGGCCTTGACCCTAATTTTGAGGAGTTTTACATTCCTCGCAATGGGATAATCTTCCTCTGCAACCCCAACAATCCTACGGGAATTATGAAAGGCGAGAAATTTGTAAATGCCTTAGTGGATATGGCATGTGATAAGAATTCCCTCGTGTTTTTAGATGAGGCATATGTGGATTTCTCCCGAGAAATAAGAATCAAAGGTGATTGCGTGGTTCGGGCAAGAACATTCACTAAAGTGTTTGGGATCCCAGGAATAAGGGTTGGATATGTCACAGCACATTTAGATGAATTTCGAAGAATCCGTGGACCATGGGGATTGGGGTGTGCAGGCGCATCGTTTCTACACTGGCTTATGGAAAATGGGAGAGAATTTTTGGATGCAACAATTCCCAAGATTCTGAAAGAGAGGGATAGAATTTCCAATATTCTGAATTTGAAAAGTGATGCAAATTTCTTTCTTCTCAATGTGGGAAGTGGAAAGGATTTCAGAGAATTTGCAAAGAATAATCGTGTACTTGTTCGGGACTGTTCATCCTTCGGATTACCTGAGTACATAAGGTTCTCGGTGAGAAGGAGGGAAGAGAATGATATCCTCATTGAGACAATTGAAAAATGGTTTGAAGGTGGAATTCCGTAGAGAAATGGATGTTGTAAGTTCTGCGATTCACAACGGCGGATTGGGAAAAAGAAAAGGGTTCTTCGTGATGTATGTGGATAAAAATTATAGTGGAAATGCTTACGAAGATTTGAATGAATTCGCTAATAGGAATAAACTGGAAAATTATGTGGGATTTATGACCGCCGCATGGAATGTTTATTTCCACAAATCCAGATATGTTGAAGCCTACGCCACCGTCGGGCTTGATAACCTATGTATCCCTGGAGAGCCTTGCTCCGGCGATATTGGCACGGTTAATATTTTTCTTGTACTGAACGTAAATCTTTCCTCTGCGGGATTGGTCAACGCTCTCAGCACAGCAATGGAAACGAAGGCATATGTTTTGACCTATATGCTAAACGCACCATCCACTACCAGCGATGCCTGCGGAATAGCTGCTTTTTTAGGCTATGATGATTTTGCAGGAAGCGCCACAGAAATAGGGAGGGAAATAGGATTAGCTATTAGAAATGTTTTAGAAAGGGGAGTGAGGGAATATCTCAAGGGAGTTAATCCTTCTTAAACCATCCGCACACACGGCAGTGATTTCTGCCCTCGGGAATTCCCGCACCGCAAACAGGGCAGGGATATTCACCTTCCTTGGGTTCTGGAATCCTTCCCACAACTTCTCTGTAGATTTTGTAGTAGTATGCGTGCTCTTCGTTCCAGAGTGGTAAATCGAATTTTTCCGGGTCTTCTTTAAAAATTGATGATAGGTATGAACTTCCGCTTCCGGCCTCGATAGGATGCTTCTCCCTCCAGACAATCTCGTGGGGAAGGTAATCCTCCATCGATTTTCTCACTATGTACTTTCCATATATTTTTCCTTCGTGGTATCCTATTTTGGATTCGGCCGGAACCTTCCTTGCGAATTCTATCATCTCTCTGCTCGTGTAGGGTTGGAGGATTTTAATACCAAAATGCTCGCCGAAATCCGCCGAGTCGAAATGCCAGTAATCTGGCACGGTTTTAGTCCATTCGTCCACATAACTCAGGGGTTTGTGAAAGAGAAAGGAATATCCTGCAAATAACTCGTCTCCTCCATCTCCAGTTATAACTTCTTGCAATCCCATTTCCTTCGCCTCCTTAAGTCCCAAATAAATGGGAATTCCGTTCCTCACCGCTCCGGGGTCGAAGGATTTCAGAATCTTAATCACATCCCTAACCACTTTCTTCGCCTCGTCCTCTCCAAAAAAGGATACACGATGCTCCAATCCGAATTTTTTGGCTATGATTTTGGCGTACTTTAAATCGTCGCATCCCCCTTCAAAACAAACGGTTATTCCCACGGCATCCTTCAAAAACACCGCTATGGATGAGGTATCCAGCCCACCGGAGAGAAGAATGCCATCTCCCCCTTTAATGGATTCCTTAAGGACTTTCAGAAACTCTCGCTTTAAAAAGAGCATATTCATCGTGCTCAATTATCTCACCCCCACCAATCTCTATTCTTTTTTTGTATAAAGGTGAATTGAGAACCATGGTGTGATACTCTCCGTACTCCCCGCAGGGGTCTATATCCATATTTATGAATTCTTCTGCAATCTCCCCTGTTAGAATTTTTCCCAGATATTCTCTTCCGATTTTTCTCGTATCTATCCCCACTATTAGAGGCTCAAATCCAGCGGAAATTATATCTCGAAGTAATTTCTTTGTATCGTAATTCCACAATGGCTCCTCATAATCCACACCAGCCATTTTTGCAACATCTTCCAACCATATTTTGTGCTCCTCCAAAAAGAGATTCCCTGCAATGACCTTATCCATATCGCTTAACGCCTCAGCAAGATCATCCTTTTCTTTTCCTTTTCTCAATTTAACTCTTTTCAAATTCACACCCATTCTCCCGGCGGCAATCTTCGCAATTTCGTAATTTAAAATGTGAGGCGATGGTCGGGGAAATGTTATGTCGGTCATTATTATCTCATCCACCTTTCCGTATTTGTATATTGCAAATAGGGAATCCTTTCCAAATGAACATAATGCAGCAGTTTTCATTCTATCAGCCTCCCATACAGTTCCTCTATCTTTTTCTCTATATCCTCTAATTTTATTCCTGATTTTTCAGCCATATAAAGTGCACCTCCGGCTCCCACTCCTTCCTTTACATAACCAATCTCATATTCCCTCAGCCCTTTGTATTTACTTTTAGACAGATCAATCTGAGAGATATAATAATCCACACCAATTTCCTCTGCAATTTCTTTGAAATTCGCACTTTTATCATTCGCTATGTATTTCGTGGTGGCTATTAACTTCGGCTTATAACCCTCTTCTTTCGCTATTGCGGCGACCGCTAACATCTGCGTACCCCCTCCTAAAATAGCATTTCCATGACCAATAACCATTCCAGCAACAAAGGAGATCATAGGATCCCCACAACACTTCACGCTTTTTCCCCTTTTTAAAGCCATATTCACAACCTTTTCCTTGAGAGACACAGGATTATCTTTGAATGCTGAGGAAGTATGTGCATCATAGCCCAGCGAACGAAGAACAGCCAAAGCTGTGGTTGTCCCTCCGGGAATGCTCTCTCCAATAACTAAATCGAATTTTCTGAGTTCTTTTCCTAAAATTATTCCATCCTCCAAGAGTTTCTCATGTTCTGGTGAGCCATCCTCAAATCTTATATCCCCGCCGGGGGTGGAACTTGCATATATGTGTGGAGTCCGTGGAGGCAAAATGCTCCCTGCCCTGATGGGGATAAGAGGAAAATTCATAATTTCTTTTGCAGCTTTTGTTATTATCGCAGGTGTGGGATGTCCTTCAGGCGTAACTGGTATGGCATCTATGCATTTTGGCTTTCCGTAGAATATGTACTCTATGTCTGCGGGGGGTGTGTATTTTATCAGTTCTGTAGATTTTCCAGCCGCGGATATTCCGGGGATCTCAGCGACTTTTGTATTTGATATTACAACGGTCATAAGATACATTTGCATCACCAAAGTAAATTTGAAATATATCAAATTTATTTAAGGATTATGGTCAGTGAGGAAGAATTGATAGAAGCGGCATTCCAGTTGTTCGCCGGAGAATATTCCAAAGATGATGTTGAAAAATTCAGAGAAATTTTGAGAAATGCGATGAAGGATATAAATATTATCGCTCTTCTCAAGGCGGCAGAGTACCTTGATTCTCTGAATTTGGTTAATGATGATCCCTCGTATTTAGTTGCTGATGAAATGATTGGAATTGAAATTGCCGAGTACATTGGTGGAAGGAACGCTTTGTTTAACTTCTTCCGTTACGATACCAAAAAGCCGGGAATTTTATCTCAGTTACCTCCATTCCAGGATGATGCCTATGGTGGATTGATAGCGGGATGCATGACGAGGGCGTTTCAATGGTAATCTCCTTCTTCACCCGCATTCCTGCGAAGGGAAATTTAGAAGATGCGGCAAATACTGTTTACCTTCTTCCTGCTCTTGCATTTGGATTGTCCATAATTCCCTATTTAATCTCCCTTGTCATTCCAAATCTCCTTGGTTATGTTCTGAGCATTCTCTCCATCTATCTCCTCTGGGGCCCGATGCATCTTGAGGCTTTAATGGACTTCTTTGACGGATTAGGCGGTGGATATAAAGCGATGAAAGACCCCCGTGTTGGGAGTTTCGGAGTTATAGCGGCGATATTCCTCGTAGCAATAGAAATCTCCTCCGTAATGCCAGATTTTTATTTTTTCGCAATTTCAGAGATGGGGGCAAAATTAACTATGCTCACATTGCTTTTAGGAAAACCCATTGGGGGAGGTTTGGGAGAATTCTTTGCCCGAAAATTCAATTGGAAAAGGTATGCTATTTCTTGGGTAATCACAATACCTCTTGCATATTTCTTCTTTGGTTTTTATTCCCTCTTCCTGCTTCTATCCTTACCTGCGGCTGCAGGAGTTTACTGGCTCTCCGTTAAGAGATTTGGAGGATTCAATGGAGATGTTCTTGGTGCATCCAATGAAATCGGAAGGATGGTGACTATGCTATGCCTCAAATTAATATCGGAATTGTGATGGCAGGAGGCAGAGCAGAGAGATTCGGCAAGGAGAAATGCATTTTGAAATTTGGAGAGAAAAGATTATTGGATGTTGCAGTGGAATCAGTATCTTGGATGCGAAAATACTTTGTAGCCATATCTAAAAATGCCCCTGAAACTGCTAATTATGTGAAAAAGAGATATCCTTGCATAAAAACTCCGGGAAAAGGGTACGTGGAGGATATCCAGTTCCTCATGGAATTTTTGAAAGAACCATTCCTAACGGTTGCCTGTGATCTTCCATTCGTTAGTAGGAGGCACATAGAGGAAATCATGGCAAGTTTTAAGGGAAAAAGTATTGCAGGAGTGCATAACGGGAATTATGTAGGGATAAATATTGTTGCTCGGGAGGGTGAGGAGATTTACGAATTTGATGATCCGTTAATCGGGATTAATGTCAACACGCCTGAGGATTTTGAGAGAGCAAAAAGATTCAGAACGCTACTTATTTAAAGGATGAATTATAAACACAGGTATGCAGATTAAAGCCACCGTGCAAATTGGGAAAAAAGGAATAACTGAAGACGTGATAGAAGAAATAAAAGCCCAGCTCAAGAAGAGGAGAATCGTGAAGATAAAGTTTCTGAAAAATTCGGATAGAGAGGATTTCAAAATGAGAATTGAGAGCGTTGCATCTCAAATCAACGCGGAAATCGTGGAAATAAAGGGCTTTACAGCCATGCTTAAAAAGATGTGAAATTATTTTTTGCCCAGAACTTCCTCTATTTTGAATTCCTTTTTCTCCTTCAGTTTTGAGTTGAAGAACTCCAGAAATATCTTGTACCTCTTCATCCTGTGCCTTGGCTTCCCACGAATACTGTGTCCGTGCTCACCCTGCTTGAATATTGCAATGTAGGCATCCTTGCCCAAATCCTTGAGAATATGATAGAACATTAGCGATTGGTCAAGCGGGCATCTGTAATCCTCAAGACTGTGGATAAAGAGGATCGACGCTTTAACCTTATCTGCGTAGAATAGCGGGCTCAACTTCCTGTAATTATCGTTTTTGAGAGGATTATCTCCGATAATTTCCCGGTCAAACCACAGCCCGATGTCCGAAAAAGCATACGATGTGAGCCAGTACGATATTCCTTGTTCGCTTATAGCAGCCTTGAATTTGTCACTCTGCGTTACTGCCCAGTTGGTCATGTAGCCTCCGTAACTTATGCCAGTTATTCCAATTCTTTTCTCATCAATATTCGTCTCCATTTTCAAAAGGGCTTCAAGGCCATGCATAATATCCTTGAAATCCTCCAGACCCGTTCTCTCTATAACCTCTAATGCGAATTTCTCATCATAACCTGAAGAGCCACGGGGATTAGTGAAAAGAACGTAGTAGCCATTATTTGCTAAGAGCTGAGCATTCAGGTGGAAATAGTAGCCGTACATTCCTTTAGGTCCTCCATGAACAAAAACCACAAGTGGGGATTTTTTCCTTCTGCGGGGTTTAATATACCATCCATCCAACTCTTTTCCATCAAAACTGTGGTACTTAAAATGTATATGCTCTTTCGGCCTTAATTTTTTGAGTATTTCAGAATTATAGGAGGTTATCCTTCTCACCTTTCCATCGTAAAAGTAGAGTTCACCGTATTCAATATCACTCATTTTCAGAAAAGCAATTTTTCCATTTTTGGCAATATCAAAAGAATATACATAGCATCTCTCACCCATTATTCTCTTTCTCTCTCCCTTTTCGTATTTCTCCAAAACAACGCTTCCTGAATCCGCAGTGATCGCGTAAACATTTCCCTCACTATCCAGTTTTCCACTATAATTTTCCAGTCCGTATTTTTCCGAAACTGCATGAATATTTTTTCCATCGTAAATCCATAGATAATCATGCTCGCTCAGATACTTCTTCTTTTTCTTTCCTAAAAGCAAAAGTGATTTGCCATTGGAGTGAATAGGATAGAACGAAACTTCAGAAAATATTTTCTTCTTCCTGTTCTTATATGAATAAATATCGTAAATCTTAAATGGATTTTCCCTTTTTGCCACGGAATAAATAATCGAATCCCCATGCCATAAAGCTCGGTTAACATACATATCCTCTATTTCCTCGAGCACAACTTCACCTTCAGTGTCGTAAATCTGAATCACAAATTCCTCGTTGTCTCTGAATCCCTCACCGTTGAACCATACGGGCACAGATGAATCATAATAGAGATCCTCATCTTCTAACTTCTTCGAAATCAAAATGAGAATCTTTCTCGAATCTCGGTTCCAGTCAACACCCTTTATATTCTTCGCTTCCAAAAGTTTTTTGGAGGTCATAGTTTCTAATTCAAGAAGATAAAGGTCGCTCTTTTTCTTTTCCTCATCCACACGTAAATAAAGCATCTTCTTTCCATCGGGAGAGAACTTGGGCATAACACCATCTTCAACATATCTCCTTTTTCCATTCTTCAGATCTTCTATTACTATCGTGTTCTCATATCTGTTATCCTTGATATTTGCTTTTTTCAAAACATATGCAACCATATTTCCATCGGAGGTTATGGAGACATCGTTCAACGCTGTTAATTTCGCAAATGTTTTTTCATTCCATTTCATGAAATCACCAAGAGGGGATATGTTACGCAAGGATAAAAAATGTTCTTAACTTCTTATTAAAGCCGTATATTAACCTTCTTTCCGCATTTCTTGCAACGGCCATCCTTAGTTAGCCCGACGATTTCCGTGTTATAGTAAACCCTCTTTATAAGAAGATTTCCGCAGTAAGGGCAGTATGTGCTCTCGTACTCTGGCTCCCATGTATTCCCCAGATAAACATAATTCAACCCAACTTCTTTAGCAATCTCATACGCCCTGTGAAGGATCTTTACCGGAGTTGGCGGTTTATCTGTCAGCTTGTACATTGGAAAGAATCTGGAGAAATGCACAGGAATATCTGGATCCAGATTATGAACCCACTGTACGAATTTTCTTATCTCTTCTTCGCTGTCGTTGAGAGTGGGGATAATGAGATATGTAAGTTCCAAATGACGCCCAAGAGAATGCACTATTTCAACTGTTTTTAGCACAGGATCCAAGTGGCCACCAACTATTTTTCGGTAAAACTCGTCATTAAAGGCCTTAACATCTATATTGAATGCATCTATATACCTTATAATCTCCCTCAATGGTTCTTCGTTTATGTATCCATTCGTTACATAAACTGTGTATAGACCTTCTTTTTTAGCAAGTTTAGACACATCCAGATTGAACTCGTGCCAGATTGTTGGCTCATTGTAAGTGAATGCTATTCCATCGTATGGAAGGGCCATAGCAACGATTTCTTCAGGTGTGTATTCCCTTAAATATGGAAATTCATCCGGTCCAACCTGACTTATTTCCCAGTTCTGACAGTGCTTGCATCTGAGATTGCATCCAACAGTTGATATGGAAAAAACCTGCGAACCGGGCTTGAAATGAAAGAGGGGTTTTTTTTCTATTGGATCCACAGCTATAGACGATACTGAGCCGTAAATCATTGTGTAAAGTTTTCCCCCTATATTTTTACGAACCCTGCACACTCCCGTCTGCCCTTCCTTGAGAACACATCTAAATGGGCAGAGTTCGCATCTCACTTTGTTTCCCTCTAATTTAGTCCAGTGTTTTGCTAAAACTTTCATAACCTTTTCCTCCATAATCCTGTATTTCTTTTACAACTTCTCCTATTTCATATCCTATAATTTTTCTATCTGCTGAGTAAAGCAATTGGTATTCCCCTCCAAAGTTCAGAAGATCGAAAAGGGATACATCGTAATCCTCAATAACTTCCATTGCGAGGGGATGAAGTGGCAGAGAATTCCAGTCCACTTTAAACCCAATCTTGTTTATCCGCTGCAGTTGATACAAAGATGAAATTAATCCATCCGAAGTATCCATTGCAATCCTTGCTTTACCCGCCAGTTCTCGTCCTTCTTCAAGTTTTGGCTGGATTTTCAAAACTTCCTCAAATGATAACAGCCCCATCTTCCATAGATAGTATGAGGCGGCATTTTTACCAAGTAATCCAGATACACCTATTATATCTCCAATTTTCGCACCTTTGCGCTTGAGAATTTTATTTTTTTCCACATGCCCCACAGCAAAGCCTGAGAATCCAATAATTGATGATTCCTTCAAATCCCCACCTAAATACCTTATTCCATAGGATTTCAGAAAGAAATAAAGGCTTTTCATCACCTCGCTTAAAAATTCAAAATCCGCATCTCCCGGTAAAAACGAGGAGAGGAGAAAATAATCCCCAATGCCTCCCATGGCAGCTATATCACTTAAATTTACTGCCACTATGAATTTTCCCAGAATTTCAGGATTTACATTATGAATAAAGTGTGTTCCCTCAGCAACAAAATCCGTTGTGAAAAGAATATATTTATCCTCTTCGGGAACAAACGCACAGTCATCATATTCCACATTTTCACCAAATTTTTTCCATATTTCGTCTATTATTTTCCTTTCACCCATATCTCGAAGTTTCACAAAAATCCATAAGGAAAGGAGTTATTTATCTTTTTCATTTTGGTTTATCCTCTCTATTCTTCTTTAGCCCCTTTAAAAAAGGTGCTTTATCCCTAAATACAGTAGTCTTTAGCCCCTTTCTTAGAAAGAAAGCGGCTTTAGCTGGAAAGAATGAGACAAATTCTTTTGGGGTAAACGAGCATCGCAAGATGCGAGTTTGCCCTGTTGAGACAGGGCTTTAATGAGCATCGTAAAATGCGACCAAGCCTGCCGTAGGCGGGCTGTGGCACTTTTCTTTTTAAGAAAAGGGCTCAGTGCTCCGGCCGGGATTTGAACCCGAGTCGAGGGGTTGAGAGCCCCTAATGCTTGGCCGGGCTACACCACCGGAGCATCTTGCGAGGTGGTCAGACCTAAACAGGTCGCTACCACCGGAGCACAAAGTTGCGAAAGTTGAATCTCAATATAAAATTTTCCTCCCAGACTATCAGTTATGTGAAAAGGCCTCTTTTAGAACTTTAATATACTCCATCGTTTCTTCTGCGCCTAAATCCGTGATCCATACAGCAGTTCTCGGGCGATCTGCAATTATTTTTCTCACCTCCACATACCCGTGCCTTTTCAAAAATTTAAGATGTGAGTCTAAATTTCCAGGGGTGAGTTCGAGAACTTCCTGCAGTGTTTTGAACAGCACTTTTCTTCTGGGGAGAAGGTAAAGCATAATTCCCAAGCGAACGGAATTTCCTAATACACTATTTTTTGCAATTTCACTTAGCATCATTATTCACCAGTGTGAATGTATTCCATAGATATAAAATTGTGGATAATGCATATCCCACCGTAACGAACTGTATTGCGATGAACCAGGATGCATCTATTGATTCAACAATTATGAAGGGAATGGCTATCAGTGAAGTTATCACGGGCATTGTTGCCTTGTAATCACGGAAACCTATGGCGATTCCTGAATTACCGGAAATTATAAACAGCAGAAAAGAGAAGGCAGCGCTCCACGGTTCATAAATCATCATTGGAAGAACCCCAAACAGTATGCCAGCAATTACCCACCCTGCAATCATGGTTATTTCTGCACCTTTCCCGTTTTTCTTATTTCTCTGCATGAGATGCTTTGTCTTCTTCCATAGGGTCACATTTATGTAAGCTATGAAAAGTGCGGATATGCCCCAGAACAATCCCATAAAGATACCCGCGTAGATAGTGTGTGTCCAGAGCCATTCATAAGCTCCTTTATTAAAGTACACACCCAAGAGTATTAACTGGTAAACAGATAATACAACCGTCCATGCTATGTAATTCATCCCTGCGTAAACTTGGGAACTTGCTATCAGCTTTTTCTCGACCTTTTCTATCACATCTTTCATTTCATCCATTTCAATCATCGATTAACCCATATACATCG
>WALH01000076.1 GCA_015522935.1 DHVE2 group archaeon | reverse complement strand
GGGTTTTACAGGCATGGTCTTTCTTATCTTCTCAACAGCTACCTTCGTCAGCACCTTGGCTTTTTCAGTTGCCTTTTCAGGCTCAGTATAGTGTGGCCACGCGCTCTGCTCCCTGATGTTGGCCATCTCCACCATGTATGGATTCAGGCCGGCTTTAATAAGGGCTTTTTTGAACGTCTCCCCCTGAAACTGCGGAGAACATGCAGCCACTACGACCCTGTCTAGGCCGTACTCTCTTATGTCGTTTATTATGGCTTTTTGCCCTTCTTCAGAGCACATATGGGATATACTGCGTACGACAGTTACATCTGGAAGTTTTTCAGAGAACTCTGCGACATCGGCAACGTCCACCACATCGGAGATATTGCCGCCACAATGGCAAACATAGACTCCTATCTTGGCCACATTCATCCCTCTTCGTAGTTGTATCCTGTTTCGAATGCTTTTTCATTCAACTCTCTGACCTTGGCAGGGACCATCTCCAGAACCGATTTCTTTGCGCTCTCCTTTCTCACTATTCCCGTGACCTTCGTGATGAAGCCGACCATGACTATGTTCGCCACTATTCTATTCCCAAGCTCTTCAGCTATCTTAGTGGCAGGTATCGAGTGGAACTCCCCGACATTATCCGGAACCTTGTCCAACTTTACGAGGTCTTTCTCTATTATCAGGGTCCCGCCTTCCTTCATCTTGGGGAAATATGTTGTGAAGGCTTCCTGAGACATTATTACCAGTATATCTGGACTCATGGGGTATGGATAATCTACCCTTTCATCATCTATCACAACGCCCGAAGATGAGGCCCCACCTCTTGCCTCAGGACCGTATGCCTGCGTGAAAACAGCCTCCTTCTTGTCATAAAGGCTGAGCGCTCTCGATATGACCAGACCTGCAAGTATGACTCCCTGACCTCCGAAGCCTCCTATCTGAAGTTCAACTCTGCTCATTGTCCTCACCTCTTCCAGAGATTATCCTCGAAAGTATCTCGAGGTGTCTCCTGTGCTCGATTATCCACTCCGACCTCTCCGCCTGTGATGTATGCAGGAACTCCGATTTCGTCAGTTCCCATAGCTTATCCTCGAATGTGGCCTCCTCCGGAGCATCTACAAATTCACCTAATATGAACGGTTTATTGGGCTCTATGACGCCTTCAAGCGGGTTTACATGGTTCTTTACTACAGCGTATTTCTGAAAGTACTTCAGGGTATCCACAGGGTCCCTCATCCCGTTCCTTCTTCCATACGCTGTAGGACACTGAGAAAGCACTTCAACAAAGGAGAAGCCTCTCTTTTTCAGGGCCTTTTCAAGGGATTTTTCCAACCTTCTCACATGGAGGGATGTCCATCTGGCAACATACGAGGCACCTGCAACAGCAATCAATCCTGCGAGATTGAACGGGCTTTCCACATTACCATAGGGAGAGGTTGTGGTTATCCCTGTTTCAGGAGTGGTCGGAGCAAGCTGTCCTCCAGTCATCCCGTAGGTGAAGTTGTTTATCGCAATCACGGTGATGTTGGCATTTCTTCTGGCAGCGTGGATTATGTGGTTGCCACCTATTGCGAAGAGGTCACCATCTCCGCTGAAAACCGTCACATTGAGCTCGGGTCTAGCTGCTTTCAGGCCGACTGCGAATGGTATCGCCCTTCCATGTGTGGTGTGGAATGAGTCCATCCTTACATATCCAGCTGTCCTCCCAGTGCACCCTATTCCAGATACCATTATGCTCTTTTCAGAATCTAAGCCGACATTCTTCATTGCCCTGAGGTATGCCCCTAGCACAGTTCCTATACCGCAACCCGGGCACCATACATGCGGGAGCCTCTCCGTCCTGAGATAATCGTCAAGGGGGTGGGTCTCTGCCTTTATTATGCTCATTTGAGCGCCTCCTCTATTCCTTTCAGTATCTCCTCAGGCCTGTGCGGCTCTCCACCCATCTTTCCGACGAATATAGCTCTTTTTCTTATGGCCCTCTCCACCTCCACCAGAGCCTGTCCGTTGTTCACCTCCGCAACGACAAACTCTCTATCTGAAAGCTCTTCCAGCCTCTCTGATGGGAAGGGCCATATCACTTTGAACCTGAACAGTCCAGCCTTTATTCCCTTTTCCCTCGCCATTATCACGGCCCTTCTCGCAGACCTCGCCGTTATTCCGTATGCGACAACTATTACATCTGCATCATCCGTCATGAACTCCTCGTAGTCTATTATCTCCGGGGCATGCTTGCTTATCTTGTCATTTATCCTCCTTATCATTCTCTCCTGAGTCTCGGCGTTTATCGAAGGATATCCCCTTTCATCGTGAGTTAAGCCGGTTACATGTATCCCGAATCCCTCGCCAACAGGAGGCATCGGAGGTATCAGGTCCTCATCAGCCTCATATATGTCCCTGTTCTTGTCCTTCAGTATCTTTCTATCTGTTATCTCTATCTCCTCCCTCGGAGGTATGGTAACCCTTTCGAACAGATGTCCCAAAGATTCGTCCATTAAGACCACTACAGGCTGTCTGTACTTCTCAGCGAGATTGAATGCCCTTATAGTGAGATTAAAGCATTCCTGAGGTGATTCAGGAGTGAGCGCTATGGCTTGATATGGACCATGAGAGCCCCATCTCGCCTGCATCACATCTCCCTGTCCCAGAAGTGTGGGCAGACCTGTTGAAGGGCCTCCTCTTTGGACATCGACTATCACAGCAGGGGTCTCTGTCATCATTCCCAGTCCGTAGTTCTCCATCATCAGGCTGAATCCAGGGCCTGAGGTGGCGGTCATGGCTTTCTTTCCACCCCATGATGCACCAAGAAGAGCAGCCATGGAACCCAACTCATCTTCCATCTGTATGAATATCCCACCAACTTCAGGGAGCCTTCTAGCCATCCTTTCCGCCACTTCACTGGATGGAGTTATTGGATAGCCTGCGAAGAACCTGCAACCTGCTGCTATGGCGCCCTCTGCAGCGGCAACATCCCCGCTTAAAAAATGGTCACCTACAAGAATGTCCTTGCTCACATCATTCCTCCTTCTTCTTTTCTTTCACAAAAATGGCAAATTCAGGGCATATCCTCTCACAGAAACCGCAGTTTATGCAAACATTAAGAGGCTCCTCTTCCACCAGCTCAGGAGGATGATAGCCCTTCTTGTTGAACCTATCGGAAACCACCAGAACATGCTTGGGACAGAAGGCTATGCACAATCCGCAGCCTTTACACCTGTCCTCTATGAGATAAACCTCGCCTCGGGGAAGGCTCGCACCTGTCTTCTGGAGCAATTTTTCAGTTTTGCTTTCAGTCGCCATTTTTACGCCTTCTGGGGGCGGAATTCACGGTCTTATTTAATAGTATCTGCGACCATGTCGACGGATTTCGACTTTATATGAAAATAAGATGAATGTATTATTGGCTTATCTGCACCTCAATCTCAGGCATATTTCTGTTTATGCGCTCTGTGAGCACACCGTAATAGTTGTCCTCATAGCTTGCATGAATAACATGGGGAGTTCTGGTGTGCATTTCACCGGTATTGTTTATGTAGTATTCTATTACAGTGATGCAAGGTGTCAATCCGTTTTCATCTGTGTTTCCTCTCCAGACCTCAGTGCCTGTTACATCTTCTATCCATACAGTAGCTCCTGAAACATCGTTTCCGTTAAGGGTTACGTGTACTCTTATAAACCATTCCTGCACGAATCTGCCATCTGTGTTGTTCACAACCCATGTATTGTCCTCATTTATCGTCTGATTGTTCAGCGGAGCCTCGTATCTGGCCTCTATGCCCCATTCAGCGTTTCCGGAGATGTTGTTACTGGCGATGTAAGGTCTGAAATAACCTCTCGTATCATCTCCTGTGATGAGTATTCCGTCTCCGTAATTGTTGGTGATTGTGTTATTCAGTATTGTGGCGTTTCCGCTCCATATTTCAATACCAGAGTTCAATGGGTATTTGGCATAAATCTCTGGATATCTGGATTTAAGGGAGGAAATCAGGGAAGTATCATATCCGTTTCCATATATTGAGTTGTTCTTTATTATGATTGTCTTTTCCGCAGGACTTGGAACAACTGATGCCACTATCCCTGAAAGCTTGTTGTTTTCTATTGCGTTTTCTTCTATTTCCACAGCAGATTTCTCTATATTTATCCCGAATATGCAGTTATCAATGTGGTTGTTTTTAATCTCTATTTCATCGGATTCGATTATGTATATGCCAGAATAGTCGCTCAATTTTGATGGCTCCACCATGTTTTCAATGATATTCCTCTCTATAATCTCTTTAAACGAATCTGAAATATAGATCCCTATTGATGCGTTATTTAGTTCATTTCCTGTTATGATGTTGTTTTCGGATCTTATTGACGATATCGCATAAACTATCTGTTGTGTGTTCGCACTGCAAACAGTATTTTCCTCTATCGTATTGTTATTGGAATCCACTATCTCAATTCCGCCCCATTCACTTGCGGAAATTCTGTTCTTTATCACTATATTGTATCTGGAACCAGAACGAAGGCTTATTCCGATATCATTATCGAAAAGATTGTCTCTTATTATGCTATTCTCAGAGGAATAGAGGTTGATGCCGCCGGAATACGGGTAGCTGTTCGATAATGTGTTGTTTGATAATGAGGTGTTATAGCATTCAACACCACTTATTCCGAGCCATATCGTGTGCTGTATTGTATTTTTAGAAATACTGCTGTTTTCTACATTTCCCATCTCAATAGCAAATTTTGCCCTGTTTATGTAATTGCTATCCATTGATATGTTCTTTGAATAGGTGGCTATGATTCCTTTAATATGCCTCTCTGTGATTCTATTGCTTTCTATGCTCGCATTTTCCGAGTTATTCATATGTATTCCTACACTGTTGTTGTAGAGGTTGTTTTTGATTATTTCAGCGCTAGAATTGCTACAGTATATTCCGTATCCATAGTAATATGCATACTCATATCCACCTGCTCCTTCTGCATACCCTATGTGTTTGTGCCCATATATCTCGTTGTTCTCAAGAATTCCTGTGCTGTTTTTCACATAAATGCCGTATTCATTGTTGTATACGGTGTTGTAACTTGCATTCCCATAAAACTCATAGAGGTACATTCCAAGTTTGGTGTTGTTGAAGAAATCGTTTCCTATTATGGGTGGGTAGTTTTCTGCATAGATTCCGTAAGAATTGTTGTGGGCCACATTATTCAGGAACGTCGCCTCTGTATCTGTGTCGGAAAAGATTCCGTATTCATTCCCATAAAGTTCATTGTTTTCCACCAGTACGGGAGGATTGTATTCTATGTTTATGTTGAAAATTGTTAATTTTCCTGCGGAGTCAGAATGTATTTTCATAGGTATGTTAACATTTCCTTGAGAATCAGGGATATTATTGTCTATGTACCTCTGAATCTCCGTGGAAAGCTCCGGAGTTGTGTTGTAATCGCCCAAAGACACTGTTGTTTTTAATTCTCCGTTGTATTGCCATTCGAAATCTCCGTCAGAACCCATATCTATTTTCGAATTTAGAGGATAATATACGAATGTTCCGCAGTCTATCTCCGCAAACCGCTCATTTGAGTTTTTATACCAAGTGAAATTATCTGTTGAGGTTATTTCGATATAATATTTGTTCCCTTTTGTTATTTTGACATTATTGAAATGGAACACTTCCCATTTGTTATTTCCATCACTATTTACTTTCTCTGACGTGGCAATATGATCTCCATTTTCATATATAGAAGCTATGTATGTTATGGAGGAAGACCTGGAGTTGGTAGGAGTGGGTCCGCTGGTGCCTATGTATGCCTTGGTACAGCTAAGAACTCCGTTTTCCTTCGCCGTCCATTCGTCCCCTTTTATGTCTTTTCCTTTGGTTCCGTACTGGGAGTATTGCCCTTGATAATGGAAATAACCGCTCTTGCTGACCTTATCTCCACTTATGTTAAAAGATGTCGATATTATCTTTGAGTTCTTCGGTATTGAGAAATGCACTACCTTGTTTCCCGCACTGGAAAATGTCAGGGTCTCGCTCTCTACACCATCCACAGAGTTCTCAAGTCTCGTTCTTGTTGTATCTGTTGCAGGCATATCGGTCGTATAAATTCCATAGGTGCAGTTCCACACATTATTCTCATGTACCCACGGCATACCCTCAAGATACATCCCATAATTTGAATTCCAGATGGTATTCAAATAAATCTCTGGATTCGATGTGCTGGAGGTATAAATCCCGTATGTGGAATTCCAGACCTCATTTTCATGGATTGAAGAGCTGCCTTCGATATAAGACCCAGATTCGCAATTCCAGATACTGTTATTAAGAATCTCAGGATTTGCAGAGATAGAGGAATATATTCCCCACTTGCTTTCCCATATCCTATTTGAAGATATCTCTGGATTTCCACGATTTACATATATTCCTGTACCGTTTGGAATCCTTATGTTGTTAGATGTTAGGGTGTTAAAGTATGAAGAGTCGTGGTATATCCCTATGGAGTCTGTAATCTCTGAGCTTATCGAGTTTCCAGAAAATTCATTATTTACTGCTCTATCACCCAACCAGATACCATAGGTATTTTCAGAAATATTGTTCGTAGAAATGATGTTCTGGGTATTTTTTGAATTAGAATTAGACCACAGGTAGATGCCATAGGTATTTCCAGAGATATTATTGTATGATACGGTGTTATAGATATTCCAAAATTTATATGACCATACAGAGTAAGAGTCAAGAAAAATTCCTTGGATATTGTTTGAAACATTATTGTTTATTATATTATTGTTCTTAGCTCCGCAGAGTTCTATTCCTCGGCCTCCATAATCGGAATTCGAATACCCGTTCCACTTAACAGTATTGCCCTCTATACTGGTATATTGGGAGTTATAAACCATTATCCCTGAGTTAGAGTTTGAATTTGCAGTATTGTTTATTATTCTATTATCCGTTTCATAGTAATAGACATGAATCCAATAGAGATAGATTCCATAGCCGTTGTTATTTGCTATATTCTCTTCGATGATGTTTTTGTGGGAGTCATATTGAGCGAGTATCCCAACATCATTATTTAAACTCGCATTGTTTCTGTATATTGTGTTGCTCGAAGAATCCCACAAAAGAATCCCGTAGTCTGTGTGTAATACGGTGTTTTTGGCTAACATGTTGTGACTTGAATACCGTAGATATATTCCGCAACCAAATGCTACCCCCGTTTTTACTACTGTGTTATTCACAATGTTATTATTTGAAGAGTGGTAAAGCTGGATGGAACCATACACATTACCGTATCCCTTTGCGTCATAGAATGTGCTGTTCTCAATGGTGTTATACGAAGAATAGCTTAGAAGAACGTTTCTTCCGTTTGAACTTACATTGCTGTGTTCTACCGGATTATTTGTTGAATGATACAGATAGATCCCCGCCCAATGGTTCGAAGAAGATGTAATGTTGCTCAGAGTGTTATAACTTGAAAAACCGAGCTCTATTCCGACGGTTCCATCGCTTACATTCTGGCTATCTGCAGTAACATTGGTGCAGTTCCCGAGTATGATCTCTCCTGCTCCGGAGGGTATCGTCCCTCCATCTACATTCTTCCAGTAATAAACGGGTTTATTATTCACTGTATTCTCTGCAGAAATCGTATGAGTATTCCAGTGTTTAAGCAGGTTTCCGGAAACAAATATGCCGCTGTTCGTCATATTATTGTCAAATAAAAACATATGATTCGAACGGGAAAGCCTTATCCCCCAGAAGCTTCCATTTATACTGTTATCTTTGACCGTATAGTTGAAAGACTGATATAGGTAAATTCCCGCATTGGAACATCTCTCAAAGATATTCCCTGCGATCTTCGTAAGATTCTTTGTCAGTGTGAACGGAATAGATTCGGGATTCAGATTATGCTCGCCTATGAAAACCAGAGTCGGCTGTCTGACTCCGTCAATCCACAGGTCGAATGTCACATTATCCGGATCGCCCAGATTTATAATGGCGCTGTTATCTATCGTCAGGCTGAAAGGATGCTCCGTACCGCTGTAATTCGTGCTTCCGTTGAAAGTGTGGGTATTTCCATCGGCACTTATTCCAAGATGCCATCCTTCGGAGTCATACCATATAAAGTAGCCGAGGTCAACACCCGGCGTATAATCTGGCTTTCCCCATGCATCTATTCCGCCTCCTGCGCAATTCTTCAGATAGACTCCGATTTTCGTATTGTTGATCCTGGAATTATTCACAAGCACCGGGGAATCTATCCCGTAAACCCCATAACCTCCGACATCATATATATGGGCTCCATCCAGCGTAGCACTGGTATTATACAGCCACAGCGCATGACTTCTGGTATTATGAATCATTCCTCCATTCCTTATCACAACGCTCCCATTGGCATTCTCACATCTTATCCCACCTTTAGCACTCAAATCCGAGGGATCCCCATTAACCTCTGAGATTGAACCTGCTTCTGCAGCACCCAGTTTTTTGTCCACAGTCAAACTCCCGTTCATGTAGAAGTTGTAGTAGATGTCATTCGGGTGGTTCCAAAGTTTGCCATAAACATTGAGGGTTCCTGTGGGAGTAACTTCGACCTTATATTCCCCAGAATAGTTCCAAGATTGCATGTCATGGTTAGAACCCGCATCAATGGTATAGGATGTAGCGTTTACTATCAAATCATCGCCTAGAACACTAGTATTCTTTATCTCCAAATTGGCATTCACATACATATCCCCATTAACTATGACAGTTTCCGATTCTATAATTGTGGGCTCCTCAATAACCCAATCTCCCGTAATAATCCTAACAGGTCTATCCCCGGGAACGACATTAAAGCTCTTCTTGAATGTGTTAATCAGAGTCCAATTCACATTGGGATGACAGAACCCACCGCTGACTTCCATAACATAGATTTCTCCATAAACATAATTCCTGCCAGCCATGGCAGGAACCCATATCTCAAGCCTTGTTTTCTCTCTATCTGGCTTTATGTTACCATAGTGCTCCGTTCCGAGTAGTGTTTTATCCCCATCAGGATTAATCCCATACAAATCCAGCTTTACAATATAGCTCTCATTACCGACATTCTTCAATTCAACATAAACCATGTTCTTCTTATCTTCAAAGGCCATAAATTTCGGGAACAAGTCTCTCCAATGCCTCAAATCTCTGGGACTAAGATGTGTATCTGTAAGTCTAGGCATTTCCAAAGGATAAGCACCCATATCGCTCATTATTATCGGTGAATTCTCAGAACTCTCATTATCGCTATTGGTAATGTTATAATCGCTTGTGTTTATATAAACACTCGTAGCGTTCTCCTCTCCGATAATTCCAGTATCGGGAAGTCCCGGAAGCTCCGGAGGAAGAGGATTAACATCCGGTAATTGTGGAATACCATTATCCACGGGGTCAAGCTGAACATCCAGTATTTTCTCCCCGGAATCATCCACCGTGAAATTATAGGTGTTAACACAAATTCCATCTGCAAAGGTAATTTCTATCTTATCACCAATATGAACTCCATTCTTCATCTCAGCCAAATCCATGGAATAAGTGCCATCCTCCACGGTAGAATTCATAACCGCTCCAGTGTTCATATTCACTGCCGTTATATTCGCAAATACAACCGGCAATCCAAAGGAATCATTAACCTCTCCATACACGATATATGTGTTCAATGTCTCCGTTCCCTCTCCTGTGCCAATAACCGGCACAAAGATTGTGGTTGTCATAATCAGAGCTATAAAGACGGCTAAGGCCGTCCTCTCAATGCCCTTCGTTCCGAAGGGCAATTTCCTTTTATTCGCTTCTTTTCTCATGCTTTTTCCTCCTTTGTGTTTTCTTTTTTGGTTAATGCTTCCTATAAGTTTTGCTTCTATTTAGAGTTTTTGCAGAAGGGCAAATAG
>WALH01000075.1 GCA_015522935.1 DHVE2 group archaeon | reverse complement strand
TAGTTTTGAACGGAAGTTTCTCTATCCATTTTTCAACAGATTCCACATCTACAGATATCGGATTTGGTAAATAAAGGTTACTGAAACTGGAAATGCAACAACCACAAAGGACAATTTTTGCAAACCTCTTATATAATACCTTACTTGGGAGTTCTTGAATCACTATCGGCGATTACAAGGAGAAAGGGAGAGATAAAAGGGGATTACAGAAGAGTGATTAAAGCAATGCTCACCGAAATTATGGATAAGTTCCGATACTGAACTCTTAAAAGCAGCCAAAAAAGAAGGATTTGAAAATAAAAGACTACAACATATCGCCAACTGACAGTTAAAAACAAATGTTCACAAAGTGAAAATCCAATTTTATTTTGTCTCAGGCATATTTCGCTGCCTCAACAATCTTCCCCAATTCTTCTTTTATATCTTCTACAATCTCCACTATTGTGCCTGTGACAATTATGTCTGCGCCTGCACGGGAGAGGCGAGATGCATTTTCAGGCTCCCTAATTCCACCACCAACAATTAAAGGAACATCTATCTCTTTCCTCACCGCTTGAACCATTTCCGGTGGCACTGGCTTAGGTGCTCCGCTTCCCGCTTCAAGATACACTAATTTCATACCAAGATACTGAGCTGCAAGAGCGTAAGCGATGGCAAATTCCGGTTTATCACGGGGGATCGGGCTGGCCTTGCCTATTTTACCCACGGTCATACCCGGCTCAATGATTATATATCCCATAGGTATCGGCTCAAGCCCCAATTTTTTTATCCATATAGCGCCCTTGGCCTGCTGTCCAATTACCATCTCAACATCTCTGGAGTTTAAAAGGCTCATGAAGTAAATAGCATCCGCATATGGGGAAATAACATTTGCCGAGTTTGGAAATATTATAACAGGAATACTCACAACTTTTTTTATGGCCTTTATTGCGGAATCCACCATATTACGATTGGCAACTGTGGAACCCCCTATCATTATTGCATCCGTTCCTGCCTGCTCTGCTTCTCTTGCAATTCTCGCGGAATCCTCAGGTTTCTGGTCTTCAGGATCAATGAGGGTCATATGCATCTTCTTTCCACCCTCGATTTTTTTCAGGATGTAGTCAAGTACTTTCATGTTAATCCCCCAATTAGATACGCAATTAAACCTGTAATCATTCCGTACTTAATCCATCTTTGAGCCATGTGCACATCTTTAAATTGGATAATCGTAGCATATATAAAAATTGCGTCTGCGAAAATTACCGCATAAAGATAAAACACAGAAAAGGAGAAAAGGGTATAGGGTAGAGGACTTAATGCGATGGATATATAAATGAAGATCATAGCCATCAACAACGCTTTTCTTCTTCCAATTTTTTTAGGCAGTGTTTTTCTGTTTATGTCCCCTACCATGTCCTCCACATCCTTAATTATCTCCCGTCCTAAATTGGAAAAGAAAGCCATAAGAGCGAGTAAAGACATGAGAGAAAGCTGTCCGAAAATTGTGCCTCCGAACAGGAAGATCATACCCACAAGGATGCTTATGGTGATATTTCCAGCGAAGCCCTCATTTTTCAGGGAATTCTCGTACAGGAGAAGAAGTGCGACTGCAAGTATGGCCACGATGAAAGAGCAGAGATTAATAGGAAACGCCAGAATCACACCAACAACGAACAATGTGACAGAATAAATTAATGCGTTTTTAGGTCTAATTTCCCCGGCGGGTATTGGTCGCTCCGGATGATTTATTAAATCACTCTCTCGATCGAAGTAATCATTTATAACATTCCCAGCAGCCGTTATTAAGAATACTACCAGCATTCCGAGGGAGAGGGAAATAAGAAAGTTAGAAATATTGAGACCCTGTGCAATCAGGCCTGTAAGGAATACTGCTATAGAACCCATTACGCAGTTTATGGGCCTGATTATTCGGATATAGGGATTCACTGCTGCCCATAACTATTTTTCCTTATAATACTTTACCACAAACTCCTCAATTCTGTCGAATGCCCTCTCCAAATAATCCACAGGCGGAAGATTCACAATCCTGAAATGACCTCTACCGTAAATTGGACAGAAGCCAGAGCCATGGACAACTAAAACATGTTTTTCCTGAAGTAAATCGAGAACGAATTTCTTATCATCATCACACCCTTCAACCTTTATGAACATGTAGAATGCGCCTTTGGGAAGAACAACGCTCAAGCCATCTATCTCACCTACTCTTTTCGCAACGTAATCCCTTCTCTTTCGCAGTTTCTCCATGGTCTTGCGAATATGATCTTGTGGGCCTTTGAGAGCTGCCAGATAGCCAAGTTGAAGGGGTGTGTTTGCGCATAACCTCGCTCGAGCTTGACGCATAATTCCGTCTCGAATATCATTTAGCTGACCTTCATAATCTCGGATGGCCAGATATCCAATTCTCCATCCCGGAGCGAGATAGACTTTGGAAATACCGTTTAAAATCATCATGGGTACATCCTTTGCAATTTTTGCAGGAGAAACAAATGAATCGTCGTAGAGCATCTTATCGTATATTTCATCGCTTATGAGAAACAATCCGTATTCTCCCGCAATATCTGCTATTTCCTTCAGCACCTTTTCCCCGTAATAAGCACCTGTAGGATTATTGGGATTTATCACAGCGATGGCCTTTGTTTTCGGGGTTATCTTCTTCCTTATGTCATTAATATCCGGTTGCCATCCATCTTCCTCCACTGTTCGATAAGTCTTCGGTATACCGTCATAAAATGTGGGGTATGTGATGTACGGTGGATAAGTTGGTCCAGGAACCAAAACTTCCTCCCTCGGGTCTAGGGCAGCGGCAAAAATCATCATTAAAGCCTCCGTTACACCCGTGGTTACAACAACATCATCAACGCTTATATCCACACCGTATCCTCTCTCCTTCTCTGCTATTGCCTCCCTCAATTCTGGAAGCCCCTCAGAAGGAGAATATTCACTTCTTGAATCCATAACCGCTTTAGCTGCAGCTTCGCGAATATGCTCCGGTGTTTTGAAATCGTATTTTATTGGATCGCCTATATTCAGTTTCAGAACCTCTATTCCCCTTTTTTCCAGTTTGTTAGCGGGTATAACAACATCACGAATTGCGTACTCAATTCTCTTTGCTCTCTTAGATGCATGAATCATAAATGAGCATGGAAGATGAGGATTTTAATTTTTTCAATTAAGGGAGAAGGAGGAGGGCAATGTACTCCATGAAATAAACAATATAAACTAAAATAACCCTCTCACGATACAACAGATATGCGGCAAGGGCACCGAGCACAGGGAAAATGAGTAATCCACAGGGGCATATCAATAGGGGAAGTGAAAAGGCAATAAAAAGAAGAGCAGAGGAGACTCGCAGACCATTATCCTTGCCAAGCCAGGTGAAAATGGTTTTAACTCCAGAAATTATATCGCTTTCGTAATCTTTCAGGTCATTTATTATACTCCCTATAGAAAATATTGTTAGTATGATGAAGAAAAGAGCCCAGAAATGATAGTCAAGGGAGGGTATCATGAATGTGTAGAGGGGGGAGAAATAGCCCAAGGCGAATATCAGCGCTGAGCCTGTACCAATGAAAATAGTTTTCACACCAAATCTTTTGAGATAGAGTGGAGGGTATGAATAAATAAATCCTAAAAAAACAAAAATCGAGTAGAAAATTATGGGTAGAAAGCCAAGGGGTAAGAGGAAGAATAAACCGATAACAAGAGATGCCAAAGAGAAATCTATGAGGTCGTTCATATTGTATCGTCCTGATGGCAAACCTCTCTGAGCATTGGTAATTAAATCTCTCTCCCAATCGTAATAATTGTTTATTCCAACGATGAAGAACCATCCAAACACGGATGAAAGGCCAGCAAGGAGGATTGTTATTATGTTAATCCTTCCAGGTATAGTACCCCAATCAACATTTGGTTTGATTAAGTAAAAACCCAAGAAAACCATCATGACGAAATGAATCGTACGCAGGAGAGAAACATCTTTCAGGAGATGAAAAACCTTTCTGGCATTTCCGGCTATTGCTGAGATCATGAGAAAAAATATACCAAGAATAGAATATCTCAAAAACCACACCCAGTATGGAAAATCTTTGAAAGATAAAATCCATGATATAGGTATACCTCCCATAAAATAGTTGCTTATGTACGAGAAATCTGGTGTGCTAAGATAAAGCACAAGAACATATATTGTGAATACTGTTGATGCGGAGAGAATTATTTTTTCTACTATTTTCCTGTTTTTCAGTTTTGAATATATATAGATAAATAGTGCAAAGAAAAGAATGCCAAATTCAACTTGGTATCCATGACTGGGATTATGTGGGTACATCTGAAAAAAGCTCAACGTAATCTGTGCCCAGTTATACTTTGAAGGATAGGGATAACCGGTAACTCTCCCAAATAAGTAGTAATCCACGAACGGTGTTATGATAATTACTGGTGTGAAAAATGCGAAGGCAGATGATATTTTTCTTGATGGCTCATTTATAACTAATTTAGTCATCATAAATGCGAAGGTAAATATGAAGAAGTAGTATCCAAGAGCATGGATAAAAACAAGATAATCATATGAATAATGAAAATAAAAACCCTCGGCATAAAACCTTATCCCAGACGCAATGAATAATTCTATGAGCCATGCCCAAACAGGAATGTTTGCATCTTCAAACCATGCCACTATAGATTTAATATTCATTATGAAAAGGAAAACGAAAAGGGGAATATAATTTTTTCCCGAAAAGAATTTTAAAATACTTTATAAGCATGGCCATGTATGAGGATCAGAATAAGCTGGATAAACCAGTACATGTTCTGCCCCTACGGATTCTATCTTGAGCATGTTCTTGGTCTCAAGCCCATAAAAACACAGTACTTGGTCACAGGCACTAAAATTCATGCTGAACTTCAGAAAAAGTACCTTGAGGAAGGATGGGAAGTCGTGGACATAAAAGAGGCTTTATATAGATCGCAGAAAAACAGGGAGATATTTAAATACCGAGAACTTCAGATAAATGCATCGTTTCCTCGCTGGGAGCTTACTGGCAAAATGGACGAACTGTGGATATACCCAGATCAGGTGCTAATAATTGAGGACAAGCCTGGGAATCAGGCGTATGATGGAGGTAAGTATCAGGTGATGGGTTACGCACTGGCTCTCAAGCATGTTTACCATCCTTCCATACCCATACAGATTGCTGTGAGAAACAGGGACACACAAGAGATTATGTGGAATGAAGAATTTGACCAGAGCAGAGAAAAGGATGTGAGCGGTATACTGGATGAGATTTATCTTGTGTTAAGCGGAGAAAAGATACCAGCTGCTAAACCAAGTCCAAAGAAATGCGAGCACTGTGGATTTCGTGAATTTTGTAATAGAAAATATGAGTCCCGGCTCCCGGATTCGAACCGGGGACCTGCGGATTTCTGCTGAGCGGCTTTTTGCGCCTTTTCTGACGCAATCCCAACTACAGTCCGCCGCTCTAGCCAGACTGAGCTAAGCCGGGTCAGAACCCTTATTATCATTCTCTATTTAAGATTTTTTGAAGATGTTAGACTGCTCTGAGAGAATTCATCATACCTCTCATATTTTTGAAAATTCTTTTCATTATGAATCCACGATTCTTTATTAAATCCCATAAAATTTCCTTTGGTCTAAGGTAGAATGTCGCATAAGCAATTCCAAGATATTTCAATATCGTGTCCCCGGGGAAGCATTTCAATTTCATTACCGGTGATAATGTTGTATATTTTCTCCAATCAAAACTCTTTATTATTCTTTTTGCTATTCCTAAGTTCCACAATCTTGTGCCTGGATATGGCGTTGCAATCGTGAATTGGGCAATTCTCACACCTACTTTTTTTGAGAATTTTATTGTTTTCTTTACCTCATCTTTGCTTTCATCTGGGAATCCTATAATGAACGAGCCAAGTGTATTAAGCCCAAAATCATTTGCATCTTTCACAGATTTTAATGCCTGCTCCAATGTTATTCCCTTTCCTATGAAATTTAAAATTCTCTGAGTCCCTGATTCTATGCCAAAATAAACTGTATGACAGCCTCCTTCTTTCATTGCCTTTGCAATCTTCCTTGAGAATGTATTCACTCGAGATGATGCACTCCATCTTATATCCATCTTTTCCCTCTTTATTTCATCTGCAATATCCACTGCTCTTTTTCTGTTGAGTGTGAATGTATCATCTAAAAATTCAATTTCCCTTATTCCATATTCCTCATTCAGAATTTTCAATTCTTTCATAACTCTCTCCCTGCTATGCCCTCTCCATCTCCTTCCAAATTGGAGGGATGACGAGCAAAATATACAGTTATATGGACATCCTCTTGACGTCATCACAGTTCCAAATTTCACACCATCTGCCTGATATTTATCCATGGGTAATAGATCATAGGATGGAAGAGGAATGGTATCAACATCCTTTATCAACTCCCTTGGAGGGTTATTTATCACTTTTCCATTATCCTTGTATGATAATCCTCGAATATTTTTAAAATCTCCATTCTTATCAATAGCATCCACCAATTCCTTAAATGTTATTTCTCCCTCCCCCCGAACTATGAAATCTATGCAGGGGCATTCTTTAAATGTTCTCTCAGGAACAAATGTTACATGAGGTCCACCCATAACAATTTTCACATCCTCATTTTCTTTTTTTGCAATTTTCGCTATGATATATGCGTCTGGCATCATGCTCGTCGTTGCAGTTATCCCAATTAGCTCAGGATCATATTTTTTCATTCTTCTTTTAACATCCTCGTATGTTAAATCTTCTACAAGGGAATCTATTATTTTGACATCATGAGCATCACGAACCATGGAGGCTATGTAAGCAAGCCCTAAAGGAGGCCCTGTTGTTCCAAGGACTTCCTTAATAACACTATTTGTGGGCGGAGATAATAATAAAATTCTCATAATGAATCATCACTTTGAAATCACGGGCATCGAAGGTTTTGTTTCCCCCTCTATATTCATCTCCTTCACAATATTCTCCCAGTCCTTTTTCATTATTATGCATCCAGGATCCGGGGCCAGTAGATCTCCGTGATACGCGTAAGCTCTCGCTCTGCATCCTCCGCAAATATATCTAAACGGACAGAAATTGCAGGCGTAATTCTGTGCATCTCTATCGCGAAGCGCATTAAGTATTGGGCTGTTCTTCCACACGTTCACGAAACCATCCTTAAGCACGTTCCCCACCTTAACCGGAATGAACACGCATGGCTGAATATCTCCATTGTGCTCTATGGAGCAATATATACGACCTGCTCCGCATCCTCCAATAAACTCTGTAAGTGCTTTGGCTGCGCCACCAAAATCAGCTGGAATCTCCATTTCAGCAAAATGAGTAGGGGAAACTTTATCTCCTCTACCTCTGCTCATCGCAGTTAGCGATATTCTTGAATATGCGGGGCACGTGGAGAATATCTGCATATCTCCCTTCTGCCATTCCTCGTAAAGGTACTTCATTAAATTCTCTCTTTCTTCCGGTGTCAAATCTTCTTTTATTATATCTTTCCCTCTTCCAGTGGGTATGAAATTGAATACTATAAATCGATCCGCCTTTAGTTCTCTTGCAAGTTTTATTATATCTGGAATGGAATCCAGATTCTCATGTGTTGCAGTTGTGGCTATTCCAACTTCCAATCCCGCTGCTTTAGCGTTTTTTATTCCTCTTACGGCGGCGTCGAATGCACCTTTAACTCCACGGAACTCATCATGAATCTCTGCATTTGGTCCATCTAGGCTTATCTCCACGTATCTTATCCCCACATCCTTTAATCTTTTTGCAACATTCTCACTTATGAGCGTGCCATTTGTTGCTACAGTTAAATAAAATCCTTTGGATTTTGCATATTCAGCCACCTTCCAGAAATATTTATTTATCAGTGGTTCTCCCCCGGAAAAGGATACGGCTGCAACTCCTGCCTCATCAAGTTGATCCACTACCTGATACCTTTGTTCTAAGGTTAATTCATCCGGAGCGGGATATGGTGTTGCATTTGCATAACAGTGTTTGCACTTCAGGTTGCACTGCTTTGTGAAATCCCATACAACCATAAAAGGCGCAATCAGTCTTTGAGGCTTTGTAATTCCGTATTCTGCAATACTTCTAACTATTACGGCGAAGGCCTTCCGCATATACGAATCCTTGAGAAAATTCTTTATTGCCTCTGATGACGCCCCAAATTTCTCAGCTCCCTTCTCTATTGCCTCACCCACCATTTTAGCGTGCATTCTCTCTCCAACACCTTCTGGCTCCTCCACCCCCGCATATATGGCGAAGGATTTCTCTATTTTCTTCACTTCGGTGAGCTCTTTCAGAACGTACCTCACAAATTTCTTATCCATTATTTTGTGCAGGTAGTCTATTATTTCTCCTTCATTCATACTTTTCTTTTCGGACATTTACATCACCCCCATCCATTTTACCAAGATATCTTATAGCTTCATCCAAATGCCTTTTTAACTCATTAAATGAATCTCCATAGGTTCTTTCCAAAGATTCCTTTGTTTGACTGAGTAAATTGATTACCTTTCTTCTCTCATTTTTTATGATTTTCATTACATCCACAACCGCAGAGTAATAGTAACATCTCCCACTTTTGCCTCTCGTTACCATCCCATACCTTATCAGTTTGTTAAGCTCATTTACAACAGAGGAATATGCTCTTCCTATTTTCTCTGATATTTCTTTTGCGGTCATCGGTCTTGATGATAGGGCAAGAAGAGCGTAAATGGAGGCTTCAGTATCCCCAAAACCCCAGTGAATCATAACGTCTTTCAAAGAGCGATATGCATCCAATTCTCTCATAGTTACGAGAAATATCATAATGTATATAAAGTTTCTTCTGTTAATACATGTTTTTCCATGGGATGAGTGGAAATTAAACAAATTTATGTGAACCTCCTCTCCAACACTTTTTTATGCACGGCAACCCCAGAGAAGAAGAATATCAGTGCAAATAATAACAATGCAAGAAGATCTATCCATAGTGGGAAATAACCCGATAGGTTTGTTGAGTACCTCAAAGCATCTACGAGATATGTCAAAGGGGATATGGCCGATACGGCACGTGCATACAACGGCAATTTTTCAAGAGGCACAAATATTCCACTTATGAAAAGAAGGGTGAATTTAACAAGTGAGGAGAGCATCATAACGTCCGCTGGAACATCTGTTGGAGGGTAAGAGGACATGAGGATTGTCATAGCGGAAAAGGTAAGCAACGCAAGGATTACTGCAGGTATGAAAATAAGTAGATTTAATGATATGTGGAGGAAAATAACTATGAGGGAAATGGCGGATGTAATGAACAATCCGAAGTAAAAGGATGCCTGCATATCTCCCAAAAGCACCGTTGTTATGGATATTGGGGACGACATGAGTCTTTCGAACGTTTTGCCCCTTGTCTCCCATGGAATAATAGTCGGTCCCACGGCAGTGGATGTGAAGAAGGCGGTCATGGAAATCAGAGCAACGAAAAGATACTCATGCGAGAGATTTCTACCGATGAGAAATGCGCCAAACAGGAAGAATGGAAATAGAAGGCCCATTATTATAACAGGACCCTTCAGGTAGAAAATGAGCATATCCTTCTTTACTATAGCGAGAGAGCGGGAGAACTGCGAGAATTTACTCATTTTTCCCACCTACCAGATAAACGAAGACATCCTCAAGCGAGGGTTTCTGGGTGTTGAGCGAAATTATTTTTAAACCTTCCTTTCTGGCATAATTTACAATATTTTTGATTACGGTGTCTACATCTTTCGTGTAGATTCTGATTTTATCACCCATAACTTTAACTTTTTCCACATCTGGTACGATATTTTTATCAAATCTGAATGGCTCAACTGAGAATTCAATAACTGTGTGTTCTCTGCCTATCCTCTTTATTCTCTCAGGCGTGTCTATGGCCACTATTTTTCCATGGTTTATTATGGCAATTCTATTGCATAGCTCATTTGCGTCGTTCATATTATGCGTACTCATGAAAACTGTCTTACCATTTTTGTTCTCATCTTTTATTATTCTCTTTATCAACCTTGCGCTCATAACATCCAAGCCAGATGTTGGTTCATCTAAAAAAAGAAGTTCGGGATCAGGAAGCATGGCCATGGCCAGACTCAATCTCTGCTTCATTCCCTTTGAGAATGAGTGCACCTTCTTATCTCTCTTCTCGTAGAGCCCGAAAAGCCGAAGCAACTCTATACTTCTTTCTTTCATCTCCTTTTTCTTCATCCCGTAAAGGTGACCTATTAACATCATATTCTGCATTGCGGTCAGATCAATGTACGGATTGGCCATTTCTGGCACGATACCCATCCTCTCTTTCAGAGAGACCATGTTTTTTTCTGCATCCAGCCCAAATATTCTTATCTTGCCCTCACTCGGTTTTAATATTCCGGTGAGCATCCTTATTGTGGTTGTTTTTCCTGCACCATTTGGTCCAAGGAATCCGAATATTTCACCTTTCTTAACGGAGAACGAAATATCCTTAACTGCAAGAAAATCGCCGTAGTATTTTGTCAGATGCTCCGCCTTTATTATATCTTCCATTATCTCCATCTCAATGTCTAAGGATATTACAAATCAATATTTAAAAATTTTTGTTATTTTACAGATTAATAATGGAAAAAACGATAATTTTATAAGATATGCTTACTTATCATTAAACGCAAAGTGGTACTATGCCGAAAGGAAAGTGTGCAGAGAAGAGAAAAATTCGAGATTTGGTAATACGCATAAAATTTGTGTACAGCGAGCCGCGATGGAGCATTATAAAGATAATAGGAGACGAAACAAAGGGAACAAATGAAATTTATGAAGAGCTTCAAAAGAAGAGTTTGGGGATGCCAAGGTCAACCCTTTATTATCATCTTTCCTCTCTGGAAAATGAGGGGATTATCGAAATGGCTGGATACAGAGAAGAAGGTGGTGGTGCGCCGGAGAAGTTGTGGAAGTTAAGGGTGAGAAAAATTTGTATTGATTTAAGATCTGGTAATGTAGTTGAGGAATGAGGTGATAAAAATTAGAATTGCGACATCAAGCGTGAGCAATGAATAAACTGGAAAACGAGGTGAAATGAAGAAAAGAGAAAAGGGTAAATGCAAAGTGGAAAGTTAATTTCTTCTTTTTGCGTATAAAGTCTTCCTCTACCCATCCGCTTTCATCTGCACGGAAATTCTAAGATAATTTGAAATACTGATTAGGCATGCCGAAATTATGTATGATGAAATATTTGAACCTATAAATATTGGAAAAATCGCTGTTGAAAATCGCGCCATATTCCCTCCGATCTCCACGAATTTTGGGCGGGAAGATGGGCATCTGAGCGAACTCTTTATAAAGCATTACGAAAGAAGGGCAAAGGGGGAGGTTGGTCTTTTAATAGTTGAGAATTCCAGTGTATCCTATCCTGAAGGGAAGCATGGAGCTTATGAACCCAGAATAGATTCTTGGGATTTCTACGAGGATTGGAAGAATTTTGCAAAAAGGTTGAAGAAATACAGCTCGAAAATTTCCGTGGAACTCACGCACGAGGGCTGGAAGAATAAGGGTGTGAATTTTCTGAGTGATGAGAAGATTGAAGAGATTATAGAGGATTATGTTACCGCCTCTGAAATCGCCTGTAAAGTGGGATTTGACATGGTTGAAATTCAGGGGGCGCATGGGCTTTTAGTGAATCAATTTTTATCTCCCTTAACCAACTCCCGTGACGACTCCTGGGGGAAGAGAGAGGAATTTGCTGTAGAAATAAGAAAGAGAATAGCAAAGCGCTGCGGCTGGGATTTTCCTGTAACTATACGTCTTGCAATTAATGATTTTAAAGAAGGAGGAATTAATTTAGAGGAAGGAAAGAGACTCGCCAACGTGTTTCAAGATTATTACCAGATGATTCAGGCTGATATTGGACTTGGACGCAAAGAATTGAGGCTTGAGCCCATGCCCTTCTCGCAGGGCTGGCGTGCTTATCTTGCGGAGAAGATTCGCCCCTTAAAGGTACCCGTTGCTGCGGTGGGCATGATTCGTGAGCCAGAGGTAGCGGTGAAGATTCTTTGCGAGAAGGCAGACATGGTAGTTCTTGGAAGAACTCTAATTGCGGATCCGGACTGGCTAATAAAAGTAAGAGAGGGGAGAGTGAAAGAAATAAGAAAATGTATCGGGTGTAGCGAGTGCATAAAGGCTAGGCACGATGAGGATACGATGATAAGGTGCGGAATAAATCCGCAGGTTGGAAGGGAGATAGAGATAAGAGAAGCCTCTGTGAGGAAGAGAATTGCGATAGTAGGCGGGGGCCCTGGAGGATTAGAAGCCGCAAGAATCGCTGCTGTTAGAGGGCATGAGGTTCATCTATTTTATGATGAATTTGGAGGAACACTCAACCTTGCAAAGATTCCTCCGGGCAAAGAGAAAATTCAGTGGCTGATAGATTACTATCGAGAAGAGATTGAAAAATGCGATATTGTTGTGCACCATAAGAAGGCATTGAAAGGTGATATCATAGATATTGAGCCAAACGTAGTAATACTGGCTACTGGTTCCAAACCCCTTCTCCCAAGTCCGCCTCTCCGCAATTACGTATATCCCTTCAACGAAGTCCTTCGTGGCGACGTGAGATTTGAGGAAAAGAAAATAGTGATAGGTGGGGGGGGCTTAGTTGGATGTGAAACAGCAAATTTTCTTGCAGATAATAATGAAGTTATGATAGTGGAGATGCTTCCAGAAATGGCTATGGGTATGGAGACATTATCCCGGAGATATCTTTTGAAGGAGCTAAATAAGAAGGATGTAAGGATGTTGACATGTACAAAAATTGTAGATATAGGGTATGGGGAGATAATTGTAGAGCAAGATGGAGAGCAGATTCTCATCGAGGCGGATGCATTTATTGCGGCGTTCGGATCAAGACCCTTTGTGCCGTTCAGGGTTGAAAGCGTGCCCAACTATATCATAGGTGATGCCAGCAGCGTCAGAAACATATACTCCGCGGTGAATGAGGGATTTGAAGTAGCGACCAAGATATAATTTTGTAGGCGAGAATTTTTAATACTTATTTTCCATACTTATCCGTCATGTCTCTCAAGATACCAGATAACATAAGAGAAAGCATAGAGAAAAAGGGAGGGTTGAAAAAGATACTTGAAGAGATGCCGTCGGAAAGGGAACTTCAGGAACATGCGAATGTATATTCTTCGTTGGGGGACGTTATTCGCCTGAAAACCCTCTGTTTTCTATGCAATCAGAGCTCCTGTGTGTGTCTTTTGAAGGATGTCGTAAATCTATCGTACTCCCGCCTTTCCTACCATCTGTCCGTGATGAAAAATTCTGGATTGATAAACGGAGAGAAAAAGGGAAACTACATAATATATTCTTTAACTCCCATAGGAAAAAAGTATTGCAGGGAAATATGCGGAGGGAATGAGGAATGATTCTGCTTGTGGGTTTCTCGCTTGAGGAAATTGAAAAGATAAGGAAGGTTATAGATGAAAAAATTCGCCCTGTAGGTAAAGGCGAAAAGGACAAAATCGTAGAGAATATAATAAACAGAGAAGGAAATTTGCCGTACAATCGCCTTGGGGAGGAGAGAATAGTCATTATGCATGATGTTGATAAGGAGAGGATAAGAAATTTGATTTGGGAAATAAGAAAAATCATCTCAACGCATATAATTTTTGCAACAACAACGTCAACATCATTGAAATGGAAGATAGCGAATCTTATCAGCGAACTGAAAGAGGAAGATACGTACTTCATGCAGAGAAGCAAGGAGAATTGATAAATATTAGTTTGCTATTGTTTGAGTGATGCCCGATATATTCGTAGATAGAGAACGCGAATTAAAAAGACTTACCATAAATACAAATCTTGTTAAAAAAGGTGAAGGGCGAGTGGTTTTGATAGAGGGGCCGGCGGGTATAGGAAAAACAGCACTCATTGACAAATTCCTTGAAAGTATTTTATCATTTGAAGTATTGCGGGGGGAATGCGATGTAAATTCCAAATATGTGGCATACAGTGTTTTTTCTCGTGCACTGAAAAATTATGGTGATTTAAAAGATATAAGGAATAATGTTGAGAGGAGAAAAGCCCTTGATTACGCCCAGGATCTTGTTGTAAGGCCAAGGATGGTTATGGTAGATGAAATAGAGCGTGGTGCAGGTTACTTTCTGTATCAAAACATTTCTTCGGAGATACCCGGGATCTTCTTCACTTCTCGCAAGCCTGAAGATGGGGGTATATGGCTCACTGAGACTACCACAGATATGAAAAGTGTAAATCCAAACAATCTTGAGTTCACATTGCTTCCTGCAGTAATAGATTTTCTGCAGAAAGGAAATGAAGGGAAGGCTGTGTACATAGACGATTTAAATTATCTAATATATCTGAATGGCATTGATACAGTGGTAAATTTTCTCCATGCTCTCTATTCTCTTGTAATGGATAGAAACGTAATAATTCTTTCAGGCAAACTTGAGCATTTAGATGAAGAAGAAAAGAACAAGATAATGAATGCTTTCGATGAAATTGTATCCTTTCATCTTGAAGAGCGACCTGAAAAACCTATGAGCTATCTTGTAGACACCAGCGCTCTTGAAAATATAAAAAATGCAGCTGTTTTTAGTACCAAAAGAGGATCGCAATATGTAGTTGGGATTGGTGATTTAGTTGCAAGTCGGTTGGAATTTGAAATTTTTGAGACTATAAAAAAGGAGGTGGAAAGTGAAAGGGACATAGTTATAGATTGTCTTCAGTATCTTATTCACCATCATGGTGTGAGAAGGATTTATATATGGTTAAAGGCCATTGTGGATTATGCAGTTAAATTTGGAAGAAAAATTTACATAACTACTCGGGGTCTCACTCCTCTTCAGCAAGATCTTATTCAGTGGCTCGTGGACGAATCCGAGGTTAGAAAGGAGTATAAAGAAATTGAGAAAAAGCAGACGGTAAGATTTTATAATACCATACTAAATTTTCTTGATTACAATTCCAAAAAGAAGCCCATATTGCTCATTCTTGATAATCTTCAGTGGGCGGATATAAGCTCTCTGGAACTGCTCAAATATTTAGTGAGAAACATATCAAAAACCAGGATTATGATTTTAGGTGCTTACAGAGGTGAAGAACTGGCTGAGGATGAAGAAGCCAGTGAGATATTTGAAAATATAATTCGTTATGAGAATTCAGAGATAATAAGATTAAGAAAATTACCACCTAAAGCAATAGAGGAAATTGTAAGATTCATGGGAAAAGTGGATGAGGATGTGATTAAAATAATATACGAAAAGAGTGAGGGAAATCCCCTCATGGCAATAAGTATGCTAAATTATGTTAATTCTCAAAGATATGTACTGCCAGAAACCATAAGGGAAAGTGTTGAAATGGAACTTGAAAAAATAGATGATCGCACTTTGAAACTTCTAAAAATCATATCTGCTTTCGGAACTCGCGCGGATATAAAAATAATCGAATCTATTATGCCTGACTATAGCAAGCTAATAAAAAGAATTGAAGGAAAGTTTATCAAGGTTGAAGATTCCAAACTATCTTTTGTACATAATATCTATCGAGATGTTGTTTATGAATATGCATCGAGAGATGAGCGTAGAAAAATTCACAGGGAACTGGGAGAGAGGTTTGAAAAAATCGGTGATAAGACCAACGCAGCTTATCAGTATTATATGGCTAAAGACAGGAGAGCCCTTGAACTTCTAATGGAAGTGGCTGAAGAATACATACGGAATATGGCAGTTAGGAATGCTATCGAATATTACAATATGTCAATGGAGATTGCCAGAAAATACGGTATGAATAAAAAGATATACGAATTGTATGAAAGATTAGGAAATCTTTATATGTTTTCCGGAGATTATATGAAAGCCCTTGAAATGTATCAGGAATCGTTGAAAAACGGAAATCCAAAGAATGTTGAACTGACCATAAAAATTGCAAAAAGTCAGGAGAGAATGGGTAATTTTCACGAATCTTTAAATCTTCTAATGCCCTATATGAATGTTGCCAAGAACAGAAGCAAAGCCGAATTGCTTCTTGAGGTTGGGGTTATCAAGTGGCATTTGGGAGAATTTGATGGGGCGGTGGAGTATCTGAATAGAGCTTTAAAAAAGGCAAAAAAACTGGATAATTACAAAACAATAGCCGATACTTACAGGAATATGGCTATAGTCTACTATTATAAATCGGATTACAAAACAGCTCTCCAATATGCAAAAAAGGGGATGGAATATGCGATAAAATATGGAGATTACGATTTGCTAGCCAATTCATACAATGTTATTGGGGCTTTGTATTCTAGCATGGGTATGAATTATGAAGCAATAGAATATTACAAAAAATATCTTGGAATATCTCAGAAATTGGGAAATTACGATTATATAAGCAAGGCATATAACAATTTATTTGTAGCATACAGTGCGCTGGGGGAGTATCAAAAGGGCAAGGAATATTACATAAAATCATTTGAAATATCGTTAAAGGTAGGAAATCCCCGGGATCTTGGTATAGCCTATAATAATATGGCAGTTATCGAAGCGCAGGATGGAAGTTATACTCGAGCGCTGGAATATATGGAGAAAAGCCTGAAATATCTTGAAGAGATAGGAGATGAGTATCTCTTATGCGATCACATGGTTAACCTGGGAAATTTCCTTTTTGAGATTGAAAAATACAAGGAAAGTGAAAATATACTGAAACGAGCTTTAAAAATTGCCGTGGATAACGGATACAGAGTTGAGGAGATAAGAGCAAAAACCGGGCTGATATCTCTTTACGCTGATATAAAAAAATATAAGGATGCTGAGAGAATAATAGCAGAAGTGGATGATATATTCCAAAAAGAAAAGATTGAAGATTTAGAGAGCAAGATAGCATTTCTAAGCTCCAAAGCCTACTACTACATGGAAGTAGGTAAGTTTTCCGAAGCGGAGAAGGCCACGGAAGAGGCAATGGATATAGCAAAGAAAATAAACGACGAATCGAGTATAGTTGGTGTCCAGGAATATATGGCGAGGATAAGATGCAGGCTTGAAGATTATAATACGGCAATCCAGTATTTTGAAGAGGCTATAGATTACTGGAAGAAAATGAGTGTTAAAAAAGATATGGCAGATACTTATAGAAGGTATGCAGAATGCCTTGAAAATATTGATAAAAGAGAGGCATTAAAGTATTACAGGCTGGCAAGGGAGATATACAGACAGATGGATATTGACAATCTTGTGGAAAAGATGGATAAAAAGATAAAATCCCTTGGTGGATGAATATGATAATTGCATTGACAGGTACACCGGGCACAGGGAAAACTGCGGTTGCTAAGATTTTAAATGAAAAATATGAGATTGTTTATCTCAAAGATTTTGAAAAAGCTAAAAAAGAATACGATGAAGAGAGAGACAGTTACATAGTGGATATGGATTATTTGAAGAAGGAAGTAGAAAAATTGCGAAAAAAAGAGGGAAAAATAATTGTGGAAGGGCATTATGCGCATGAATTCTACGCTGATGTCATAATCGTTCTGAGATGTCACCCAGATGAACTGAGAAAAAGACTGGAAAAGAGAGGATATAGGAAAGAAAAAATAGGGGAAAATGTGGAAGCAGAAGCAATGAGTCTCATAACGAGTGAAGCAATAAATATACACAATAAGAATGTTTACGAAGTGGATACAACGGGTAAAGACCCAAAAGTCGTGGCAGAAGAGGTTATCGATATAATTGAAGGAAGGAATAGGGAGAAATACAAACCGAGAATAAACTACAGCGAGGTGATTTTGAGTTGGTATTAAACAGATACAGAAAAAATATAGATGCAATTCTCACAAAATTATCAAAACCTTTCATGAATATCCATCCAAACACCATAACCCTGATTTCGTTCCTCTTAGCTTTCTTCGCTGGATTGTTTTACTTTCTTGACTACCTTCTTGTATCATTTCTTTTTATTGTTCTCTCTTCTCTTATGGATGCTGTGGATGGAAAAGTTGCAAGGATGCGAAATCTTGCATCGAAGAAGGGAGATTTTTTAGATCATACGATGGATAGATATTCCGATACGGCAATACTTTTAGGGATAGTTTTCAGCAAATATGCAACAATGTGGATTGGTATTTTTGCAATAACCGGTGTTTTTCTCACAAGTTATATGGGCACTCAGGCTCAGGCAGTTGGTTTGAAAAGGATATACGGCGGGATTCTGGGTAGGGCGGACAGGCTTGTGATTTTAATCGTTCTCCCCATCGTGCAATTTTTCTGGTGGGGCTACATATTCTCAATAACCGACTGGGTGCTGATAACATTCGCCATTTTAGGGCATGCAACTGCTATACAGAGATTTATTTCTTCTTGGAAAATTCTTTCTTAGTTCTCTCCATCTTTATTTTGTAGTAGAGAAGGGGATGGGTCATCCATGGCTGATTGCATAACCTATCTTTAGCGGTATCCTTTACGCAAAGCCCGTAGGCGCGCATCGTGGCGCACTTTGGAACAGAGTACTCCTTTCCGGAAATTTTACCCGTTATATGTCTTATTTGATAAAGTGTGAGATCCTTCTTAAAATCGGGAACCCCAGAGAATATTTTCAGAATATCCTCCTCACTCATACCCACACGATGAAGAAAAGCCACCAAAGAGAATCTTGCCTGATGTGACACATTCACACCTTCCGATATTTTTGCCATTATCGTCCTCATACATGGTGGAAATGCATTCACATCCACACTACCAAACTCAATAGGTGTGTATTTGGATATGTATTCATCTTTGAGATTTCTTATTTCTTCAAGCTCTTTTGAAAAATATTTGCGGAGATTCTTACTCTCATCACTTTTAGACATAACATCTTCCACAAATTTCTCCACGAAAGCCTCGCGAATTATTTTTATGAACTTATCTGTCTGGAGAAGAACGAAGCCCTTTCTGAGTTTCTGGTTTATCAGTCTGAACTCTTCGGTGCTGAAATTTTTAGCGTATTTTATGAAGTCCAGAAAATGGAGGTTGTACTGGTAAATCTGCCCATCCACATTTTCATTAATTTTTTTAAATCTCAGGCCTAAATTCTGAGCAACCACATTAATATCTTCATCACTATTTATCAGACTCTCTTCTATTCTATCTCTTTCCATAACTGCGAAACGCCTAATTATTATGGGGTCTGCAAGAGCTATGAGGATTAATCGTGCCACGTGAAAGCTCAAAAATTTCTCGTAATCATCAACCATAAATGGTCTTTGCCCCGTGTAACAAGCCTTAACCCTCTCCACTCCAAGAGTTCTTATTCTTTCATATTTTGGTGATCCCAAAAGGTCATTTAATTTAATCCCTCTCAACAATTCCCGCCCATCGCTGAGAAATGGATATCTTGCTAACATACGTAAATCCATCAGGGCCGGGACCGGGATTTGAACCCGGGTCGTGGGATCTCTTTAAAGCCCTTCTTTACGGCTAAAGCCGCTTTCTTCCTAAGAAAGGGGCTCCTCCACAGTCCCACAGGATAGCCCCTACCCTATCCCGGCCATACAGATGAGAATGGAAACCCATACATAAATCTTTTTCCAAGTGAAAAGGGAGAAAAATAAAAATAGAAGGAGGTGATGGGTAAAGTATGAGCGAGGTAGAGGAAATAAAGGATAAAAATTACGAGTTCTACATAAATGCGGATTTAAGCGAATATGCAGGAAAATGGATTGCGATAGTTGATGGAAAAGTCGTGGCAAGCGGAGATAGGGCGGATGAGGTTTACAGGAAGGCGAAGGAAAAATATCCCGACAAAATAATAGCGATAGACAAGGTACCCACCGACGAAGTGCTGGTTTTATAAGGAGGGAATGCAATGAAAATTGAATTCAAATATAGGAAAATGGAGAGTACAATAGTTGGTACAATTGAGAGACCAATAGCGGACATTTTTGTGCAAAGTAAAGAGGGAGAATGGATTGAGTTCCATCCATTTATAGATTCGGGTGCGGATATAACTTTACTTCCCTATTCATTCGGCATTATGCTGGGTTTATCAAAAGAAGTTGGAGATATAAAAGAGTTGAAAGGAGTTAGAGGCATAGGCCTTCCAGTGATTATAACAAAGGTAATGATGAGAATTGGAGAAATAGAGTTAGAGCCAAGAGTTGCATGGGCGCTGATTGAGGAAGCACCGCCGTTGCTTGGAAGGTTGGATATCTTTGACAAGTTCAACATAACATTCAGGGAAAAGGAGGGAAAGATAATCTTTGAACTTGTGTAACTTCAATTTGGGTGGAGGGAAGAGATGAATTCTGACATAAATAAAAATCAACTCTCACCAGACACTGAGGGTGACGGTATTGAGGATGGAGAATATAAAATGGATTGGCTTGGTAATACTCTACCACCAAAAATATACAGATACAACCTTGGAAAAAATCCCAAAAAGAGCTTTTATCTTTTTTTATCTGCATGCATTGCAGCAACTATAATTTTGGGAATTCTTGCATTCTGGGGATGGATGAGTCCTCATGCAAGTTTAGGAGTGAAAATATTTGGCACTGTTTTAACTGCTTGGGCACTTTTCCTTGGTTACTGGGGAGCGTTGGTGAGTTATGATAGTGATAGGCATCAGGCACATAAAGTAAAGTGGGAGAATGGAAAAATTTACCTGTGGAACAAATATATGGGGAAGGTGCTGGTTTATTCATTTGATGACATAGATGACATTCTATTTTCAAAGAATGGATATCCACTGAAATATGGTGGAGAAGGAGCAACAGAAATAGCTCTTATGTTAAAATGTAGAATGCCATTAATTCCCATACGAACAAGACAGAATGTTTTGCTGAATATGGAAATCGGATTGAAATTAAAGGAAGACTGGGAAAGGTGGAAGAAAGAGCAAAAACCTTAAAATAGGAGGAGGAGATGTATAAGTATGGAAGCGGTGAGTGCAGATATGGAATACATGCGTGAAATAAGAGAAAACACGAGGGAGATAAAAGAATTATTGAAGAGCATACTTGCAACATTGGAGATTCTGGAAGATAAATATTTGGTTGAGCAGATCAGGGAATCGGATGAACAGATAAAGAGAGGGGAATACGAGAGATTCATATGACCTTCGAAATCTATGCCACAAAAAGATTTCATAAAGAGTTTAACAAATTAGAGGAAAATGTGCAGGATAGGATAAGGGAGAAGATAGCAGAATTGCAGGACAATCCCTATTTGGGAATTCCATTAACCGCTCAATTTAAAGGAAAATACAAATTAAGGGTGGGAGATTACAGAGTAATTTATGAAATTGACTTTCAAATCTCAAGAATATTTTTAGTAGCGGTTGGACCAAGAAAAACCATTTATGATAGGGATAGCCTGTAATATGGGATAAAATTTGGGCAAAGTTTAAAATCTTTGAAAAGGATAAAGGTCTGATGAGAAGCCAGTACGATTTGGAAGAGAATACATCTCTGCTTTCAATGTTTTCCATAGTAATCGCAGGAGCAAATTTTATTTGGGCCATGTTCATCTTTCCATGGGGGCTGTTCGGCTTCATATCCGGCTTTGTGGATATATACCTATTTTTTCTTGCCCTAAAGATACGGGCACATTATCTTGTAAGGGATTATAAAAAAGCAAAGGAACTTGCCCTTTACGAAATCTTTTTAGGTATTCCGTTTGGTCTTATAATAACTGGAGTTTTTGCCTATACAATTTACAGGGCGCTTGATGAGATAATCATGCGTGAGTATCTGGTACGGGGGAAGCCTGAAATAGTTTATGCTCCTCCACAATTTCCATCATAATTTATGCAAGTCCGTAGGGTGACTGAACAACAATACCCACACTTACAATGGTCAGTATAAATATCGCCACAATAAGCAAAATCAGAAGGATTTTCTTTTCCAGATCATCCACTGCGGGATCTATATAACCTAAAAATCCTCCAATGACCATGATGAATGCTCCCACTTCCATAACTATACGCCCATAAAGATTCCCATCTTCCGTATTATTTTTCCAGTCGCTTAGAGCTTTGTTATACTCGTGGTTGTTAGGGTACTCCATAGATTTAGGCGGTGGTGTCCAGGAGGAATACGTCACCCAAACACTCCCCGCGAAAATTATTATCATCCCGATAAAGCATATAAGAAACCATCTAAAGCCTTCACTTCTCTTTTTAAAGACAGGGGGCATATTTCCACCGTTAATCCTTGTATCTGGAGGCAGATAATTCATGTTTCCTCATCGGGGTTATGTTATTCTCTCTATTTAAATCTTTATAAGTGTGATTAAGTTATGACGGGGGAAAAGAATTAATAATTACAAGAGATAAACCACTGTGAAAATATATGGAAATATAATGCTTCAGAATAATTTTTTCGTTGGTACTGTGGAAATAGAGGATGGAAAAATAGTTGAAATCAAAGAAAAAAAAGAAGAATGCGATTTTAGAGGTACAATAATTCCAACGTTCATTAATATGCACACACACATTGGAGATTTCTATTACCCTTATGAACCACAGGGAACTCTTGAGGAAGTGGTCGGCCCTGGAGGATTGAAGCACCGTATCCTTCAAAATACCAAGAATGTTTTTAAGGGAATGAAAGAAGCGATGCGAATTATGCAAAGATGTGGTGTATCACATTTTGTTGATTTTCGTGAAGGGGGTAAAGAAGGTGTGGAGCTCCTGCGAAGAGCATCAAAGGGATTTAGAATAAAGCCTATAATTCTTGGCCGTGGTGGTTTGTGGGAAAATGCAGATGGTATCGGATTGAGCAGCATAACGGATGTTGAATTTGAAGAGGCGAGAAGGCTTGCTGAGAAGGCCCACAGAGCAAATAAAATCTTTGCGCTTCACGCATCCGAGAACCGTAGAGAAAATATAAAGGCGATTCTTGCTCTCAAACCAAACTTTCTGGTTCATATGCTCAAAGCAACGGATGAGGATCTTCGAATTGTCGCCTGGAAGAATATTCCACTGGTAATCACTCCTCGTGCGAACGCATTCTGGGGCATAATTCCTAACATTTCCAAATTGAAATCCATGGGCTTGAAAATTGCACTTGGAACAGACAACGGGATGATATCCCCCCCATGTATGTTTCGTGAGATGGAGTTTGCATACAGAATATCTAAGATTCAGAGAGAGTATGGAGGAATCACACCTGAAGATGTTATACGGATGGCCACAGTGTATCCGAGGGAAATTCTCGGAATACGAGACAACATCATGGGGGAAGTTGCAAATGTCATCATATTCAAAAAGATTATGACTCCCTATCAGATAGTCACAAAGTCATCGTGCAGAGATATAAAGTTTGTAATTCGAGGTATGACTCAGAACTCCCTGTAAGTCATTCTATCAGTGTGCAGGTTTAGAATGGCCACCTTTCCCGGGTCTGGTTTGAAGTTCATCATCTTCTGATAAAGCGTTTGTGACTGCCAGGTTGAGGCGTTGAGCAGGTGAATGCCTTTGTACTTAGCGTATGTGAACGTGTGTACATGACCTGTGATGAAAACATCTGGTTGTGTGTCTATAACCAAAAAATCCCTTGGCAAGGGAGCAAGGGGAACTTTCTCGCCGTACACGGGGGAGAGATGACGCATATCAATAAGAAGTTTCATAGCCTCACCAACATTCTCATAACTTATCCCGGGCACTAATTCCACTAAGTTGTTTAGGCTTGCACCGTGGTAAATTAAAAACCGGTATCCGTGAATTGATATGGCTGTGGGATTGCTCAGAAATGTGGCGTTTCCGTTGAACATTTTCTCTATCTCCTTCGGGAGCGGGGGTTGTGGTTCTGCGACTCTTACTATATCGTGATTACCGGGAATGATTATCACCTTTATGTAATCGGGCAGTTCATTGATATATGAGGCTAAAATTTCGTACTGTTTGAATATATCGGTTACCTTCAAATCTCTCTCTTGGTTGGGATAAACGCCAATTCCATCCACCAAATCACCACCTATAATCAGATATTTAATTCCTTCAGCTCCATTCTTTCCGCTCTTCAACCATTTCAAAAAATTCTCCCACCTTTCCTTCAAGAATGTTTTGCTGCCTATGTGCACGTCTGAAATTATAGCTACACTTATTGGCTCCGAAATTTTTCTATTTCGATTCACGGGAGAAATTCCAGGTCTTGTTATTTCGTCCACATAAATAATATCCCTCGATGAGTTGTATGACCCCACTACCCCGATCACCTCATCATTCAAAATGAAACTCTCTCCGCCGTACAAACATCGAACAGTTCCTGTTGGATCTTCTAAAGTGAAAATGATTTTTCCAGTTGATGTGGTTCTTCTATCTAAGATCATTCCAATAACTGCCACTGGTCCGTCTCGCAGGTCTTTTATATCCGTTGCACTATGGAATTGTGGCCTTCTTCTGAGAAGAGTAGAAAGCCTTTTGAACCTGTTCTGAAATAACGATGCGAAGTCATCGACAGTTCCTTTTATGGAGGAAAGTGAGTTCGGGTCTATGAGAATCTGCAGATCCCAATCATGCTCATATGCTTCGGGCTTGGTCATATCACTCTTTTCCACAGGCTTCTTCTCTTCTTTTTTTACTTCTGAATCGAGAATTTCTGTACTAACAAACCCGTGAGATCCATATTTTTCTATGAATTCCGAGAGATAATCTAACCCACCTCGCTTGATTATATGCTCAAGAACGTCGGGGTCAACAACAATACCCCTGTCGAGAAGAGCGTTTATAATTCTTTCCCGCTGAGTCATTTATGCCTACAATTCTTTCCCACTCTTAAATTTTTTCCCATAGCATGTGCACGGTCTCCAATGGATATCTTATAAATTTTGAATCCTTCTAGATCAAACTCGCAATTCCCTATTATTATTGCTGAATCCCCAATCATTGATTGCGTTGCATTCTTGCAGTTCTCTAAAAATCCACGCAGTTTATCGCTCATGAAGTTCAATTCGAATGCAAACTCCCTCGCAATTTTTATTGCATTCT
>WALH01000074.1 GCA_015522935.1 DHVE2 group archaeon | reverse complement strand
GTTCTGCACTATCTTTATTCATAGTCTAAATTATCAGTAATACTGATTAGGTTAGAGAAATCATAAATTTTCATACACGTTTTTATTGGAAGCAATGCTCAGTATTATTATTTTATCTCTCTCAATACGGTAAAACTATCCTCCACTTTCCAACACGTACACTTCTCAGCCCCTTCTAAAGTTCTCTATGCTTTTGAATCTTTTTACTTCCCCTTTCTGATATGCTTCTTCACTTTCCTGAATCTCTCTGAGAATTTCTTTGCACATGCTAACACACTGCATCACTCGAGATTTCTTGACATCAGAGAGGACGAAGAGGAAAATCTGTTCTCTCGGAAAAACTTTATCAATCCTGTCATATATCCCGCATTATGAAAGAGCTTCAAGAACTCATTCTCAAATACACGCTTCAGAACGCAATTCTCCACAGTGGTAAGGCTGAGTACAAGGCGGTGATGGGTAAGATTATGGCTGAGAATCCTGAGTTACGTAAGAGGGCAAGAGAACTTATTGACAAGGTAAAGAAAACAGTGGAAGAGGTTAATTTGCTGAGTATTCAGGAGCAGAGAAAAAAACTGGAAGAAATTGCCCCTGAACTTTTGAAGAAGAAAAAGAGGGAAGAGAAGAAGGAATTAGAGGATTTGCCAAATGTTCATGGTGAAGTGAGAATGCGTCTTGCGCCGAGTCCATCAGGACCAATGCATCTTGGCCAGTCAAGAATGGCCATCCTCAATGATGAATATGTGAAAAGATATGGTGGAATTCTTTTTCTGAGAATTGAGGATACTAATCCCCACAACATTCTTCCGGAAGCTTATGATATGATACCTGAAGATTTGGAATGGCTGGGAGTAAAAGTACATAAAACTATCATTCAGAGCGATAGATTTGAAATTTACTATATTTATGCTCGCAAACTTTTAGAAATGGGCAAAGCGTACATCACGACGGTTCCAGCGGAGGAATGGAGAAAATTAAAGAATGAGGGAAAACCTACGAATGATCGAGATTTGCCTCCTGAGGAACATTTGGAGAGATGGGATAAAATGCTCAACGGTGATTACGATGATGGTGAGGCAGTTTATGTTGTCAAGACTGATTTAAACCATCCGAATCCTGCAATTCGAGACTGGGCAGCGTTCCGAATAATCAAAGATGCAGAGCATCCCCGTGTGGGGAATAAATACATCGTTTATCCTCTCATGAATTTTTCCGTGGCCATAGATGATTACGAATTGCGGTTAACCCATGTCCTTCGAGGTAAAGATCACCTTAACAACACTTACCGACAGATGTACATCTACAATTATTTTGGCTGGAAAAAACCTGTCTATATTCACTATGGCTGGGTCACAATGAAGGACACAATTCTGAAAACATCCACCATAAAGCAGGGAATTAAGGAGGGGAGGTATAGGGGCTGGGATGATCCTCGCCTGGGAACTTTGCGTGCCCTTGCCAAGAGGGGAATAAGACCGGAAGCCATAAGACAATACTGGATTGATGTCGGGCTTAAAAGTGTGGATATCGAGTTCTCTTGGGACAATCTTTACGCATACAACAGAGAAATCGTGGATCCACTTGCAAAACGATATTTCTTCGTGTGGAATCCGAAAGAGATAGAAATTAAGGGTGTGGATAAATTGGTAGCCCAGGCACCATACCATCCCAGTGAGGATATGGGATATCGCACATATGAATTTCATGATCCGATAAAAGTGTGGGTCGTGGATGATGAATGGAGTATAATTCCAGATGGTTCATTACTCCGTCTCAAGGATCTATGCAATATAGTTAAAAAAGGTAATGAAGGAGAATACGCAGGCAACGATCTATCAGTTATAAAAAAAGGGGCGAAGATAATCCACTGGTGCCCGCACAATGGACTGGATATGAAGATTATCATGCCAGATGGTAAAATTTACGGAGGATTTACCGAGCCTCTGGTGGAAAAAAGTGTGGGGGAAACAGTGCAATTTGAACGTTTCGGCTTCTGTAGAGTTTATAAAGAAAATGGAAAATTAGTAGGATATTTTGGTCACCGCTAATCTACGCACTGGATATGCTCACGTAAGATGGAAATTTCTTCAAAAGTATGACATCGCCTACTGCTTTAACCCATCTGTATGGGACGGAAACTGGCACACCATCCTCCACTAAGAGAGGATTGGTTTTCTCCACATATAGTCCATATACCTTGTACTCATCTATATCAATCAATAAATCCTCAACTGTTCCTAATAGATATCCTTTATCCGTATAGACCTCAAGACCTATGAGTTCCGTTGATTCAGTCATCATTTTAATCCCCAAGGTGTATTAGCGTCCTATTATTTAAATCTTGCCTGTCATCCATTTAGAAAATCTGCCTGTAATAGATCAGAGAGTATCATACATTGTTACAAAACTCATTTAGATAACCCTCGAAATTATTCGAAAAATGTACCAATCTTCCAAGAATGTACCAAAAAGTAAATATAAGTACGAATGAGTTGAGGTTATTGGTGAGAAAAATGAACAAAATATGGATATTAATGATAGCGGCCTTGATGGTGATACCCGCAGCAGCTGTAATAACACATGGTGCAAACGGTATGACCATGCAGGGCCATGGAGGTTGCAGAGTCGGGCATTTTAACTACACCCATGGCTTTGCGCAGGGCGAGTTTGTGAGTTTTAACATTGATTCTCAGAGTGGAGAAATTCAGAACTACGAGGTTAATGGCACAACCGTATTTGAAAGTGTGACGTATGAAAATGAGACAACTGGAAATGTGTGGGTAAAAGGTGCCTCTCTGTTCTACTATGGTATGGGTGCGCCATTGAACATCTCTTGGTTACAGCAGCCTAAAAAGTCTATGTGGAGATTTCTGCATGCGCATGACAATCCAGCTGGTGTTCTGCACATAGTTGTGTATGGACAGGATAAGATTACGTATAAACTCGCCTCTGGAGTAAATGCAGAGATGACGAGCAATCACATGATAATGCTCAACGGTCCAATATCTGGAGTGCTTATCTTTACAGGCAGTGCCTCAATAAGCGGAGATCAAGTAACTGTCTCCCTCGGCAATACCAATTACACTTTTGGTGATTACAGTTTCCGTGGGGGTAGCGTTATATTCATAAGAACCGATGACTGGCAAATACCATCCAATGTCAGACAGAAGATAATAAATGGTATCAAAGATGGGAAAGTTGCTGGGCAGATAGATATCAGCGGTGAAGGCTCAAGTGATTTTATGAATTACACCTATGATTTCCATGCAAGTGTGAGCGTGAATATGAACAGTATAAGTGTCGTCGTGAGTTCTGAGAATCACACCGGTAAGGTTGTGGTAATAAACGTGGATAAAAACAAATTACAGTACGATGAGAATCACAGGATAGTCGTGAAAATAGATGGAAATAAGGCAATGAATACAACAGTTACCGATGTTCTAGCAGGTGGAAATACGTATAAGTACGCTGTAATCAACGGCACAGCGGAGGTTACAATCATAGTCTATGTATCTCACTTCTCTTCGCACACACTAACTATTGAGAGTCAGAGTATAGGGGGAAGTTCATCTGGAAGCTCCTCAACAGAAAGCTCTGTAATAAACTGGCTGGAGAATCCCATAGTCATAACAATAATAGTTGTAGTAATTATAGCCATAATAGCAGCCGCAATCATAGCAAGACGATAACCCGCCATCCACTTTTTTCTTTTCTTTTTTTTAAAAATTTAAAAAAATAATGATATTTGATTTTACCATCCTCGTTCTTGAAGTTTTTCTTTGAGCTGAGAGACTTCCAAACCTTCCATTCCCTTAAGGCCTTTTGATACCTCAGCAACAACGCTTGGTTCGTCGTAATTGTGTACTGCTTCCACAATTGCTCGTGCCATCTCTTTCGGGTTAGGCGATTTGAATATCCCAGAGCCAACAAATACTCCATCTGCTCCTAATTGCATCATAAGGGCGGCATCCGCAGGCGTAGCTATTCCTCCGGCAGCAAAGTTCACCACGGGTAAGCGCTGAAGTTTTTTTATCTCAATTAGTTCCTTGTAAAGACCTTCAGTTATGTCATTCAGTGTGTATTTTCCAAATACTGGCTCATGAGGGTCAATCTCCGCTGGCAATCCATTGAACTCCTTTACACGAAGAAGAAGTTGCTGATAGGATTCCGCATACTTTCTCGCAATCTTGTATATATCTGCATCATCCTTATATTTTAATTCTTCAATCCCCCGATTTACTAAGCGCATATGTCTAACGGCTTCAATCACATTACCCGTACCTGCCTCTCCCTTGGTACGAATCATTGCTGCACCTTCCCAAATTCTACGGACTGCTTCACCTAAGTTGCGAGCGCCACACACAAATGGTATGGTAAATTCTCTTTTATCTATATGGAAAAACGGGTCTGCAGGAGTCAAAACTTCACTTTCATCTATCATATCCACACTCAGAGCTTCTAAAGCTCTGGCTTCCGCAATGTGTCCTATTCTCACCTTTGCCATCACGGGTATAGTTACAGTATCCATTATCTCCTGAATCTTGTTAGGATCTGCCATTCTTGCGACCCCTCCCGCTTTACGGATATCCGCTGGTACACGCTCAAGAGCCATAACTGCCACTGCTCCTGCATCTTCCGCTATCGCCGCCTGCTCAGCATTTGTGACGTCCATTATCACTCCGCCTTTCTGCATCTTGGCAAACCCTCTTTTGACCAGTTCACTTCCGAATCGCAAATTTTTCAGTTCAAGATGGAATGGCATTTTAAATCACCTCACATTCCTTATACTCTCCACCCATATCTATCTTTCGGCCATTGTATATCCCTTATAAAATCTCATCTACACTCTTGAGGCCCATTAAAATAAATATAGCATCTCCTTCCTTCGATTTATTAAGTGCATAATTTATGGCATTATCTGCGTTTTGCATTACTCTAACATCCTTGCCTTTAACTCTCTTCGCACCATCTAAAATCTTTTGTAGCAAATCCTCCTTTTTCCTACCACGAAGATCCTTCTCACGTGCTGTGATAAGTATATGACCAAAAACCTGCGCTGCAGCTTCACCATCCTCCATCAAAAGTTCATCATCTCTGTCCCCGGGAATAGCTATAACACACCAGGTCTCCTTAGGCTTAATAAAATCCACCAAGTCTCTTAGTTTGAGAATTGCATCTGGATTATGTGCGTAATCAACAATTATTTTCTTTCCCTTGTATTCTCTTATGTTCAGCCGCCCTGAAAATGCTCCTGGAGCGAGGGAAGACAATGTATTTTTAATTGTCTCATTATCCACATCCATCAGTTTAGTAATTAAAATTGCTGCAAGGGAGTTTTCAAGATTTGCTCTAAGATTCCCTCCAAGTGCATATTTCACCTCTTCAACTTTCATTATCTTTTCCTTTTTTTCCTTGGCTTCATAGTAAATAACTCCATTTTCTGTGTAAACCCCAGTACCACCATTTCTCAATTCTCTTTCAACAATATCATTCTTTTT
>WALH01000073.1 GCA_015522935.1 DHVE2 group archaeon | reverse complement strand
CGGAGATGTGTATAAGAGACAGCGCTATAACATAAGGAGCCCTAGCGCTCATCCATGAACCCCAAGCAGTTCTCCTTGATATATTTCCCTCATTCCATATTATTGTTGAAAAATATTTCCATCCCACTTTTTTAGCAATATTCACAATATCGGCATAAACACTTTGAAAACCTGCCCCTTTCCTTCCTTTGCTTTTATCTAATGGGATGTTGAGACACATTCTTCCATCTGATTTCATTAACGAGTATGCCTTTATAAGCCATTTTTCGGTGAATTCCAAATATTTTTCATAGGGGATATCGTCTTGAAATGAGTTATAATGGATATCCACATTGTATGGTGGAGAAGTTACAATTAAATCAATTAAGTTTTCACCAATTAAATTTGTTGTTAGAAAATCATCATTTATTATTTTTATGTATCCGTTTCTGGTTTCAAAGTATATTTTACCTTTTTCTGTGGTTAATAAATCCTCCATTGTTCCTGTATCCGTTCCTCTCTTTATAACTTTTCCCTCCGTTTCATTCATAACCCCCTGCCCCCGATTACACCTAACATGGAATGCCCAAAATCTGCATAACTCACCAAAAAGTATTAAATCAAGTGAACATTGCACATTCGTGGATTTAGACGAAATTCCGTTAGAAGGGGATATAATCGATGTATTTCGTGATGAAGGCATAAGGTATCTTTATCCTCCTCAAAAGGATGCAATGGATGAGATATTCCGCGGAAATAATTTAGTTGTTTCGATTCCCACAGCGAGCGGAAAGAGTTTAATAGCGTATATGGCAATTTTGAGAGCCTTTAAAAGGGGATTGAAGAGCGTTTACATTGTTCCACTTCGAGCCCTTGCAATGGAGAAATACGACGAGCTTAAAAGATTTGAAAAATTCGGTATGAAAGTCGCTTTGAGCATGGGCGACTACGATTCTCCTTCGGGATATTTGAAACATTACGATGTTGTGGTTGCCACGAGCGAGAAGATGGACTCCATACTAAGGCACGATATAGATTACGCATACGAAATTGGAGTTGTGGTTGCAGATGAAATTCACCTTTTAGGCGAGGAATCCCGAGGCCCCACGCTGGAAATGGTTTTAACAAAACTCAAAACTATGAACCCGGAGATCCAGTTTATAGGACTCTCGGCAACAATAAAGAATTCAGATGAGATAGCATCTTGGTTGGAGGCTAAGAGCATTTACTCTGAATTCAGGCCTGTGCCACTCAAACTTGGAGTTTATCATGACAGCATGATAAGATATGATGACGGTTCAGAGGAGGGGATAAAGAGAGATGCTCTTGGCATAGGAAATCTGGTAACAAAAAGAATAGAAGAAGGTGGTCAGCTTCTCATATTCGTAAATCGAAGAAAAAGTGCGGAATCCCTCGCTTCAAAATTGCAGTACAAAGTTGGAAGCAGACTGAGCAAAGAGGAAAAGGAAGAACTGGAAAAAATATCTTCACGATTGATGGACGAGGAATACACTATCTACACTGAGAAAATTGCAAAATTGCTTGTTCATGGCGTAGCTTTTCACCATGCCGGATTGAGTAACTTTCAGAGAAGATTGGTAGAAGATTCGTTTAAAAATAGATTGTTGAAGGTTATAGTTGCGACACCGACACTCGCCGCGGGAATCAATCTACCCTCGAGAACGGTTATAGTGAGAGACCTTACACGATACGACGGATTCTCAAGCGTTCCTTTACCGGTGATGGAAGTCAGGCAGATGCTCGGTCGAGCAGGCCGCCCCAAATACGACAGGTTCGGTGAGGGGATAATATTTGCAAGAAGTGAGAATAAAGCGGAGCAGTACTTTGAGATGTACATAAAGGGCGAGATAGAGGATATTCGCTCAAAATTGGAGAATGAACATGCTTTACGGGTTCATACCCTTGCTTTAATCGCGAGCGATATGGTGAATCATGAGGATGAAATTCTCAACTTCTTCCGCAACACCTTTTACGGGTTCAAAATGCCCGTGGAGAATCTTGAGCACAAAATAGACTTTATTCTGGATTTTTTAGAGGAAAATGAGTTTATAGAAAGGAAAAAATTGATTCGTGCCACCAAATTAGGGAAGAGGGTTTCTGATCTTTATATTGATCCTGAAAGTGCGATAATATTCAGAAAATGCTATGATGAGCCCTACGATCCATTTTGCATATTGCACACTATTTCCTGTAGCCCAGATATGCGAACAGTTCATCCCAAAAGCAGCGAACTAAACGACCTTTTTGTGGTGACCAACATGAACAGTATAGCGGTGGACGAATTCGATGTTCCCTCAGATAAATTCTTTGGTGCGATAAAAACCTCTTTGATTCTTCAAGACTGGATGAACGAAATTCCTCAAGATGATATTGTGAAGAAATATGATATTGGACCCGGGGATCTGCATTCCATGGTTGAAATTGCTGACTGGCTTCTCTATGCATTCGCAGAAATAGGAAAGGTTCTAAGGTATCGTGAGCACAGAAAGGTGGAAGCCCTCAGAATGAGAGTTAAATACGGAGTACGAGAGGAATTATTGCCGATAGTATCCATAAGAGGAATAGGAAGGGTTCGAGCGAGAAGACTTTTTGACTATGGATTCGATTCCATAACGAAACTCAGAAATGCAACGATTTCAGAATTGACCAGAATTCCGGGGATAGGAGAGAAATTAGCTAGAGAAATTATTAAACAACTGTAGAATCAGTAAAGAAGGTGACTTGCATCGCATGTTTTTGCGGTATTCAAATTTAACCCTTCCCTGCAAACAGAAAACGGAATCCCATATCTTGTGGATAAATCACGCATGTTTTTCAAAATTCTGTATCTCAACTCTCTGGGAGCGTAGCGTATTCCTCGAACCATCTCGTTTTCTTCATAATAAATTTTTCTCAGATATTCGGCATTGTCTTTGAAAACTCCAGCTACCCTTTTAAAATTATCTGGTTTAGCCTTGTATGTGGAGGATATAATCTGATCCACACCTATATCAGCAAGTTCTTTCACAAGGAGTTCAATTTCCTTAAAATTATCATTAATTCCTGGAATTATGGGGTCGATACGAACTGCAACCCGTATTTCAGAAGATTTAAGTTTTTCTATTGCCCTTAATCTTTTCTCGGGGGGAGGTGCCATTGGCTCCAATTTTTTCGCTAAATCCTCATTTATTGTGGTTATCGTTATTGACACCACTGAAGGCATGGATGAAAGAATATCAGTATCCCTCGTGACTAAATCGGATTTTGTAAGGATTAATGCGGGAAATCCGTATCTTTTCATCAGGAAAAGCGCGCCTCGTGTTATTCTTAAATTCTTCTCAATTCGTGGATAAGGATCGGATGAATTGCTCATTGATATTGGCAATATTTTTGCATTTCTCAAATCCCTTTCAAAATATCGCAAAAAATCTTTTTTAGGACGAACATGCCAAGGCTCTTTTATGTAAGATGTGATGTAACAGTAAATACACCGATGCTCGCACCCTGTGTAAGGGTCAACCGAATACTTACGTGGGCATGTGCAAAGCGGGAAGTTCCAAGGGTCGAATATGTGCAGATATCTCATCCTTCCTTCAATGGAGGTTTGGATTTAAGGGTTTTCTCTACGACGGGAAAGAATTAAATCCCAAACCAATTTAACCCTATGGAAGTTTGTGAGGGTTCCCATTGTCTTAAAGTTGAACTGATAGCCTATTCCTTACCCTCGGAGGGAGATGTGGATAAGCTAATTGCGGAAAGTGGTGCTATATCTCACGCGCCTCATTTTCGTATGCTTGATGAGAAGAGGGTGAGACATCTCATAGACCTTCTCCGCCGTCTCGGGCACGAGAGTGTTTTCGAGCACGCGTGCTTCACCTTCCGTGTAGAGGGGATATCCCGTGTGACATCCCATCAACTTGTAAGGCATCGTCTTGCAAGTTATACCCAACAGTCGCAGAGATATGTGAAACTAAAGAATCCGAAGTTCATAATGCCGGAAAGCGTTGCTAATAGCGAGTTTCAGGATGAATTTCTCTATATTCTTGAGAAATCTTCCCAGTTGTATCGTAAAATGGTAGAGAATGGAATTCGGAAGGAAGATGCAAGATTCGTGCTTCCACAGGGGATAGAAACGAAAATTGTAATCACTATGAATGGCCGTGAATTGAGGCATTTCTTCAAACTTCGTTGCTCTAAAGAGGCACAGTGGGAAATAAGGAACTTGGCGAAGGAGATGCTCAAAAAAGCTTATCATGTAGCACCAATCCTTTTTGAAGATCTCTATCAAGAATTCATCGAAAATGAAGGGTAAAAAATTTAATAATCACGCTGTAATCTCCCATTGCTAGAAAGCCCGAGTGGGGTAGTTTGGATATCCTAGGGGCCTGCGGGAGCCCCTTTCTAAAGAAAGCGGCTTTAGCCGTAAAGAAAGGGGTTGCAGGTAGCCCCGGACCCGGGTTCGAATCCCGGCTCGGGCATTGATTACTGATGAAGAGTGTCTATAGTGCACTCTTTCGGTTCTTTATCCATTCTCAACTTTTTGAAGGATGGTGCCCTGAGTTTTTTATCCTGCGTAACTTCCAAATACTGAATCTCACAAACAATCTCGGGCTTTACCCATACAACTTTGTAATCGGGAGGATTTACCACACTTACCTTTCCCTCCTTGAATTTGGAGAGAAGGTAATTAGACGTATCATCATCGAATCCCGTACCTACCTTTCCTATAAATTGAAGATCAGCCCCATTGTAAAGGGCGAGAAGGAGTGCCCCGAAGGTTTTTTCTCTCTTACCCTGTCCGGGTGTATAGCCAACAATAACAGCATCTACCGTTTTGAAGTACTTTATTTTCAGCCAGTTCTCGCTTCTTGCGCATACATACTTGGATTCTTTTTTCTTTGCCATCACACCTTCTAAATTTAAATCTTTTACCATCTTCCATAGTTTTCCTCCATCTTCCGTGTAGGGTATAATTTGCAATCTTTTACAATCTTTTATGCATTTATTCAAACACAATTTTCTTTTTAGTAATGCTAGATTCCTGAGATTCTCGCCGTTGAACTCTAGGATATCAAAAACCACATAAGTTGCAGGATACAATTTTGATCTGAGCATTATATCTGTGTGAGAATCCATCAGCTCTCGCATCTGCAAAAGATGAAAATCCGGAAGGCCCTGAGAATTGTAAACAACTATCTCCCCGTCTAAAATGCAGGACTCGCACTTCAGGCATTTTTCAAAATTAAACTCGGGGTATTTCCTTTTGATATTGTAGCCCCGCCTGTTTAATAATTGAATTTCATCATCTTTTTTGACAAACATCGCTCGAGTTCCATCTAATTTGGGCTCGAATATGTATCTTCCATCTTTCAGCACTTCTAAATTACCGCTCTTTGCAAGCATGAAGCACATCATTCTACGCTCGCCTTGAGTAGTTCGATGAGGTTCTTCTTCTCAGGCTTCTTTTCTTCAACCTTCATCTCAATTGCCTCGCCCCTTGCTTTGGCCTGAATAATTTCTATTATCTTTTCTGAGTACTCATCTTTAAACTCCGTGATTTCAAATTTCTTATATAATTTCTCTATAAGCATCTTGGCAAGCTCGATTTCCTCATCTCCAAGTTTAGGCGAATTTCTAAGCACCGGAAACTCGTCTAAATTGTGGATTTCATCCTTGTAATGCAGAGTTTCAAGTATGAGCACGTTTTTGTAAGGCACAACAGTACAAACATATTCACGATTTCTCATCACAAATCTTCCAACGGCTGCTTTATTTGTTAGGTCAAGCACGTATTGCAGAAGGAAGTATGCATCCACGCCACCTTTATCCGGAATGAGGTAATACTTTTTATCTTTCAACACTTCATCAATAGAATCGCGATCCACAAACTCCACTATTTTTATTTCATCTGTTTTTTTCGGAAGATATTTTCTTAGTTCCTCTTCATTCACAACCACGTATTTGCCCCTTTCTATTTCGTAGCCCAGAACTATATCATCGTCGCTCAACTCTCCATGCTCCGGGCAGTACCTTTTTAACTTTATTGGTCTGAGGCACTTTTTACATAATTGCCTGAACCTTATGGTCTTGCTCTCTGCTGTGCTGTAAATCTTTACAGGCACGTTCACCAGCCCGAATGTTATGGAACCTTTCCAAAGGGCTCTCATATCTTTGTTATTAATTTTACGGTATTTAAAACCTTCGCAATTTTATCATTTTCACAGTACAAAACGAATTGCACCACCATCTATCTGTATCGTTGCTCCCGTAATGAATGAAGCATCCTCGCTTGCAAGAAACGCGGCCAATTTCGCAACTTCTTCCACCTTTCCCAAGCGACCCATGGGCACCTCTTTTATCCATGCTTTTATGGCTTCCTCATAGCTTATACCCTCTTTCTCAGCCTTGGCATTAGCGAGTTCTTCAATTCTCTCGGTTCTTATTGGCCCTGGAGCTATGTTATTTATTGTTATTCCGTATTTTGCCCACTGTATGGCGAGAGTTTTGGCAAGACCTACAACTGCGAGGCGAATGGAATTGGAAAGTATGAGATTATCTATTGGTTGCTTAACACTCATTGACGTAATGTTTATTATTCTTCCCCATTTCTGCTTTTTCATGTAAGGAGATACAAGGCGGATCATACGAACAGCGCTCATCAAAGTTAAATTCACTGTGTTGTACCAGTCCTCGTCGCTCAGTTCTTCAAAATATCCCGCTTTTGGACCTCCTGCATTGTTCACCAAAATATGAACGGTGCCAAATGCATCCACTGTTTCTTCCACAACTCTCTTTAAATCATTCGGTTTGCAAACATCTCCCGGGACTGCTATGATCCTCATGGTAACACTTTTATCTTTTGCCTCATTCACAGCCATGTAGGTAAGAGCCTGCATGGTATCAAATAGCTTTTTTTCATCCCTAGCGCATAAAGTTACCTTTGCTCCTCGCATTAAAAATTCCTGCGCTATTGCTCTTCCCATACCACTGCTTGAGCCGCAAACTATTGCAACTTTATCTTTCATTTTTTTCCACCTCCCTGAGAAATAATTTGAAATTCTTATCTAAATGCATCTCCTGAATGAAAGTGAAAGCATCTCCCACATTGTTTATATTCTCTATATCATCATGCAAATCACTCCCTATCGAGATCGGAATTTTGTAATCTCGAAGTTTTGAGAAAAAGTCCTCCGCTAAACGGTAGAAAGGTAAACCCAATCTTGTGTAGTTGTAATTTGTATTGAGCTCTACACCTATATTGTCCGATTCTAAAACATGGAGGAGAGCTTTGTAATCTGCATTTTTGAAATTGCGGGATATATCATTATGAGCTAAAATTACAGGCTTATTTATTTTTTTGCGCACATTGAGAAGCATCCAGAGAGGATAACCATCCCACAGTTCGTCCTGCACATATTCAAATAGAAGGAAATCCAAATCGCTGAAATCTGGAAGGTTATCTAAATCAGTTCTGTTAGAGAAATCTATTTCCAAGCCTATGTAAATATCAATGTTCTTTGAGTATTTTTTCTTTAAGCCCCTCAGATCCTCCACATACATCTTCAGATATTTAGGAGGGAGTGAGGCTGTTTTCTTTGTTAGATAATGATCAGTTATGGCAATTTTATCCATCTTTCTTTTTATGGCCTCCCTCACAATGATTTCTGGAGTGAATATTCCATCGCTCCATGTGGTATGTATGTGGAAATTCATAACCGATTATTGCACAAATCCATAAATAAATTTCCTAAAAAAAGAGAAAAATTAGCGAGGAGACCTCAACTGAGCCTGCGCTGCAGCGAGCCTCGCTATGGGTACTCGATATGGGGAGCAGGAAACATAATCCAATCCCGCAAGATGGAAGAATTCAATGCTATCCGGATCACCACCGTGCTCACCACAAATTCCCACTTCAAGATCATTGCGAGCCTTCTTCCCGAGTTCGACTCCCATTTTCACTAATTTTCCGACTCCATCTCGGTCAATGGTCTTGAACGGATCATCTTTGAGAATTCCCATTTCCACGTATTTTCTCAGGAACTTTGCCTGAGCATCGTCGCGGGAGTATCCGAAGGTCATCTGTGTTAAATCATTAGTTCCAAATGAGAAGAATGCTGCATGCTTTGCAATCTCATCTGCGGTCACTGCTGCCCGAGGTACTTCAATCATTGTGCCAAATCTGTATTCTATTTCCACGCCTGCTTTATTCATCTCTTCTTCTGCAACCTTTTCCAGATTCTCTTTCAGCACTTTAAGTTCATTCACATGCCCAATTAGAGGAATCATTATCTCTGGATATATCTCTCTGCCCTCTTTCTTGACCTGAATCGCTGCCTGAATTATTGCTCGAACCTGCATCTCATAGATTTCTGGGTATATTATGCCCAATCTACAGCCACGAAAACCTAACATTGGATTGAACTCGTGAAGTTCATTAACAACACTTAATATTCTCTCTTTTTCACTTATTTCTCTTATGATTTCATCCATTTCCCTCATAGACGATGTGCTTTTGAGACGCATTTTTAAATCGTTAATTTCCTCGGTTAATTCTTCTCTGTTTGGTAGAAACTCATGCAGAGGAGGATCCAAAAGGCGAATTATCACGGGGTAACCCTCCATTGTGCGGAAGAATTCCACAAAATCCTCCCGTTGCATGGACAAAAGTTTGTTGAGATACTTTACTCTCTCCTCCTTGTTTCTCGCCATTATCATATCCTGCATAATAGGGAGACGATCTTCACCGAAGAACATATGCTCGGTCCTCGCTAATCCTATTCCCTCAGCACCAAACTCTCTTGCTTTTTTCGCCTGCTCTGGTGTATCGGCATTGGCCCGAACTCCTAAAACACGAATATCATCGGCCCATTGAAGTATTTTCTCCAGATTTCCGCTTAAAGAGGGCATTATGAGTGGTACTGCACCCATATAAACTTCGCCTGTCGTGCCATCAATGGTTACTATATCTCCCTCATTTATCCTCTGATTCCTTGCAATGAAATACCCTTCACCCATATTTATTGTCAGCTCCTCACATCCTACAACCGCAGGCTTACCCATAGCTCTTGCAACAACGGCAGCGTGGGAGGTCATTCCTCCTCTCGCTGTGAGTATGCCCTGCGCTGCATTCATACCGTGTATATCATCGGGTGTGGTCTCAGGGCGAACTAATATCACTTTCTCTCCATTCTGAGCGAGTTCCACTGCCTTATCTGGATCGAAAACAACTTTACCCACAGCGGCACCGGGACTTGCAGCCAAACCTTTGGCAATTGTGTTTTTATTTGCTTTCGGGTCTATCTGGGGATGGAGGAGCGTATCTATATTCTCAGGAGTGACACGCATTATTGCTTCTTTCTTATCGATTAAACCTTCTCCAACCATCTCCACCGCTATTCTAACAGCGGCCATCGCTGTTCTCTTTCCTGTTCTCGTTTGAAGAAGATAGAGTTTTCCACGCTCAACTGTGAACTCTATATCCTGCATATCTCGATAGTGATTTTCGAGGAGCTGGGCAACATTCTGTAATTGCTTGTAAACTTCAGGCATCATCTCCTCCATTGTTGGAAGGTCACGATTTGCATCCTGCTTGCTGTAATCATTAACCGCATGGGGGGTGCG
>WALH01000072.1 GCA_015522935.1 DHVE2 group archaeon | reverse complement strand
TTATGTTTAGTATCCCTCCATTAAGTTCATAGGACTCAGATGACACACCGTAAAGACTGATGGCAATATTTCTCGTTTCTGTACCTGTAACACTATCTGGTCTTCCAAATATGCTTTGCAAAGTAGTCGCTATATTCACACCAGTTCTCGGTTCAAGATTAGCGCCATGTAAAGTTCCATCGTTATGGTAATCACTGCTATCGTACAATTTTCCATCGGCGGTTAGATTATCACAATGATACCACAGTACGGTATCGGTTCTATCGGGGTAGTAAATACCAGAATAGTAATCCCCCGCTATTTCATCATCTGTGAGCGCTTTATTAAGGATCCTTATCTCATCCATAAAGCCATCAATTTTTCCTATATCAACCTCATTATCATTTGAATTTAAGGTTACAGATGCGCTATTTGAATTTACAAGTTTTCCATTGAAATATAATTTTAACGAGGATCCATCATATGTTCCCGCCACATAATACCACCTGTTTTTTTCTAAGTTAACCGGATAAGTTACCGAGGCGGCGCCACCGTTTATGTTGAATTCCAAGGAGGTGCTTTTAACTTGAAGTTGATATTCATTATTTTTAGATAGGAGGGGTGTATAGGAAGATGGCAAACTTCTTAGATTGAACCATGTCTCGACAGTTATGTACGAGGGATTAAGAGACGAAGAACTGGACACGTTTACATATTTAGATGAACTCACGTTAACCATTGAGCCTAGGGATACCCCTTGGAATCTTATGTTTGGATTGATGGAAAAGATGGTGCTGTTTGAGTTGAAATTATATCTCAAAATTGCACCATTGGCGTATTCAAATAATTCCGGGATATAATACCTGTTTGGCGCAATGAACTGTAAGCTTCCTGCTGCGCTTTTGTTTATTAAATTTCCGTACTTATCCGCAAAGGATACGTTCATCACATAATTTGATGATAATTTCGCCGGATAGAGGCTCAACTGCCCATCTGTAGGAGAGGCAAATAACGGTATTCCATCTGCCCCAAGTTTGATTGGAACATATGCCGTGTAATTGGTATCCTTTGTAAGTGTGAGGATATCAACCTCGCTTCTCAACTGTGATAATTGAGATAAAACTCCCGTATCGTGCCTTGCCTCATTATCCTTCATGGTTACGGGCACAACCTGAGTCATGAACATACCCAGTAACGCTGTGAAAATCATAAGCGCGAAAATCGTACCAATCACAGAGGCGATACCTTTCTCCTTCCTCTTATATACCTTCTTCATACTACCACCAATAACTATACAGCGAAATTCCTATTTAAATTTTATCGTAAATTTATGCCGATGCAAATTCAAATAAAGCTCTATATTATTGATAGGATGAGTGCTTATATCTAAATATGTGTATTACATGATGGTTTGTGGATAGAAAAAAACTCATTTTCGCAGGGTTGATCTGGGCGGCGGTCTCGTACAATATGGGTACAGTTACCTTCACCACTGGTGATATAATAAGGGACTTCGCCGTGAGCAGATTTTATGTTGGGCTTTTAGTATCCATCACACTTGTAGGCTGGTTCTTCGGGTCGTTAATTTTTGGGCGTGTATCAGATTTGTACGGGAGAAGAAAAATAGTGATTCTGGGAACGATTCTCCATATTATTTCTACAGGTTTGATGGGGTTTCTTCTCAGCTACACTTGGTTTATTATTCTGAGATTTTTGGCAGGTATGGGATTTGGAATAACACTTCCCGTTCTGAGCGCTTGGGTAAGCGAAAAATCTCCGATAGAAAAGAGAGGCAGGAATGTAGTTTTGCTCGATTCTTTCTGGACTTACGGCTGGATAACAGCATCTTTCTTCGCTTGTATCTATCTTCCCTCTCTGGGTGATAGATGGTATTTTTATTACTATCTCTCATTTCTCTGGCTTATAGTGTTACCTGCCTTTAGGTGGATGGAAGATGTATCAGGATTTACGGTAAAGGGCAAATTGAGTGATATTCTAAAATACAAATATACCTATCCTCTCTGGTTACTCTGGTTCTCCATGGCCTTCAGCTATTACGGGATATTTGTCTGGCTGCCAAGAATTTTCTCCGGTGTCTATCCTCTAAAATCATACGAGTTCACATTTGTAACCTACCTTTTTCAGGTACCAGGCTACTTCACAGCTGCATATTTAGTGGAGAAGATTGGTAGAAAACCTGTGCTTGTATCATTCATGATTCTAACCGCAATATTTGCATATCTCTTCATCTTTGATAATATGTGGATGGTAAGTGCCTCTCTCATATCTTTCTTCGATCTGGGTGCTTGGGGTGCAATGTACGCCTTTACTCCGGAATTATATCCCTCAAATCTGAAAGGTTCGGGTTCAGGATTAGCGAGTTCTGCAGGAAGGATCGGTGGGATATTTGGCCCGCTTATTCCCGGGCTTTTATCTTGGTTCAATGCTTTTATACTTTTTATATTATTACTTATTATAGCTTCGCTTTCTGTTCTTTTCATGCCTGAAACAAAAGGGAGAGTTATTTCTTGATTCTATCACATTCTGGAAGTTTACCTGTTTCGATGAATGTTCTGAAATGCTCAATCCATCTTGGATTTTCACTGAAGCTATCCACAAATTCCACAAACTTCTCAATCTTCTGAAAACTTGAATCTTCAATGTAATGCTCTACATGATGTGCTATCTTCTCCGCATTATCATCCTGCACTCCAAAAATTCTAAAGAACTTAATCAGAATTTCTGCACGATGAAGAAGTTTTTTCGCTATTTTCTCACCCTCGGAAGTTATTAGGACTCCCCTATATTTCTCGTATATTATAAGGCCCTTATCCTGCAGTTTTTTCAGCATGTCGGTGACACTTGCGGGCTTAACACCCAGTGCCTCTGCAATTTCTATAGACCTTGCAAATCCCCTTTTCGAAACTATTTTGTATATGGCCTTAAGATAGTCCTCTTCTTTCTCGCTCATTTGCTCTCCTCCCTGTAATAGTAATTTTCTCCTCTTATCTCCATGTTCCAGCCATTGAGTATCGCCTCCACAACCTTTTTTCGCCCGTTTTTCAGTTCGAACCAGAGAGTTTTTCTTGAAATGCCCATTCTTTGCGCAGCTTCTTCTTGTGTTAGACCTAAAACATCCACGAGACGCATAGCTTCTAACTCAGAATAGGTAATAACCATGGATCTATTGTAAGGAACACCAACAGGAGCGTAACTTGTAACACGAGGTATGAAGGATACCCACCGGGCGAATTTCCTGCGTCCCCGCTGCCTTCTTCTCTCTCTCATTAATTACACAAATGCGATTTATTATTTACGCCTTTCGATAAGCAAGGAAAAGTATTGTTTTAATTAGTTTCCACATTGCATGGATAAAAGGCTTAGATAGAGAAAATATAAAATAGATGGTTGCTATATCATTTTTAGAGGTGTAAAAAATGAAAATGAACAAGTGGCAGATAGTAGGTATAGTGGGTGCCATTATAGCCATAATAGGAATGTTTTTGCCATGGGCAACAGTGGCAGGATCGGAAATAAAAGGTGGCTCGCAAACTGTTTATGGATACATATCTGTGTTCCTGTGGATCTGCGCAATTCTATCTCTGATTGGTGCAGCGATACCGAAAGCTTGGGGTGGAATACTTGCATTCGTATTTGGAATCATCGGATTTCTGGATGCCCTGTGGAATCAAATGGGGATATATGCCATAAAAAACGAGTACAGCGATGTTACAATAAAAATGGGAGCTGGCGGATACGTGATAATGATTGGATTTATCATTGCCCTAATCGGCGGAATTCTACAGTATGTATCCATTAAGAAAGAGACAAAGGCAGTTCCTCCATCACCTGCACCAACCGAGGAAGGTCCCCCTGGAGAAGGCGGAGAAGAAACTTCTCAATAAATCTCTCCACTTTTTTATTGAACCACTGACTGTTTTATAAACTCACATCTTTTCAAGTTTTATCTTTATCTCCACCTCCTTCGGTTCTTTAACACCCTTAAATGATGAGAGCAAACCTAAAATCGTGTTCATGGCCACATCCTGTGCGAATCTTCCCATATAAATATCCTTTCCGTTTACCTTAACGCTTATCTGGGCATTGGGATTCCAGTATCTGCAATTTTCAAATTTATCCTCGCCGCGATATATCGCTCTTGCCATTTCCTCGCAGTTTTTATGGCCACACTCGCCGCAGTTGAAATTAGGCAATTTTTTCAATATCCTTTCGATTTCAAGATGTTCTTTGATATAGTCCAAAACTGCACTTAAATCAGGCTTTTCAAGCACACAGTTTTCACATTCTTCACTTCCCAGACACACCTTAGGCACAAACTTCTCCTTCTTGAATCCCTCCACTAAAATAATATCATAATCTTTGAGTGATTTTAGCACGGAAAATAGAGATTGTGAATTCTGAAATCTTACCACTTCATCTCCAAGCAAAACAACTTCATTCGCTCCTGCATCTTTGAATCTCCAGCTATCCTTTCCCTTCAGATCTATTCCATGAGGTGTATGCTTCACCACAGCGATTCTGTATTTCCCTTTTATTTTTTGAAGTATCTCCTCTATTAATTTTGTCTTTCCAGAATTTGAAGGACCACAGAATCCCAGAATCACAGTTGCTCACCCCAGAGATGAACCTCAACCTCATCATCCTTTTCTACTAAATCCGCATTTGTTGGGATAATTATATATCCATCAGAATTTGCCAAGCTTGTTATTGCGCCTGAAGTCTTGTACGCAGGATACGCAAAACCATCCTTCACACGAACCGTGAAAAACTGCATTCTTCCCAGTGTGGATGTTATTCTCCTTGTCATCCTCGCTTTGACAATTCTTTCTTTTTTGGGTGGCAAATGTGCCATCTTTCTTATTGCAGGCATGAGGAACTGATAAGCATCACTCAGGCAAGATGTGGGAAAGCCGGGCATGCCAAAAACAATTTTTCCCCCTATTTTTGCACACCATGTGGGTTTTCCAGGCTTGATCTGAACGCCGTGAAAAAGAATATGGCCGTGTTTTGAAATTACGTCGATAAGCAAATCTCTCTCCCCGACCGATGAACCGCCGGAAAAAACAATTATATCGTTTTCCATCGCTTCCATCAACTTTTTCTCGATTTCTTTTGGATCGTCTGGCACGTACCCGTAGAGTTTTGGTATCCCTCCATTCATCAGTGTTACGGCCTGAAGTGTGTAGGAATTTACATCGTATATCTTTCCCTTTTCTAATTTTTCTCCCGGCTTAACCAATTCATCACCTGTGGGTAATATACCAACTCTTGGTTTTCTGTAAACTCTCACCTTTGGTATTCCCATAGCCGCCAGTGCACCGATTTTTGCTGGATTTAAAAGCTCACCTTTCTTGAGCACTGTTTCCCCCTTTTTTATATCCTCTCCCTGAGGAGCCACATCGAATAGTGGATGAACTGGCCTGTAAACTAAAAGTTCATCATCGTTAATTTCCGTGTCCTCAACTCTAACCACTGCATTAGCGTTTTTTGGCATTATAGCACCTGTTGAAACTTGCACCGCTTCTCCATGAGTTATCTTCACATCCTTGTACTCGCCTGTGTTTATCTCACCTACAATTTTGAGAGTTTTTGGATTATATCTACCTGCACTATACGTATCCTCCGCTATAACAGCGTATCCGTCCTCTGCGGCACGAGCAAATGGCGGTATATTAAGGGGAGATACCACATCTTCAGTCAGAACTCTGCCTATGGCCTCCTCTATGCTCACAATCTCCCATTCTTCCACAGGTTTGATGTTATCCAGTAACATTCTTTTCGCTTTTTCAAATGGAATTAAATTTGTGAACGGCTTCATATGGGGTTATGCACGAACAAGCATATCAAAATTTTCATTCCTTTACGATGACCTTTCCATCAATTATATCGATGTTCACTATTGATTTTATCTTCATTCCTACCTTCTTTTCTATTTTCTCGATATTTTTATTCTTGTTTACTACCACCACTATGTCGGAAATTGTGGCGCCGATTTTTCTTATACCCTCCACAACTGCCACTATTGTTCCACCTGTGCTCAGAACATCATCTACAATCAACAATTTATCTTCAGGTTTAACAGAATTTATGTAAAGTTTGCCTGTGGAGTAACCGGTTTTCTGATGTACTTCTACTTCACCCTCCAAACTGTACGATTTTTTTCTCACAACTGTAAGTGGTTTGTTCAAAGTGAGACTCAGGGCAACGCCTATAGGAAGGCCCATGGCTTCAACCGTGATTATTTTGTTGAACGAATCCGTATTTATCCTCTTTATGAGTTCATTAACAGCATCCTTCAGCAGGGAGGGTTCAATCTGTGGAATTCCATCCGTTAGAGGATGAATAAAATAAGGGTAATTACCCCTCATAATGATAGGTGCATTTTGCAAAGATTCTCGCAAGATTTTCATTTTTTCAGCTCCCACTTGAAGCTGACTCTTTTCACCATGCCTCTTCTTTCTAAATCTCGCAGAACTTCACCTATGATTTTTATACTCACCTCTATCCCGAAATTATTGAATAGCGCATCTTTTATCTCTCTCATCTTCATTCTCCTGTCCATAGCTTTCTGTATGAGATTTCTCAAATCTTCATAAACGTTCCATGGAAAGATGAACCATGTCCAGTTATCTTCGGGAACCTCTTCAGAATAGTAATGTGGCACATATTTTGAATGAGTTATATGCAGGAGAGTTGCACCTCTTACCTCTTTGGGATTTTGCCTTGTAATATGCTCTACCGCTAATTTTAAACTTTGCCCAGTGTCGGTTATGTCATCCACAACTAAAACTTTTTTACCCGAAATATCCACCTGTAATCCTTGGGCGAGTTTTGCTTTACCATCCGGCGTTGCTGTTACTCCCCAGTGCTCGGTCTTAACAGCATAAAGATCCTTGATGTTTAGATAGTCGGATATCAATCTTGCTGGAACTAAACCTCCTCTCGCCAAACCAATAACAATTTCTGGCTCATAACCGCTTTCTATGACCTTTTTAACAACGTCCTTTGACCATCTCTCTATATCCTTCCAGGAGACAAGCCTGCACCTGAATTTTTCTGGCATAGAATCACCTGGTGGAATATCTCATTTACGGTAATAAAAATTTCGCTCTGTTCGAATATTTCACAGAATTAAAGCATTAATGATTGTTATAAAAAACTTTTATATGGTATTGGAGTATTATGTGGCTCAATGGCTTCCGAGTACAGTGAGAAGATTAAAGAGATAATGACGCGGGAGTTGGGGCAACTTGGAGTATTCGTAATTAAAAAGCAGTGCAAGAACCTTGGTGTAGATCCAGATAACATAAAGAAGGAGGATATACCGCAGCTTGCAAAGGCTCTGGGCAATGTAATGAAAACCTTTGGAGGTCCTGAGAAGGGATCGCAGATAGAGAGGGAAATAAGGAGGCTTATGCATTAATTTTCGTCGGCTTGTTTGTTTTTGTTAGAAGAACAACACGGCTATCTTCCTTTTCGTCCCGGTAATAATAACCTGTGAGTTCGGCGAGTTTATGTGCAAAATCACGAATTTCATCCATGGAGGGCATATTATCTATTGTGAGTCTCTCCCTCGAGTATCCCACGAAAACGTAGGCCTTTGGCTCTATGAAATCTGGTTCCGCTATGCCATCTAATTTTGCATATTCTTCCTCGTATCTCTCCATATTCCAGCCCTTGACCAAGGTGTGCCTTATGACCTTTCTGGTATCAAGCGATGGTAGAATTTCAAGTGTTTTTTTCAACCTCTCCCACCCATTCTTTATTAATGGAACCAAGAGTTTCTTGTAAATTTCTTCATTGGGCGCAGCCACGGTCACATACAGCTGTGTGGGTAAAGGATCAAGATTTTCTATAACCTCGGGCATGGTTCCATTTGTAACAAGGAATGTTGTGAATCCTCTTTTATGGTATTCTTCTATCAACTCACCCAAGCGGGGATACAATGTGGGTTCTCCTATAAGCGATATGGCAGCATGTTTTGGATTCATCGCCTCTTCCCATTTCTCACGCGAGACCCTTGGATCACCTTTATATCCCACAATTAACCTTCTCTGCTGTCTTATGCTTTCTTCCACTATGAATTCAGGATCGTCAACCTCTTTGAGATAAACTTCTTTAAAGGGCTGATATCTCCAGCAGAAAAGACAGTTCTGTGTGCAGTTGTTAACTGCTGGGCTCATCTGCAAACATCTATGTGATTTTATACCATAGAACTGCTGCTTGTAGCAAAATCTATTGTGTAATAAGCTTTCACGGAGCCAGTGACATAGTTTTACGGCGCTATGATTTCCCACTATGGCATATCCCTGCTTTTTTAGAATTCTCTTGGTCTCTTCGTCCATAATCTTTGCATTCCTCTCGCATATATAAGTTTTCCTACTCTTGAATTTCCCACAGATAGAGGTTTCCGCTCTTAACCCTTTTAATCTCTCCTTCAAATTCTACTATAATCGCTTCTGCAACGAAAATCTCCCCACTAATGAGATGGCCACCTATTGTGTCAAAGTCCCGAGAGCCAAGAACTGCATGAACGTGGATAAATGGCTCTTCATTCAAAACGGAGATATTTCCCATGGCACTCAGAAGTTCACACTGCATATCAATATCTTTCTTCAAATATTTTCCCGCATGCGGATCGAAATACCCAAGTGTAGCTCTCTTTAAAGCTCCGATCACGCTCACCATACCACTTTTTATTCCCTTCTTCTCGCAGTATCTTTTTATCTCCTTCACCAGATCCTTTCCTTCAGGAAAACGTACAATGTGGATATTTTTAACTTTGCTCTCCAACTTTATCACCTCTTTTTCCGATATTTTTACGGATGTATATAGATTTTGCGTGCTTTGGAGAAAGATTGAAACATTCAGGAGAGGAAATAGGGCGAGAATTATTAATGAAAATAATTAAGCAGGCGAGCATAACGAAGAAAAATTTCTGGAGCTCATAGATAAATAGGCCGGGAGTATAAAGGGAACGCAATAAAGGTGTTCAAAGTTTTTAGAAAGGAATATAAACAAAATTCAAAAATTTGATATAATTTCAAGCATTAAGTTAAAGGCTATGATTATCAAATCAAGATTCATAGATACCCCCACACCTCAGAACATGCGGGACTTTGAAGGATACCTGATCGTCGAAGATGGAAAAATAAAGAAATTCACTCTTGATAAGCCTGAGGGAAAAGTTGTGGATTTTTCAGATTACATAATCATGCCGGGCTTCGTGGATACGCATACTCATTTAACCCAAGTCGAGTTGATGGGGAAATGGCATACAGACCTGTTTGATTGGTTAGAAAAATATGTTTTCCCGGAGGAGATGCGATTTTTGGATAGAGGGTATGCAATTCGAGAATCTGAGAAATTCTTCAATCTTCTTGCTCAAAGTGGAACAACGACAGCGGTGGTGTACGGTCCTTCTCGAATGGAAAGTGTTGATGCAGCATTTCAAATCGCAAGAAAGGTGGGCTTGAGAACAATTATGGGCCAGACACTTATGAATGAGAATGTACCTGAAGAACTGAGAATTTCGATGGAAAAGGCTAAGAAAGATATTATAGCTCTCTGGAACAAGTGGAATAATGATTTTTCCAGATATGCACTCACCCTGAGATTCGCACTTTCCTGTACCCCAAAATTCATGAAAGAACTGTCCCAAATAGCAAGAAAGAGAAATATGATAATTCAAACGCACATATCCGAACAAGAGAGGGAGGTAGAAGAAGTAAGGAGGAGATATGGCAGAAATTATGCCCAGGTTTACGACGAGGCAGGTATGCTTTATGAAAAAACCATTCTTGCTCATGGAGTACATCTGAAAGATGAAGAGATGAATCTAATATCGAAAAGAGGTGCAAAAATTGCACACTGTCCATCGGCAAATTTCTTCCTTCACAGTGGGGTTATGAACATTAAAAAGATTCTTGCTCATGGAATAGAGGTATCTGTGGGAACGGATATAGCAGCAGGTCAATTCACAAGCATTCTCCCGGTGCTGAGGGATGCATATTATGCTAACCCAATTCATCCCGTGAGAGCTTTTTACATGGCCACGATGGGTGGTGCAAAAGTTGTATCGATGGATGATAAAATCGGATCATTTGAGCTTGGAAAATATGCAGATTTTGTTGTTATAGATTTGAAAAATCTCGCAAATATCGATGATTTCCCTCTTGAAATCCTTTCACAGTTAATGTTCCGGGGTGATGACAGGAATATAAAAGCAACTTTTGTGGCGGGAAAAAAGATCTTTGAAAGGGATTAATTTAACCGAAAAGATAAATAGAGATTATGCCATGCCAAAGATATGGATTTAGAGATTTACGAGTTGAAAAAGATTGATCTGCGGGATTCCATCGTTCTCGATGGTTTTCCATCTGTTGGACTCGTGAGTTCGATAGTGGCCAATTACATAATTGATTCCCTCAATTTAGAGCAGATAGCAATAGTCGATAGTTCTTATTTTCCATCAATTGCGTTGGTGAAGAACTGGAAACCTCTGAACCCAGTGCGTATATATGGTGGGAGAATCACGGAAGAATCGAAAATTGCAGTATTTGTATCCGAATTCCAAGTTCCCACACCTATTGTAAAGCCTTTAGTATCCCTCATTTTTGACTGGGCCGATGAAAAGAGGGCGTCGCTCATTGTAACTCCCGAAGGATTGATTACACAGGAGAAGAAGGATAAGGTGGATGTTTATGGAGTTGGAAGCACAGCATACGCATCAGAGAAAATTCCAGATTATGTACTGAAATTTGAAGAGGGTGTGATAACAGGAGTTACAGGAGTTCTTCTTACCGAGGGTGTGAAATTAGGTCGGGATGTTATAGCTCTTCTTGCTGAGGCACATCCTGATTATCCTGATGCTCGGGCTGCAGCTAGAATTGTTGAAGTTCTCAACGATATGCTCAGAGGAATTAAGATAGATCCCAAACCACTCTATGAAGAGGCAGAAAAGATAGAGACCAACATATCAGAGATAAGAAAAAAAGCCTCAGAGGTGAAAAGCATACCGAAAAGTTACATGTACGCCTGAATTCTCACTGAATTCTCCTTTATTTCCACCTTTGCCCCGAATTTTTCCACGACCCATGCATTGGTTTTTGTATGGTCTGTTACTTCTCTTACGAAATAATGCGTCTCTCCATAAGCCGCAGAGGCGAATGTTATCAGGTGATCAGCCATATGAACATCCACGGTAGCCTCTGAATTAATCTCTTTGTATAATTTTTCCAGTGCATTTTGTGCAATTCTTTCTGCGGGCACACTTCTTTTACATAGTTCATTTCCTGAGAGAATTGTGTTTCTGTAGCGAGCAAGAAGTAATAATCCGCAACCCCTGCTTATCCCGGAATTGCTTGCATCCCTTTCAATGGGGATACCTGATAGGGTAGTGCACATTCTCTCTGCTATATGAAATGGCAGATTTCGAAGATTCAGATATCCTTGCATATCCTTCAACTCACCTCTATCCTCCAATCTCAAACCCATCAGTTTTGATGGCTCAATTTCAACCTCAACTTTTCCTCCACCTTCGGGGTAGTAGCCCCTTTCTATTATCTTTAACTTCATTTCAGCACCCATTCTTTTCAGAAATGGGATAAGAACAAAGCGGTAGTAGTCTACAGGTGGTGCAAACGGTACGTCTGTGCCACCACTTATCTTCAAAATAGTTGTTCTATCCGCAAAGATTGAGGGAAGAAGTGAGATCTGGAGAATAAGGGTAATACTTCCAGCCGTGCCGATATCTACCTTATAAACTCCCCCCTTAATTCTCTGAGGTGTGAATTTAATTTTAGTTGAACCTATTCTTGCGCCTTCGACCTTTGCGTTGCACAATTTTTTTAAAAGAAGAACTCCTTTGAGATGCTGTGTTCTCAATCCCGGGTTTTTACGACCTTTTCTTATGTTTGTTATTTCCACCTCTTCTCCTGTTATGCAAGATAATGATAGGGATGTTCGAAGAATCTGCCCGCCACCTTCTCCATAGGAACCATCAATTTTCATACACTCACCTGTAAATCCTGTACCTCTTATTTTTTACATTCACAAATTTTCCTTCGATTTTTGCTTCTCCGAATTTCTCTGTGAAAAATCTTTCAATCCATGCCCTCTGGACAATCTTATCCCCCTCTTCTTTTATACGCGCATATATGTTTTTGAGATTTTCATCTGTGGCAAGTTCCTCAAATACCTTGTAATTTATCCTTGGAACTCGTTCCAATTGAATTTTTCTACCTCGAAGGTAATAGCCCATAATTGCGCCTGTGACTACGCCTATCACGTGTGCTCCGTGGGCGATGTTATCGTTGACCCACAGGAGTGTGAGGGCAAATTCAAATGTTATAAAGGCGAGAAGAGCATACTTGACTTTAATGCGAGGCATGAGAATTGGCCCAAGAAACATGGTAATTTCATCCTCAGGGTACATTATTATAAATGCGCCCATAATTCCGAATATTGCCCCTGATGCACCTATGAGATAAGATTGTATGCCCGAAAGATTCAGAAATATTCCGTACAGAAGATTTGCCACAATTCCAGAGACGAGGAATATGAGGGTGAATATAAAGCTACCAACTCGTCTCTCAAAGGGATAGCCAGCGAGGAAGAATATGAGTATATTGAAAAATATGTGCGCAGGGTTTATGCTGTGTATGTAAATTGCAGTCAGAATTCCTATATCCGGAGGATATTTGGCGCTGTAATTTATTATGAAATTGAAAAGCTGAAAGGGTGAGAGATAGTAGAGGTAAAGTTCAAGGAAATAAACGAGGGTAAATGCTGTGGAAAGGTAAACTACGGAATTTTTCTTGAAGGATATTGCTGTGAATATGACCACAATTGAAAGAAATACGACATCTATTATCATCACGCTAATAAACACCTTTCACTACTTATATTTTAACTTTGGAATTCACAGAATGATAAAAATTATTAAATCATTGTTTCTATTCTCGCAAAGGTGATGAAGATGAAAGCATTCAGAATAATTGGTGAATATTCGCCCAAGGGCAGGAAATGGTTCAAATTTACCAAGGATGTCGTGGCAGAGAACGAAGAAAAAGCAAGGGAAAAATCCTATTCGCTCTTGGGTAGCAAGTACGGTATAAAGAGGCGGCTGATAAGGATCGAGGTCACAAAGGAGATAAATCCTGAAGAATCCAAAGATCCCGTCGTGAAATATTATATGAGGGATGAAAATGAGTGAAGAAGAGGAAAATATAGAGAAGGGTTTAGCCACATTGGAAGTTCTTAAGGCTCAGATTGGGAATTTGCAGAAGCAGATAGACGTCCTGCAAGCTTCCCTGAATGAACATGAGAGGGCAATAGAGACCCTTCAAGGCTATAAGGACATTGAGAATGAGGAAATTTTAGTTCCTATCGGTGCAGGTGTGTTTATATCGGTTCGGGTATCTCAAAAGAAAGGGCTCATAAGTATAGGAAGTGATATATTCACGCAGTTACCAATTGAAAAGATGATTGAAAAATTGGAATCAAGAAAGAAAGATATAGAAGAGCTACTCAAAAAATTGAGCGAAGACTCATATAAACTACAGCAGAATTATGCAGCTTTAAGTGCGAAGGTTGAGGAGGATTACCAGAGATATCTAAAGGCGAGGAAGAATGTTCAAGCTCCTTAAGGAGAAAATAAGATCCTTGAAAAAAAAAGCGAAGGAAGAACTGAGCGAAGAGTTTACTGAGGGGCTGGGTAAAAGAATAACTGAAGATAAGATCCAAAATTTTCTCTGGGAACTGGAATTAGCACTCATGGAAGCGGATGTAGCTGTGGACGTAATTGAAAAGATAAAGGAAGATGTAAAGAAAGAACTTGTCGGGAAGAAGGTAAGAATAAGGAGCGATGTTGGAAAAGTGATTGAGAATACGTTAAAGAAGTCAATTCGGGAAATACTTACAAAGAATTTTGATTTTGATGAATTTGTAAAGAAATGTGAAAAACCCTGTGTTATAATGTTTTTAGGTGTAAATGGCACTGGCAAAACAACTGTCATAGCGAAGATTGCCAAGTACCTGATGGATCAGGGTTATACTTCAGTTATTTCTGCAAGCGATACTTTTCGGGCAGGTGCGATTGAGCAGATAGACGAGCATGGTAAAAAACTGGGTGTGAAGGTTATAAAGCACAAGGCTGGTGGAGATCCGGCCGCTGTTGCATATGATGCAATTGAGCATGCAAGAGCGAAGCATCGAGATTTTGTTCTTATTGACACTGCGGGAAGAATGCAGACAAACCGAAATCTTATGGATGAAATGAAAAAAATAAAGCGGGTTGCAAAACCACATCTCACAATTTTCGTAGGAGATGCTTTAGCTGGAAATGATGCAATTGAACAAGCTAAACAATTCAACCGCGAAGTTGGGGTAGATGCTGTTATATTGACAAAGATAGATGCCGATGCAAAGGGAGGATCGGCTATAAGCATAGCTTACGAGATCAAAAAGCCCGTAATATTCTTAGGTACAGGGCAAAAATATGAGGATTTAATGAAATTCAATGTGGATTGGTTTATAAAGCGAATATTTGGATAAATAAATTTTAATAATTATGTTGATTTTGGGAGGTATTTCTCTATGTATTTTTTGTCTATCTTTTTCAGATAAGTTCTTGGCAGCATAGATAGAAGATCCCATGCGAGGGTCAATGTATCCTCAATGCTCCTATCTTCATCTCTACCCTGCATTATAAATCGATTCTCGAATTCATCGGCGAATTTCAGGAGAATGCGGTCTTCTTCTGTCAACGCTTCTTCTCCAACCACGGCCACTAAATCACGGAGGCGAAGGCCTTCCGCATAAGCAGCATACAACTCATTTGCAACACCAGCATGATCCTCTCGTGTTCTTCCCTTACCTATGCCCTCCTTCATCAATCGAGATAACGAAGGAAGAGGATTTATGGGTGGATAAATCCCACGGCGGTGCAGTTCTCGACTTAGCACAATTTGACCCTCTGTTATGTATCCAGTTAAATCCGGGATTGGATGAGTCATATCATCGTCTGGCATAGTAAGAATTGGAATCTGCGTAATACTTCCCTTCTTTCCTATTATTCTTCCAGCCCTCTCATAAATAGTTGCTAAATCGGTGTACATATAACCGGGATAGCCTCTTCTTCCGGGCACTTCTTCTCTCGCTGCCGATATTTCCCTCAATGCTTCGCAGTAATTGGTCATATCCGTGAGGATGACTAAAACATGCATATCCTTCTCATATGCTAAATATTCTGCAACTGTCAGACCCATCCTCGGAATGACTATTCTCTCAATTGCCGGGTCATTCGCAAGATTCAGAAATAGCACAGTTCTCTCTAGCGCTCCAGTTCTTTCAAATTCTCTGCGGAAGAAATTTGCTTCTTCGGCTGTGATGCCCATAGCTACGAATACCACGGCAAACCTCTCTCCTTCACCTCGAACCTTGGCTTGGCGAGCAATCTGCGCTGCAATTTCGTTGTGAGGCATACCTGCCCCGCTGAATATGGGTAACTTCTGACCTCGAACAAGGGTATTCATGCCATCTAAAGTAGATATACCTGTCTGTATGAACTCTCGCGGATAAGCTCTGGCAGATGGGTTAATGGGATAACCGTTTATATCACGCATATCCTCCGGAACGATATCTGGGCCACCATCTATCGGGCGACCTGTTCCCTCAAAAACACGACCTAACATCTCAATAGAAACACCTATCTTTAACGTATCACCCAAAAACTTAACTGTCGTGTTCTTCACATCTAAGCCACGTGTTCCCTCAAAGACCTGAACAATAGCCATATTTTCTCTGGCTTCTAAAACCTGTCCTAAGCGTTCTTTTTTATCAGGGCCACGAATTTTAACAACTTCTCCATAAGCAACATCACGTGTGTTCTCAACGATGAGGAGAGGACCTTTGATTTCCCTTATTGTACGATATTCAACTTCCATTTCACTTCACCTCCTCAGTGAGTTTCGCTATTTCATTTTTCATCTTCTCCTCAATATCCCTGAATCCGTCTTCAAATGTCTCATTGGGTATTCTTCCCATATAGGCAAGGTCTTCTTTCACATTTAATTTTCTTATTTTATCTATTCCTACTCCTCTTTCAACAGCATCCGTTATCAAACTGTGGAATTTGAGGATCAATCGGAGCATTTCATACTGCTTTTTCGCCGGGCAGTAAGTATCCACATCGTGGAACGCATTCTGTTGCAAGAAATCCTCACGAAGTGATCTCGCTGTTTCCAAGAGGGCCTGCTCCCTAGCGGGGAGAGCATCTGGCCCAACTAATTGTACAATCTCCTGTAATTCTGATTCCCGTTGCAGTATACCCATCGCCTGACGACGCAATTCGTACCAGTCCTTAGAAACCATTTCTTCCCACCATCCACGCACAGAGTTCAGGTAGAGAGAATAGGATCGGAGCCAGTTTATAGATGGAAAGTGCCTTTTATGTGCTAAATCTGCATCTAAAGCCCAGAAAACCTTTGCAATTCTTAAAGTATTTTGAGTGACAGGCTCTGAGAAATCTCCACCTGGCGGTGAGACTGCACCCACAACCGTCACGGAACCTTTTTTATTCTCAGAACCCAATACGGTAACGTAACCTGCGCGCTCATAGAATTCAGCTAAGCGGGAGGCTAAATAGGCCGGATATCCTTCCTCACCGGGCATCTCCTCTAAGCGACCCGATATTTCTCTCAGGGCTTCAGCCCAGCGGGAAGTAGAATCTGCCATAAGGGCAACATGATAACCCATATCCCTGAAATATTCTGCAATTGTGATTCCTGTGTAAATACTTGCTTCTCTGGCGGCGACAGGCATGTTTGAGGTGTTTGCTATGAGCACTGTTCTGTGCATTAGAGGTTCACCACTCTTTGGATCTTTTAATTTGGGGAAATCCTCTAAAACCTCGGTCATTTCATTTCCTCTTTCACCACAACCTACATAAACTACTATGTTCGCATCACTCCACTTTGCCAATTGATGCTGAGTTACCGTTTTTCCAGTACCAAATCCCCCGGGGATGGCGGCGGTACCACCCTTTGCGATCGGGAAGAATGTATCAAGAACCCTTTGCCCTGTAACTAAAAGTTCCACAGGATCATGTTTAGCCTTGAATGGTCTCTGTTTTCTAACTGGCCATCTCTGATGCATCTTCACCTCCTTCCCACCAACCTTTGCGATTACATCTTCTATAGTGTAATCACCCTCCTCTGCAATCCACTCTAATTTACCCCCAATTTCCGGGGGAACCATTATGCGATGCTCAACTAATTTTGTTTCCTGCACAGTTCCTAAAATATCTCCACCTGTAACATTCTCTCCAATTTTTGCCTTCGGGATAAAATGCCACTTTTTATTCAAATTTAGTGGAGGAACATTAGCTCCTCTTTTAATAAAATCTCCCATTATCTCTTTTATTTTGGGTAATGGCCTCTGTATTCCGTCGTAAATCTGCCCTATTATTCCGGGGCCAAGAATAATGGATAATGGCGCACCAGTTCTCTCCACCTTTTCTCCGGGCTTTATACCTGAGGTCTCTTCATAAACCTGAATTGTTGCTAAATCTCCATTCAGTGCTATTATCTCTCCTATGAGTCCTTCTTCACCTACGCGAACAACTTCGTACATTTCGCTGCCTTTCATTTCGTTTGCAACCACCACTGGGCCTGCAACTCTAATTATTTTTCCCATTTTCTCTCACCTCTTGAGTATATCTATTCCAAGCGCTCTTTTAACAATTTCACGCATATAATCTTCATATTTTTCTCTTTCATGCATATCTGGAAGTTCAAGTATTACAGGATAAATACCTTTCTCTCTCTTCCAATCATCTATAAAATTTCGAATTCTGTAAGCATAGCGTTTGGGAATTATGACAATGGCAACATCTCTCATATCTTTAATATCTTCCAACACATTTTTTGCTTTCCATTCATCTTCCGCTTCATAAACCTCCTTAATTCCTGCGAGCTGGAAACCGGTTATGAAATCACTGCTTCCCACAACTACTATCCTCACGAGGCACCACCCACCAAAAGGCTCTTGATTCTTTCCTTGGGAACATTCTCCATGAATCCCTTAATTATTGCCTTGAGATTTCTAGCTTCAAATTCCTTCGAGACTAAGAACATCACTGTTGGTCCAGTAGAAAGTGAATACGACAATCCAATATCATTTGCGATCTTCAGCATATACCTATTAAGTGCCACTTCCACTTCAAATGGATCTTTTATATCTCTGAGAAATGAGTAACTTGTTCCTTCTAATTGTCCGAGGCATTCTTCAATGTTTCTTGCCTCCGCCATATTCTTTAATTTCCACTCACCAATTTCGTAGCCTCCATCTATCAAAAATTCCTGAATATTTTTTATTTCCGCTGCTTTTGCCCTCAGCACAGTTTTTATATTCTGAATGTCTATAAGTCGAGATAAAAATATATTGACAGGCTCCAATGCATTCTCATCCATAACCACCTTACTCTCAGTCAAATTCTTTAAAACAATTTTATCCATTAAGAGGTCAACTGCAAGCAAATCCCTGCTCTCACTCCAAACTTTTATGCAATCTTTAAAAGGTGTTGCATCAAGAGCAGAAATTGTATCCTCCATACTCGTAGCTTCTACCATATGCTGAATTATAAGCTTTGTGATGTACCTGCCTTCATATACCATCTCATATATTTTACGCTTTGGCATCTTAGCATACTTTGCCCTCAAAATTCTCTTAACAATATTTGCATCATACTTAAGCATGTACGCATCTGCAAAAATCTTGGCATCATCAGGAAGCATTTCAACGGCTTTGCTCATCAATGAAAGCATACTGAGTTCTAACTCCAAATCATACTTCTTCAAATCCTGAATGTCATAACCCTCCCTCCTTATCTCTGTAATAACTTCATTTATACTTGTATAATCCAAAAGCTTCTCTATATGCTCTTTCTCAGTGTACTTAGCTCCTATCGCAAATATTGTAGCATTTGGGCCCATATAGTTTCCGATGCTGATCATCTTTCGGAAAAAGCCCATAAGAAAACCTATAACTATGAAAGCCACAATTAAAGAGATCGTAAGTGCTATGAGGATAACTGTAATATCAAGCATATTTTTCACCAAATAACATCTCATAAATTCTTCTTCTTATTTCTGAGAGATTCCTGCCTATAAACGCCTCTATACTGTAATCTGCCCTCTTAAGGGAATCCCTGCTTATTGCAACTATCCCACCACCTTTCACCTCTCCGGGTATAACCTCTACACGAAGGTTCATATTCTTAGCAATATCCTTAACTTTTGAGATGTCATCCTTAAGGCATATGACTCTAAACGCCTCTCCAAATACTCTTTTTGAATCCTCCATACTCTTTCTCAGATACTCTTCATATTTATCCCCTAAGAACTCCCTCGCTCTTTTTTTCATTTCTTCCGTTGTCTCCCTCATTATTTTCTCCCTTGCCTGCATTAAAAGCTTCCTGCCTTCCAGATGTGCTTTGGAGAGATGCATCTGTTTTATCTCTTCCGCTTCCCTCCTTCCATCTCTTTCAATCTTTCCCCTTTCTTTTTCCCATCTTTCCATCTCTTTTTTTCTTATCTCTTCAATGTCTTTCATTGCCTTCTCTTCGTATTCTCTTATTTTCCATTGGACATCCTCTTCAATCCTCTTTATTATCCTCTGGAGAGCATTCATTTAGAACACCCCGATGGCATGAAGAATCAAAATGGCAATCAGTAATCCGAATATGGCAAATGTTTCACTCATAACTGACAGCATCATGCTCTTTCCAAAGCTCTCTGGCCTTCGGGTGAATGCACCTACACCCATTGCAGCGGTAATACCCTGACCTATTCCACTCAAGCCAGCGAATCCTACTGCAAGACCTGCACCTATCGCACATATTCCAACAGCAATTCCTGCCTCTGGCGAGAAATTAGGAGCGCCACCTAACAAGCCTGCGGAGTAGAGAACGACGATGGCAATTATAAGAGCGTAAATACTCTGAGTTTCAGGAAGCACGGAAAATATTATAGATTTGGAAAAAGCGGATGGTTTCTCACCTGATGCGGCAGCACCACTGCTTGCTGCTATCCCCTGACCTATAGCTGTTAATCCACTCAAACCGATTGCGAATCCTGCGCCTATTGCTGCGAGACCTATCCCCATCGGAAAAATTTTGGGATGCCCACCAAATAATCCTGCACCGTTGACAATAAATATTGCCACAAGCAATCCATAAATCGCTTGAGTCTCGGGCATTATTGAAAATACCATGGTTTTTCCGAAGGATGCTTTCTCCCTCATACTTGCATGAATACCGCTTCCAGCGGCTATACCCTGACCTATTCCACTCAAGCCAGCGAATCCTACTGCAAGACCTGCACCTATAGCGGCAAGACCTACAGCAATCCATGCCTCTTGAGAGATGTGGGGAAGAGAGCCACCCAACAAACCTGATGCTTGGAGAATAATAATGGCAATTATAAGAGCGTAAATACTCTGAGTTTCAGGAAGAACGGAAAATATTATAGATTTGGAAAAAGCGGATGGTTTCTCACCTGATGCGGCAGCACCACTGCTTGCTGCTATCCCCTGACCTATAGCTGTTAATCCACTCAACCCCATGGCAAATCCTGCACCTATAGCTGCAAGACCCACTCCTATTGGATATTTGTGCATACCTCCCCCAAATAAACCGGAGCCATAAAGAATGAGAATTGAAACAAGCAACCCATATATCGCTTGAGTTTCAGGCAATATGGAGAATACCATGGCTTTACCATAGGATATCTTCTCATGCTGAGTGGTTCCAATTCCTGTACCCGCAACTATACCCTGGCCAATAGCGCTGAGACCAGCGAGGCCAACCGATAGACCAGCACCTATAGCACCTAAACCAACAGAGATAGGGACATTTAAGATATGACCTGAGAATGCTCCCACTCCCATCATGATGACTATGGCAATGAGCAAACCATAAATTGCCTGAGTTTGAGGAAGTGCCTGAAACACTAAGATTCTTCCAAACTTGCTCTTTGGATTTTCACCTATTGCAGCTGCTCCGCTTGCCCCTGTAATACCAACTCCAACTCCAGAGCCTAAAGCGGATAAACCTACGGCGAGACCAGCGCCTATCAACGCAAGATATGAGCCAAGAGCCCCCTCCTGAACTTTGATATGGTGAGTCTCTGCCACACTTCCATTTTTCTTAACTGTTATATTGTAATCTCCTGATGAGTCAAAAGTTATTTTTACGGGATTCCCGTAATACACTTTAGCAGAACTCTCACCTGAGCGGCTTACTTCCCATGAAATATTTGTATTATTCACAATCTTCCCGTTGAATTTGTAAATAAATGTGTACGAACTCCCCGCTGTGAATGTTGCAATTTCCAAACTAACATTTTTTCCTCCCACTTCCACATACCCTTTTCCAAATGCTGATCCGCTAGCGGCAATAAAAATCCCGCTTATTAGCATCAAAAACAGCAGTGTAAACAATACTTTTTTCATTTTTCAGCACCTCCAACTTTTGTGTATTCTCTTATCTCCCTAAATGGAGTGAATTTCACACCATCTCCCTCATAAAACTTGGAGAAGAATTCAACGTACTGCAATCTGAGAGAATGAACAAATGAGCCAAGAGATTGGAGAATGGCATTTCCAATGTGACCGATTATTAAGAAGAATGCTAAGAATAGATAAATTCCAGCGGTCAGGTTTATCATTCCCACAACACCAAATATGAGAAGGAGGAGAGCAATGCTCTTTTTTATCAAATCCTTTCCTCGCATGAAATATGCGTAGAGGGCAATACCTATAATAAGCAGAGGGAGACAGCATACAAGATTTCCGGTTCCCGTTACCATGGTATTTATAATATCTGCAAATATATTTATCGTTAACGCAATCCCTGACGTTGCAAGATCCAACGCTAATAATCTTGAAAAGGATAGCCAGTCTCCAAGCATCCCTGTGATGTCAAAAAAGAACAATCCATTCACATCTCCTTTTTTCAAAATCTTTGAAATTGTACCAGGAAGCAGAAAAATTAAGGAGAACAGTGTGAAGATCCAGGAAATCAAAACGGTGTTACCATCCACGCTCCACCATCCGAAATAATATCCAATCAATATCCCCGATGATGGAAGAAGAATAAACCATGATAATTCTGAATTCAAGAAGTCTCCATACTTCTTATCCTTTAAATGATGATATGCGCCAAGAATTAAACCGAGAGAAATCTGGGCTATACCAACAATTAAAGCGATTACCAAAAGAGTTACAGGGTCCTTCATGGGGTCCATAATTGGTTTGTATTTTATGAATTGTGTGAGAAAATTATACTGATTAAGAGGGCCAAATATACCCCCCTGAATCAATCCAAATACTATTGCCATAATTCCAGAAGGGAACAGAATTTTTCCAAGTGTGCGATTTGTCCAGTTGTATTTTCCTATTCTCCTCCATAAAAGATAGCCAAGGATTGCCATTATCAACCCATATCCTGCATCTCCTAAGGTTAATCCAAAGTATATCACGAAAAGAGGAGCAATGATTACTGTTGGCTCAATATGTCCGTATTTCGGTGTGGAATACATATCAATAAATGCCTGAAAAGGCCTAAAAATTTTTGGATTTTCATATTTTACTGGAACGTTATCTCCCTTTGCATCTCTCCATTTAATTATACACAACCCCTTCGCCTTCTCCTCTATTATTTTTTTTGCATCATCAATATTTTTCTTTGGAATGTATCCCCTTATAACAGTTGTGTAATCTGTCTTTCCAAATTTATTGTGGATCTCCTCTTTCAATTTTTCGTTGTGTAAATCATCTTTCAAAATCGCCAATCTTGCATAATATTTTTTTCTCATTTCTCTTATCTTATTTAAAATTCTTTCCTTCTCTTTTTTTAATTTCTTCTCTTTTTCTTCAATCTTTCTCAATACTTCTTCTGGTTTTCCTTTCCATCCAGATAGATCATATTCTGCAAACCCAGAAAATCTTAATGCCGATTCCACATCCTTTCTATCCTTCAAAAGATATGCAATTACAATAATATAAACAACATTCTTCTTCTTTTCAATTGTTCTGTACCAGACCACCGCTTTTCTCTCTTTTTTCATTTTCAAAAGTTGAGATATATCCTTTGCCTCCCCTGCAATTATGTTTACATATAAACCCTCCCCAAGATGGGAAAGATTAAATGGCATTTCAACCAAATTTTCAACCCATACCTTTTGAATTTTCAATTTTTCCTCTTTCTCACTTACTCTCCCCCATTTTTCATTGATTTCAAGTATCTTTCCCTCTATCTCGCCCAATGTCTCCTCTGCATCCCGTATTATCTCCTCCCTCTCTCTCAAAACTGTTGAAAATCTTTCGGGCTTCTCTGGGTTTAACATGCTCTTTATCCCTGACTTCTTCCTTCTCGCTATATTTAGAACCCCCATCAATTTTGATACCCGGAACTCATAGTCTACAATTTTTGATATTTCCTTGCATGGTCTTGCAGTTTTCACATCTTTAATATTGTGAGTTTCAACATGCAAAAATCCATAATGCTGAACAGCTCTTAAAATATCATATTTAACAGAATCGTGAACAAGAATTTCCGCTTCAACCATTTTTGCAGGGAGAAGCATATCCTTCACCCAATTAATTTGTTGAGGACCTCCCTTGCAACCTCACTAAGTCTTTCCTTACTGATTCCCTCTATTTCTTCGGCTCTCTTTTTGTAATCATTAATTATCTTTTCAGCTTCAATTTTACCCTGTAAGTCTGCGCCTTTTTTCCACTTTTCAATTTCATCCAGAACATTTCTTCTCTTCTCTTCGATTTCCCTGCGAATTTCCCTCTTTGCCCTTTCCACTTTTTCTTTGCTTTCCACTTCAGCATTCCTGATCCTTCTTTTTGCAAAATCTTCGGATTCCCTAATCTTTTTTATTTCCTCTTCAATCATTTCGGGGGAGAATTGCCTTTGCTCATATAAATCTTTGTGATGCCTAAATTTCTCATTTTTGTACAAAATGCAAAAATATGAAATATATGTTTTACATCTCTAAGTAAGGTGATGGAGTGTGACACTCTCAAGCAAAAGAAAATACTGGCTCTGGGCTGGGATAAGCGTTGCAGTTGTTGCAATTGTTGTAATAGCCGTAATTTTTGTGATTTTTCCAAAGGAAAACACCATAGTGGGTAAATGGCATTTAACAAAAGAGAAAGATGTTTTACCTTCCCACAATATCACATACAAAATAGACAGATACGTCGTATTCAACGAGAGTGGAAGCGGATACTCGTACTATCCGGATCCGTGCGGAGGATACCGTATTCCTTTTACATGGAAATATGTCGGTAACAATCAGATTAATATAACGCCTGAAGGAAACATCACCAACACCTACAAAATAAGTTATAAAATACAGGGAAACGAAATAACCATGGAGTATAGAGATAGAGGAGGTTTTGTAATGTTCATCAGCTATGGGTACAGGGTGCAGAGCATTCCTCCCCCGCCCAAAACACTCTGCGGGGCAATTGAAATCAACCCCGATGCTTCCAATTTGGCTATGAGATTTTTCAACATCACAGTATCTCTCCGTAATCCCAGAACGATGAGCCCTGAGTATGTGATCATAACTGTTAGCCACACAGTGCTTAAATATTCCCCCACGATAAACGGTGATGACCAATGGACATTCATGGATAAAGATGGGAATAGGCGGATAAGCACCAACGATACCATAGTTGTTCATGACTTAGAGATCAAAAGCGGAGATTCAATATCCCTATCTTACAAGGGATACAATGGCACATTCACCTGCTATGCGTACATGGGAGTCATTTATGGGAGTCTGCAGTATAATGCAAAGGGCTCAAATGTTGGCGAAGGTTGGGTAAATTCCACAATGTTTCTGACCAGCCCATCCTCTCTATCTCCTTTCGATGTGCATATTGAAATTGAAAATTACGGAGAACTTAGATACGTAAATAAGGTAAATGGGGATGATGAATGGACATTCATTGATGAAGATGGAAATGGAATGGTAAGCAATGGTGATATTATTGTTATTCACTGTTCCTCGATAAAAGGAGGGGATACTATTAAATTAACATACAATTTTTATGAGGGTAATTTAGAGTGCACAGTTCCATAACTTTTCAAATTTTTACTCACATATGTCCAAAAAAGATGATATATAAGCACACTTATACCCGAGTAGGTGATGAGATATGGCAGTATATGATAAAGAGCAGGCCAAGGCTATGGCTGAAAGAATAAAGCAGTCTAAAGAAGCGGAAAAAAGAATAGCGGAAAAAATGAGAAAAATCAAGCATAAAATGATGGTTTTAAGCGGAAAAGGAGGCGTGGGAAAAACCACAGTATCAGTGAATTTAGCAACAACCCTTGCCCTTAAAGGTTATCGGGTTGGATTATTGGATGCGGATATCCATGGCCCCAATGTTCCAAAGATGTTAGGAGTGCAGGAAGTGAAACTCATGGTTAACGATGAAAATATGATAGTGCCTGTTGAGCCAATCCCAAATCTCAAGGTTATTTCCCTTCAGATGGCTTTACCCAGCGATGATGTGCCCGTGATATGGAGAGGCCCCCTCAAACACAAGGCAATCCAGCAGCTCTTAGATGAGGTTGCTTGGGGAGATTTGGATTTCTTCATAGTTGATATGCCACCCGGCACTGGAGATGAAGCTCTAAGTGTTGCACAGTTAATAAAGGATATGGACGGTGCGCTCATCGTTGTCACTCCACAGGAAGTTGCACTTTTAGACGCTACAAAGGCCCTAAACTTTGCAAGGCAGGTAAATCAGAAAGTTGTAGGAATAATAGAAAACATGACAGGCGAGATATTCGGAAAGGGCGGCGGGGAAAAAGCTGCTAAGAAATACAATGTTCCTTTTCTTGGCTCTATTCCTATGGATGCGAACATAGTAAGGTGCGGAGATGAGGGAAAACCATTTGTGATAGAATATGCCAAAAGCGAGGCAGCAAAGGCATTCGAAGAGGTTGTGGAGAATCTCCTCAACGTTCTTGAAGGATCGAGCTGAGTTTTCCAAGGGGAAAAATCCCCATCTTCTCATCTATTCCAAATATATTGAAATCGAATCTGTTTTTCTGAAGGATTGGAGAGATGTAATCACTCTTCGTTACATCAGTTCCTGAGGCGTAAATACTTGCTGCTGGAAGAACAATCAAATTGGGAGAATAAAGAAAGCAGGGAAATTTCACAGTTGCGAATATATCATCTCTTAGCGTGACAGAGGGATGCTCATGCCCAATTATGGTTACTTTATTCTCTGGTAGTTCACAGTATTTGTGGCCATGCAAAAAGTGATAGTCTCCAATTGTGAAATCATCTAGTAGTTCTATACCTCTCCTTTTTAGAATGCTCTTTAAGAAATTGTCGTGATTACCTCTTATCACAATGAGCTGGCTTTTATCTGATAGATAATCCACAACTTCCTCTATTTCCTTCCACTCCTGAGGCATGTTTTTTGAGAATTCATGCTTTAGATCCCCGTCCACAATGAACATTTTGGGATCGTATTTCTCATAAATTTTATCCAGAAGTTTCATGATGTAATCTCTCTGAATTCTGGGAAGAAAGAGACCTTGAGAAGCCATAACATCCTCGTATCCTAAATGAAAATCTGCCATGGCCGCTAATTCGTATTCTTCAATGTAGAGCATAAAGTATCGAGTGAGGGTAATTCTGCCAAGATTTATCTCGTCCATTGAGGGATTATCATAATCTGGGGAATAAAATTTTCCAATGCACCTCCATCCCTTTTTGTTTTAAAAATATATGTATTAGAATACATAAAATAGAATAATCAAAATACTCATAACTCTCCCCCCCCAAAAAAAGAATGGTAACCTGAGAGAATTGAAATAAAATGATTTTTAAAATTTTCAAACATCTATCTCTTCTATCTTCACATCCATTGGTTCCAAAGGCTTATCTACATCCATACCATGAGTTATTGCCCATTTTCTTATCATATGAACAAGAAGTTTTGAGCCTAATTTTGCAAGTGGTGAAAAAATTAAAAGATTTGGATTTCCACGCGATGCTCTCTTTAATCCATGGTCAACTTCCCATGCAAGATGTCTCCATGCATGGTATAAATGCAAAACTCTTCCAGGTGTGAGCTGACTCATTATATCAAAACCCTCTTTATCTTTAAGGGCAGACATGGGAACAAAAGAAAGAGGAGTTACACTAAAATGTGCCTGCTCTCCTAATTTCTCGTGCAGTTTTTTCTCCATAGTGATGATCAATCTTGCAGTATCTATTTCATCCTCCTCCACTTCCCCGGGCAATCCCATAATGGTGGTATATGCTGGAAACCAGAAAAATTTGTTAAACGCATACGTCCCATTCAACAGAACCCATGGCCATTCCTCTGGACTGAAGGGTTTCATTTTATTTCTTGCCGTTTTTGCAATCAGCTCTCCTGATGCTGTTTCAAATCCAACCTGAATCCCAAGCCATCTATTCAAATTTGCATGATTTAATTCTGCAACTCTTTTTAATATTCTTGGCGCTGCAAGAGCACCTGCTGCAGTTCCATGAGTGGGAT
>WALH01000071.1 GCA_015522935.1 DHVE2 group archaeon | reverse complement strand
TATATATCCTTCACCATCCTGTCAATCATTTTTATCACCTCTTTAGTTGTCAACCTTTAGTTGACTACTAATGGTAGTTATACAAACTCCTATTTAAAACTTTCGATTCTATCTTAATTTAGAAAACAAGTCCAGTAAGAGAAAGATCTAAGAGTGTTTATTTTTGTTTGCTATCTAAATCACTTGATGACATCAACTCCGTATTGCTCCTTTAATTCCTCAGAGGTAACCTTCCCAAGTATCTGTTTGCTCTTGACTCCGGTGGCAACAACCAACACAGATATGCGACGGTCATATGTGGGATCAACAGCACATCCCCAGATTATCTTGCAATTCTCAGAAACTTTAGAGTGCAAATGCTCCACTGCCCGCTCTGCCTCGCTGATGGTCATATCTGGCCCACCAACAACGTTAACCAGTATACCCATAGCCGAGGATATATCAACCTCTAAAAGCGGAGAATTTATCGCCTCTTCTATCGCCTCCATTACGCGCTCCTCACCAGTACCTTCACTCTCACCAAGTCCTATCATTGCAACACCGCCACCCTTCATAACGGTCTTCAGATCGTTGAAATCTAAATTCACAAGACCTGGCTTGGTTATCATCTCTGTGAGGCCTTTTATAGCACGCATGAGAACCTCATCAGCAAATTTGAAAGCCTGATTCAGTGGTAATCTAGGCACGAGTTCAAGAAGTCTGTCATTAGGTATAGTTATAACCGTATCGGCCACTTCCCTCAATTTTTCAAGCCCCCACTGGGCATTTTCCATTCTTACTCTTCCCTCAGCTTTAAAAGGTAATGTGCATATCGCGATGGTCAATGCTCCCAACTCCTTGGCTATCTGCGCCACCACAGGAGCACTTCCCGTACCCGTGCCTCCTCCAAGACCACATGTAATAAATACCATATCTGCACCCTGAACAACATCGCGTATTTTATCCTCTGCTTCCCTTGCAGCCTCAGAACCTACCTGTGGAAGCGCTCCAGCACCCAATCCACGGGTTATTCTTCTGCCAAGAAGAATTTTTCTCTGTGCCTTTATAGTAAGGAGATGCTGGGCATCTGTATTCGCCGCAATAAGTTCAACACTTCCGTATATACCCTCTTCCATAATTCGATTAATTGTGTTGCATCCACCACCGCCACAACCTACAATCTTTATGTTTGTTCTCAGAGTTTTCAAAACTTCTTCCAACTCTTTGTCCTCTTCCGTCTTATGCAATGGTGCCGGCGGTTTTTCCTCAACCCTATTTTCGGCGTTTGCAAGTACTTCTTTAATTAAAGATTTCATCCTGATCACCCTGAGTGTGTATGTGTTTTTAGATATAAAAACTTTTATGCCCTTATGCAATGTGGCACTATGAACTCCTACCTCATCACAGCTAAGATTCCAAAGAATATTGAATCCTACTTTCGAAATTTCAAAAGAGAGGCCATGGGAAGGTGCATTCAAAGAAAATGGGAATGTATAATCGAATATCTATCTGGGAGGATAATTATATTCTCAGATCATAATCCGTGTGAATGGGTACATCAGATTAAAAATGTGGTTTCCTGCAGTAGAGTTGAAATTTTTAATATGAATGAATACGAAGCACTCGTAAAAAAGATTGTAAACATGCTCAGAGGGAAAAACTGTCAAAATTTCGCCATAAGATCAAATAAAAAAAATGTGGAAATAAAAATTGGGGAGAATGTCATTTCTAACATTGATATCGCAGTGGATTTAGAAAATGCAGATTGCAAAATAACGGTTGAAAAAAGGGACGATTATTACCTTCTTTTCGTATGAATCGGGTGCCAGGCACACCGGAGTTGATGCCCAGACCCTGACCCAAGCGCCCACACAGAGGCTCGACTCCGCTACCCCTCGAGCGCCATCGGTCCACGGTGCCGCTGCTCCCTTCCGGGCCTGGCGGGGTTTCCGTGGCAAAGCGCCCCATGACTTTCCTCCGAAAGCACGAGACGCACCCGTGACCCCGAGGGACAGAGTCTCATAGGCTCTGTATGACTTGAAAGTCAGGGCTGGTTACACCTTCTCCGGCTGTCGCCCCCGCATGTAGACGATTTCGGGTCATAGGGGACGCCTAACCCCCCGGCCGAGCCTGGCACCCAGAGCTTAATCACTTCCCATATTTTAAGATTTTTACATGATTATGAGAATCCTTACTCAGAGTTTATATTATAAATTTTCTTAATCACCACCTATATCTGTAAAAACCGTAACATTTTTTACACATGCATTAATTTCCCTCTCACTACCTCCATGGAGGATGAAAAATGTCAGACAAAAAACTCAAGAAAAAGGGAAATGTGAAAATAGATATAGAAAGATGCAAGGGATGCTGGTACTGCGTAAATTACTGTCCTACAAAAGTTCTCATGGTATCTGACGAACTGAACTCCAAGGGTTATCACCCACCCAAATTTATCGAGAATCCTGAAGAAAATAAGGTATGCATTGCCTGTCACCTTTGTGAACTGTACTGTCCTGATTTCGCCATTTTTGTGGAGGAATTAAAATGAAATCTGGATATTACTTCTGGAGTGGGGATATAGCCGCCGCAGAAGGCGCAATAGCTGCTGGCTGCAGATTTTATGCAGGGTATCCGATCACACCGAGCAGTGAGATAGCAGAAAGAATGGCTCTCCGCCTTCCTCAGATTGGCGGAAAATTCATACAGATGGAGGATGAAATTGGTTCCATAGCCGCAATAATAGGTGCATCATGGACTGGTGAGAGAGCAATGACCGCCACCTCTGGCCCCGGAATTTCACTTATGAATGAGAATATCGGTCTTGCAATCATGATGGAGGCACCTATTGTTGTAGTTAACGCCATGCGTGGAGACCCATCCACAGGATTACCTACGCTAATAGGACAGGGGGATCTTATGCAGGCGAGATACGGTTCCCACGGGAGTTACGAGATAATTGTTCTTTACCCCAACAGTATTCAGGAAACATTTGATCTTATGATGGATGCATTCAACATGGCGGAAAAGTATCGCGTGCCAGTGATGTACCTCATAGATGCACTCTTAGCACATATGTTCGAAAGGGTTTACGTTCCACCGGAAGAGGAAATAGAGAGAAAAATTATCCGGAGAAAAGTACCGAATAAAGTCCCTTCACGTCCATTCGAGCCTGATGATGATCTCGTTCCACCAATGCCCCTGATAGGCCAAGGTCACAAAATACATGCTACGGGATTGACACATGATGAGAGAGGTTATCCCAATCTAACACCTAAAGCTCAGGAAAAGTTAGTAAGAAGACTCAACGAGAAGATAATAAAGCATGAGAGGGAAATATGGAAGGTTGAAGAGTACAAAACTGAGGATGCAGATAAAATAATTGTATCCTTCGGAGGGGAATCACGTGCTGTCAGAAACGCTGTGAATAGCGCGAGGAAAAATGGAAAAAAGGTGGGTATGCTTCGTCTCATAACTCTCTGGCCTTTTCCCCACGAATTCATAAAGAAATACACTGCCGACTTCTATGTAGCCGAGTTGAATTATGGACAGATGTACCATAAGGTTCGTGAGTACGCGGATGGAAATAATGTGAAACTCATAGCGAAGATGGGGGGAGAGATACACACTCCTAATGAAATACTGAAGGAAATAGGAGGTGTTTAATTTGTCTCTGATGGAAGATTTGAGATACGGAGTGGAAGATCTACTTCGCACCGAGAGATTGCCCCATGTGTGGTGCCCCGGCTGCGGGATAGGAATCACGCTCAACGCATTTTTGCGAGCGGTACTAAGAAGAAAAATAGATCCAAATAAACTCGTGGTTGTTTCGGGAATAGGCTGCACCGGGAGAGCCGCAGGATACGTTAACGTGGATTCTTTCCACACAACCCATGGTCGTGCCATACCATTCGCTATTGGAATTAAATTCGCCCGGCCGGAACTGACCGTTGTGGTTTTCAGTGGGGATGGAGATCTCTTTGCGATCGGTGGAAATCACTTCGTGAATGCGGCGAGGAGAAACCACAGTATTCTCGTAATTGCTGTTAATAATTTCACATACGGCATGACGGGAGGGCAACATGGACCCACCACACCTACGGGGGCGTACACAACAACCACACCATATGGAAATCCTGATAGGCCATTCAACATCCCGCATCTTGCAATTTCTTTAGGAGCGCCATATGTAGCAAGGTGGACAACATACCATGTGAATCAGTTACAGAACAGCATATATAAGGCTCTTGGAATGAAGGGATTCCGGCTCATAGAAGTTATATCTCAATGCCCGACCGTTTACGGGAGGAGAAATTCCATGCGAACACCGTTATCAATGATGGAGTACTTCGAGAAGAATTCAATTGTGAAAAATGATGCTTCATTTGAGGAAATGGAACTGAAGTACAACGAAAAGATTGTCGTGGGAGAATTCCGCGTTGCAAAAGATATACCCACATATGAGGAAAGATATGATGAAGTTATAAGGAGGGCTAAAAATGCGGATTGAAATAAAATTCGGAGGACTTGGTGGGCAGGGAATAATAACCATGGGCTTTATATTTGCCAATGCGGCGGCCATATACGATGGGAAAGAGTGTGTATTCACACAGGATTACAGCGCAGAGGCGAGAGGTGGAGCAAGTACAAGCGAGGTGATTATCTCTGATGAGAAAATAGATTACCCCCATGTGACCAAGGCTGATTATCTTGTTGTTATGAGTCAGAGTGCGTACAGGGATTATATAGATAAACTGAGAAATAACGGAGTTCTGATAATTGATAGTGATATGGTGAAGATTGAAGAAGAGGAGAAGAGAAAGGTATACGGCATACCCGCCACCAAGATCGCTGAGAACCTGGGAAATACAATAGTTGCAAATATCGTAATGCTTGGCTTCTTCACAGGTATAACGAAAATGCTGAAAAAGGAATCTGTGATGAATGCAATCAGAGATCGGGTACCCAAAAAATTCTGGGATCTGAATGAAAAAGCGTTTAATAGGGGTTACAGCCATGCGATGCACATGGAGTGATATAAATGGATGTTGATCAGGCCTTAAAAAAAGCGGAGAATTTAAATGCAAGCTACGTGGAGGTAAGATATGAAGATATAACAAAAAACCATCTGGAACTAAAAGATGGTGTGTTTTCAACTTTCACAGAGAAGAGATTGCGTGGGTATGGAATTCGAGTATTGGCAAACGGTGCATGGGGTTTTGCAACAATAAATTCAGATAAGGTGGAAGAGGGAATAGAAAGTGCATACAGAATGGCTTTAGCAGCGTCGAGGGGCATAAGGGAAAAAATAGAGTTAAGCCCTATTGAAATAGTGGAAGATTACGTAAAGAGCAGAATGAAAATCAAGCCGCAGGATGTATCGCTTGATGAGAAAATCGAAAGAATGAAAAGATTGGAGAGGAATTTGAAGAAGACGGATGAAGTAAAATCAACCCAGATAAGGTATGAAGATGCTCACGGAAAGAAAATAATTACGACAAGCGAGGGTATGAGAATAGAATTTGATGTTAACTATATTTTCCATTATCTATGGGTAACAGGATTGCAGGGAGATAAAAGAGGTGCTGTGAGAAATGGAATGGGTTTTGTGGATGAAGGCTGGGAAGCCTTCGGAAAAATATCCATGGAAGAATTGGCTACGAAGATGATAAAGAAACTGAGAAATCAGATGAACGGTGTATCGTCAAAAAGGGGGGAATATCCCATTGTAGCTTCGCCCATAGTTATTGGGATAATAGCCCACGAGGCATTAGGACATTTGGCGGAGGCGGATCTGACTGTAAATTCCCCATTCAAAGAGCTTATAGGAAAGAAAATTGCGCCTGAATATGTGAGCATGAGCGATAGATTTGTGCAAAAGGGATTTGGAAACGCAAAATACGATGATGAGGGGACCCGTGTAAGGGATGTGCATATTATCAAAAACGGAATTCTGAAAGAAATAATGCTCAATAGAGAATACGCAAAGAGATGGTGCATGGAGCCAAATGGACATGCAAGAGCGGAAAATTACACTTATCCACCCATTATAAGAATGAGAAACACCGTTTTTGAGCCTTGTGATTACAGTTTTGAAGAACTTTTGGAAGGTATTAAGTTTGGATATTATCTTGCGGATTATCGGGGAGGTCAGGCAGAATTGAATTCAGCATTTCAGGTTGGCATACAGGAAGGTTACGTGATAAGAAATGGTGAAATAGCTGAGCCGATAAAAGATACGAGCATAAGTGGAATAGCCATAGAATCTCTCAAAAATATATCTGCAATAGGTAAGGATTTTGGAATAGAATACGGCATATGCGGAAAAGGACAAAATGCATTTGTGAGTTCTGGAGGGCCGCATATAAGATTTGACAGATCTATAGTCATAGGTGGTAAAAAATGAACCTTATAAAGTACGGCGAGAAATTTTTCGACGAGATTGAGATTGAAATTTTCAGGAAGAAGGAAATTTCTGCTGTTGCAGAACTCAATCAGATTTCATCAACCGCTACAAGGGATCTAAAAGGATCAATTATAAGGGGAATAAAAGATGGAAAAATAGGGACTTACATTCTTGATTCGTCGGACGAAAAAAGTATAAAAGAGGGGGTAGAGAAAGCTTATAAAATAGCATTGAAAAACGAAAAAGATGAGAACTGGCACTCACTCCCCGAACAGCAGAAGTACAGTAAGAATAAAGTGAACAGGGAGATAAAAAGTATAAGGGAGGATTATCTCGTTGATTCTCTGGTATTATCTCTCAAGAAGGTTAAGGATAAGAAACCTGAGGCCATAGTTGTGGGTGCAGAAACGGGTTCTGTATGGGAAGAGACCGAGATACACAATTCCCATGGAATTGATGTCTCGCAAAACAATGCAGGGACATACTTTATTATGGCTCTCAGCGAGAAAATAGGAGAGAACGTGACCCCCACAATATTCGATATGGATGCACGCAGGGACGCAAATCTTGCTTACGATAAAGTTATAGACAGTACAATTAAAAAAGTCAAAAATGCGGAGAACGTTGTAAAAGCGGAAAACGGGGAGTTCAGCATTCTTATAGAGCCATTTGCCTTAGGAGAGATACTTCAATTCGCACTTTATCCTGCATTCAGTGGTGAGCGAAAGGTCAAAGGCACGAGCATTCTCGCAGATAAAATTAATGAGAAAGTGATGAGCGATCAGATAACCATTGAAGACAATCCATTTCACAAATTGAGCATTAACACGCTGATAGCCGATGACGAGGGTGTGGCGACTCACAGAAATATAATAATCGAGAAAGGTGTATTCAGGGGATTCCTGTGGAACACCTACTGGGGGAATATAGCCAGCAAAGAAAGCACGGGCAATGGGCTAAGGAGTTTTCGAACAGGCTCGGTTGGAATCGGATTTCACAATATGGTAATCTCACCTGGGAAGAAGACTATGGAGGACATAATCCAAGAGATGAAAAAAGGATACATCATATCCTCCTTCCAAGGAGCACATTCAAGCAATCCTGATACGGGAGACATAGCTGCAGTGGCAAATCCTGCATTTTATGTAGAAGACGGAGAAATCAAAGGTTCCACAGTGTTTATGGTATCTGGAAACATTTATAATATTATGAGAAATGTAGCAGAGGTGAGTAGAGAGCAAAAGCCAATTTACGCTATAGCAAGAGGTATATATCCCGGAGTGTTATTCGAAAATGTTAAAATCGCTAATGTATCTAAATGAGGGTATGAGAATGAAAATAAATGGTGAAAGTCTCAGCATAGAGGATGTAGTTAATGTTGCGAGATTCGGGGAAAAAGTGGAGATTGAAGAATATTCGCTAAAAAAAGTGAAAGAAGGCCGTAAAAGACTCGAAAAAGTCATAGAATCAGGGAGAGTTATATATGGCATTAACACCGGCCTTGGAGATTTAGTCAGGGTTCGCATAGATGACAATAAAATAAAGGAACTGCAGGAGAACCTCATAAGAAGTCATGCATCAGGTGTGGGGAAGTATTTAGATGATGAAATTGTGAGAGGCGCTATGCTAATTCGCATCAATACCTTCCTTAAAGGGTATTCCGGGGTGAGAGATGATGTTGTGAAAAAATTAGTTCAGTTTCTGAATCATAACATCACCCCTTTAGTGCCGGAAATGGGAAGTGTGGGCGCCAGCGGAGATTTAGCCCCCTTAGCATATATAGCACTGGCCCTCACTGGACAATGGAAAGTAAAATATCGTGGTAATATTGTGGATTCAATCGTAGCAATGAAAGAGGAAAATATCGAGCCATTAAAGTTAGTAGAAAAAGAGGGGTTAGCACTTCTCAACGGCACAGCGATGATGAGTAGTATAGCATCCATCGCTATTTATGACTCATATCAAATAATGAAAAATGCTTTGATTTCCGCAGCAATGAGTTTCGAAGCACTCAAAGCTACTGATCTCGCTTTAGATAAAAGAATAATGCTCGCAAGGCCGCATCCGGGTCAGATAAAAGTGGCAGAAATTCTGCGAAATCTTCTTAAAGATAGCGAAATCGTTAAGAAGGCGAGGAAGGAGAAAGTGCAGGATGCCTACACGCTTCGATGCATTCCTCAAGTTTATGGCGCAGTTTTAGATACTCTTGACTTTGCGAGAACTGTTGTTGAGAGAGAAATAAATTCCACAACTGATAATCCCCTTATCTTTGATGAGGCAATTTCAGGTGGAAACTTTCACGGGGAACCTGTGGCTCTAACCGCAGATTACCTCGCAATTGCGCTCACAGATTTGGGGAACATGATTGAGAGGCGTATTGCAAGGATTATAGACAGTAAACTCAGCAATTTGCCACACTTCCTAATGGAGAACAGCGGTCTCAATTCAGGACTTATGATTCCCCAGTACACAGCAGCAGCTCTCTGCAATAGAAATAAAATCTTATCGTATCCAGCCAGCGCAGATTCCATACCCACAAGTGCTAATCAAGAGGACCATGTGAGCATGGGGATGAACTCTGCAGTCAAGTTAAGGGAAATAGTGGAAAATTTAAAGTATATACTGTCAATAGAATTCTTGTGCGTGAATCAGGCATTACATTTATCTGATTATTCATCCTCTGCAATTAAAACAGCTATAAAGGCGATAGATATCCCCAAATTTAAGAGAGATGAAATTTATCATATTTACATTCAAAAGATAAAAGAAAAAATAGATAGCAACAAGATTCTAAAAGAAGTTGAAAAAATAATTAAAATAACTCTCTGAGCCTATCCTTGATCTCCTCCACATCCAGATATGTTTCAGCAAGCGGTATATCTTCTAATATTGCCAATTTTATGGCAAGAGGATCTACCTGCTCCGGGTTTATATAAACTACAGCACTTGGTTTGAGAGGGTGAGCACGTATGGCTACCATCGGTGAACGCCCGTACTTCACTCCATAGAATAAAAGGGCGCGATCAACACTCCAGCCGTAAACTTTGAAGTAATCGTAGGAGTTGAAGGAAAGGATGGCTTTAAGACTGTCCAGTATTGTGAAACCATATATACCCCGCTTATATTCTATATCCGGATTGAGAATTTTCGCCTCGATTTGAGACATGAACTTCTCCACATCCACGCTGTAGGGAAAGTCAAAGAGATCTATTATCGCCTCTTCTCCATAAGTGGGTGAGAATTTTTTTATTATCTCTCCTCCTCGGCTCTCATCAATTTCAATTAATGCTTTGACGAATCTTTTAACCATTCCTACACCCGGAGATTTTCTTCTTCCCGACTCATAATCGCTTATGACCGAGGATGTTATGCCTAAATACTTGGCTAATTCCTGCTGGGATATACTAAATATCTCCCGCCATTTACGCATTGTTGCCCCTGGTTTCTTAGACAGAACGATCTCTCCTGCAATCTTTTCACCGATTTCCATACTGTAGCATGAGTTTACGTAATTAAAATTTATCGGCATTCAGCATCATAAAAATGCATGGAAAGAAACGCTATAATACCACAATCATATTCTCCGCCGGTGATCGTATGGATAAAATTGTTGAATGCGTTCCAAACTTCAGTGAAGGAAGAAATATGAAGGTCATAGAGGAAATTGCAAATGTGATAAAGGAGAGCGAAGATGTGTATCTTCTTGACGTTGATCCTGGATACGCAACGAACAGAACTGTAATAACCTTTGTCGGCTCGCCCGAGGGAGTAAAGGAAGCAGCTTTTAAAGCCATAAAGAAGGCTGCGGAACTGATAGATATGCGTAATCACAAGGGCGAGCATCCCCGCATTGGAGCGGCGGATGTTGTTCCCTTCATACCCGTTAAGGGAGTTACAATGGAGGATTGTGTGAATATTGCAGAAGAGGTTGGAAAAAGAGTAGGCGAAGAATTAAGAATTCCCGTCTACCTTTATGAATACGCCTCCAAGGAGGATTACAGAAGAAATCTTGCGGATATAAGGAAGGGAGAATATGAAGGTCTTGCGGAAAAATTGAAAGACCCCCAATGGAAACCTGATTTTGGTCCAGATGAATGGAATGAGCATATAGCGAAAACAGGAGCCACGGTGATAGGTGCGAGGGAATTTCTTATCGCTTACAACGTGAATCTGAACACCAAGGACAAAAAACTGGCGAATAAAATTGCGAAAGTGATAAGGGAGAGAGGCTACACCAAGAAGGATGAGAGTGGAAATAAAATAAAGATTCCGGGAAAATTGAAGTACGTGAAGGCCATAGGCTGGTACATAGATGAATACGAAAGGGCACAGATATCAATCAACCTCACGAATTTTCATGAGACCCCACTGTGGAAAGTGTTTGAAACCTGCGAGGAAGAAGCAAGAAATATTGGATTACGAGTTACAGGAAGCGAAATCGTTGGTTTAGTTCCTCTGGAAGCCATGTTAGATGTCGGTCGCCATTATCTTGAGAAGCAGGGTAAAACTCTCGCTGTGCCAGAGAAGGATTTGGTTCACACCGCAATAATCTCGTTGGGTTTGAACGATGTTACTAAATTCAATCCAACTGAGAAAATCATAGAATGGAAAATCGAGAAGATGGAAGGAAAGAAGAAATTGGTGGACATGAGCATAAGGGATTTTGCAGATGAACTATCCCGAGATTCCCCTGCACCCGGTGGGGGGAGTGTTGCCGCTCTTATGGGCGTGATGGCCTCATCACTAACATCCATGGTATCTTCTCTCACGCATGGGAAAAAAGCGTATAAGAATTACTGGAACGATGTTGTAAGGATTGGTGAGGAAGCTCAGAGAATGAAGGACGAGTTTTTAACGCTTATTCAAAAAGATACTGAAGCATTCAACGAGTTTATGGCCGCGCTTAAACTTCCAAAGAAGACCGAGGAGGAAAAAAGACTGCGAGAATTGGAATTGGAGAGAGCAACAAAGCACGCAATAGAGATCCCTCTAGCCACACTGCGCTTGAGCAAAGAGATAATTGATATCATAGATGAGCTGGTTGAGAAGGGGAACAAGAACGCCATAAGCGATGTAGGAGTTGCATCTCTATCCTCCTATGCTTCCGCTTACAGTGCGTATCTAAACGTTCTCATAAATCTATCCTCGCTGAAGGATGAGGAATACAAAGAAAAGGTAAAAAATGAAGCGGATAAAATTCTGAGATACATGAAAGAGAAAAGTGATGATATTGTGAAAAGGGTGATAGAGAAACTATGAAGATATTAACAACGATTTGCGATGAGCATCTCGCAACTTTGAAAAAATATCTTAAAAATCAAGAGGTACAATGCATGAATAACGCAGATGATGAATTCATCAGTTCTGCAGAGATTCTCTTATTTTTTCACTGGCAAGACGCAAAGAAAATTTTGCCAAAAATGAAAAATGTGAAAATGATCCAATCGATAACTTCGGGCGTTGATTACGTGGATACTTCTCCGATTTCAAAGGATGCGATACTCTGCTCAAATTCGGGTGCAAATGCCATGGGTGTGGCTGAGCATGCCCTCGCATTGATACTTGCATCCCTCAAAAAAATTGTTTACAGAGATAGAGAGATGCGCAGGGGAAAATTTCCACAATCTCTTGAAAGTAGATTGCTCACTGGTAAAAAGATTGCAATAATAGGATTTGGCCATGTGGGGCAAAATTTAGCAAAAATTCTCTCCTGCTTCAACACTAAAATTTATGCTATAAACAGGAGTGGTGAATACTCAGGAGATATTGCTCTGGAGTTCATAGGCACGCTTAAAGATGTTGATTACATTCTTTCACAGACGGATATAGTTGTTCTTTCCATTCCACTCACGGACGAGACAAAAGGACTAATTAACATGCATAGATTGAAAAAGATGAAAAAGAACGCTATTTTAGTTAACGTTGCCCGCGGAAAAATAATCGTCGAGAAGGATCTTTACTATTTCCTGCGAGAGAATCATAATTTCGTGGCGGCTATAGATACCTGGTGGCATTACTCCAAAGATTTTAAGCAGGATTACCCATTCGAAAAATTAGATAATGTGATTTTAAGTCCTCACTGCGCCGGAAGTTATGAAGGATGGTTTGATGAAGCTATAAAATATGCTTCGGAAAATATTATGCTATTTGTAAAAGGAGAAAAACCTGAAAACATTGTAATTTCACAAAGAGGCTAGTTTATATTAAGAATACATGCTCCATAAATGCTCAAAATACTCTTCATACTCTTCTGCCACTTTTTCATTTTCGATTAGGACATTTGCCTCGTGGTTGTAATCCAGTGCGCTGGTGCTCCAGTTGGTAGAGCCAACTATCACAATCTCACCATCAATTATTATGAGTTTATCGTGTGTCGTTTCATTGCTCCAGTCAAGCCTGACCTCCACCCCGTTTGAATTGAAATACTGCGACCAGTTCTTAGCGTAGCCTGGTATTTTGCTGTATTCAAATCCACCCCAACTGTATCCATTCTCCAAGATTACTTTGACATCAACTCCTCTTTTGTGAGCATCTACCAAAGCTTTTCCCAATTTGGAAACATCATGTTGATCATCATTGGGGTTTCCGTACCACACAATCTCAAACATTACCATATGTATGCTCTTCTGCGCATTGTCTATCATCTTTATTGCAACGGGATAGTAATCTCTGTCATTTATGATCATAATCTTTGTCCCATTGGATACAATTTCGGTGACATTTACACCGCTACCACTTCTTAGAGATATTACCTCAGCAGACATAAAGCCCGCCGCAAAAGAGAGAACTATTGCAATAGTTATAATTGCCCTGCTGTTCATACACTTACATTTTAATCCGCTATTTAATTTTTCCCTCAGTAAGAATTGAGGATAATCCAATGGATAGTAAAAATCATCAAATTTTCTCAATTTTAAATCTTGGCTCTTCTATCCACATGCTCTTACATATCGGACATCTCTTGGGAACCTTTATTTCGGGTTTAAATGTATAGCCGCAGTTTCTACATCTGGCTGGAAGAATTAAGAGCCTTCCGTACTTTTTTGATTTTGCAATATGTTTAAGATCCTCGATCACTGTTTTCTCTGTAACCCTGATTATATTTGCAATTTCCGATGGACTTAAATCAGTCTCGCTTATAAGTTCTGGTATTTCCTCCCTGCGAGTTTTGAATTCTTCCACACTCAAATCTTATCCCTCCAGTAGCGGTCTGCTTCACTGAATATGCAACCACAATAACCCTGTCTGTATATCCCAGATTTCCTCGCCATTCCCTCACCTTCGTCAAACCATTTTCGCATATCTTCATAGTAGAATTTTACTCCAACCTTCTTCCCTATTTTCTCTCCTATTTCTTTTACTATTTCATGCTTCTGGTATGGAGCAAGGAGGAGAGTAGTCGAGAAGTAATCCGAAGATATTTTTTTGGCCATGACGGCTGTCTTGTAAAGACGGTCAGCATAGCAGAAGCGACATCGAAGTACGTTGCTTTTCTTGCTAAGCAAAGAAGCTTTGAGGAGCCAGTCCTCCAAGGGGTAGGAGAGATCCTCTATAACCTTAGCCCCGATTCTTGATGTGTATTCACGAAAGGCCTTTAATCTTCTCACGTATTCCCTATAAGGCTGTATGTTAGGATTATACCAGAAAACCACAATATCATATTCTTTGCTAAGATGTTTGTAAGGTGCCATAAGGCAGGGTGCACAACATGCATGAAGGAGAATTTTCATAAGACGGAATATACAAATTCAAAATAAAAAGATTCTCTAAAGGATTTAGAACATCTGTATCCTCGTGCAATTATGTGCAAATGCCCAAAATATCAAACAATATGTTTT
>WALH01000070.1 GCA_015522935.1 DHVE2 group archaeon | reverse complement strand
TATTCTCTTTTTTTATTTCTTTTACCTCGTTTCTTTCAGAAATTTCAACGTACTTCATTGCGTGCTCTTTGAATCTCTTTGCAAGCTCTTCACCCTTCAAACCTTCAAATCCTAAGTAGTTCTCTACAAAGGGTGCATCTTCAGCTAATCCCCCAGCATTACCTTTGTCAACAATAAAAGTACTGAGCCCTGATCTAACAGCATAAATTCCAGCACTCAAACCTGCAGGCCCTGCTCCAATTATCAGCACGTCTACCTCTCTGCTCTCACGAGCAGATGATGGAAGCATAAAACCGAAATCCATCTTCATCACCTCATCTTTTTGTGTGCTTCAACAACATACTTTATGAACTGCTCATCTGGATATGCGCCTATAAACTGTATATCCTCGTTTATAACGATATGTGGGACACTCATAACCTTCCATTTATTGGCCCAATCTGGAAACTCTATAGCTTCAACCATCTCGCCTGTTATATGCTCATTAAGAATTGCAAACCTGTGCGCGGTTCTTACTGCTCTTGGACAGTATGGGCATGTGGGCGTGACAAAAATCTGAATACGAATGGGTTTGTCTATGATATCCAATTGCATTTTCACTTCATCACTTACTTCTGTATTTCTCCTTGAAATGTCAACTATATCCTCAACTAAAGAGGAGAATTCGTATCCAGATGGCAGGCCAACATACCTTATCCTTCCACCGTACTTCTCTCCATCCGTGATTACTACAGTGGGTGCATGCTCCACGTTGTATTTCTTGGCTTCTTCGCTGTCCACCTTGTATTCGTGGAATTCTATTGTATTATGAAGTTCCGCGACTTCCTGAGCGATGGCCGTAGCTACGTTGCAGTATTTACAGTTTGGACCCGTAAATACCAGCAGTTTGACCTTCTCCTTCAGATATTTTTCAAATTCACTGCGAAGGAATTCTTTATCCTTTTCTCCTATGTATCCCATAGCAAATCACCTTTTTCTACGCGGATAATTATACCATATTAAAAACTTTGGGGGACAGAAGCGGGTAAAATGTTCATCCTTCCCTGAGATTGTAAAAAGCTCTCTGAACAGTTTCGTTCATTGCCGGATGTATATGCAAAGCTCGATACATTGCTCCTGCCTGCTCTTTTGTGTACATAAGATTTATAATCTCCTGTATGAGCACAGAAGCCTCTGGGCCAACAACAGTTGCTCCTAAAATTTGATAGGTGTCCCTGTCTAAAATTACCTTCACAAAATAGTCTTTGAGGCGCATCGCCTCACCCATGGCGGTGTTCTCGTATTTGTACTCACCTATAAGTATATCGTGCTTCTTTCTTGCCTCTTCTTCTTTCATTCCCACGCCCGCAACTTGAGGATGGGTGAATATTGCGTGCGGTACGGCATGATAATCCACAGGTATCCTGCGATTAAGAAAAGCGTTGTAATACACTATTTCGCTTTCGTAATTGGCCACATGTTTGAACATGTACTTTCCAATGGCATCTCCGCAGGACCATATTCCCTCTTTTGTCGTATGCATGAATTCGTCCGTTATAATCCATCCCCGTGAATCAGTCTTAACACCCGTCTTGTTCACGTTTGTCTCTTTCCATGGAGCACGACCGGTGGCCACCATTATTTCATCACCCTTTACCTCAACCGTCTCATCATCTTTATTCTCTGCCACCACGATTTTTTTGCCCATGCTTCTCCTTACTTCCTTTGCTTTGTAGCCTAAATAAAATTTTATATCCTTTGAAAGTTCTCTCCGAACAAGAGCCCGTGCTTCAGGTTCTTCTGTCATAATTATATCTGGGAGCATTTCCACTACCTTAACATCCACCCCAAACATTGCCATGAAATGACCTAACTCGAGGGAGACATAGCCGCCACCAATAATGACTATGCTTTTTGGCAGTTTTTTAAGAGAATAAAAAAATTCTTTGTTTGTTATGTATCCCACTTCTTTCAACCCTTCAATAGGGGGGATCAGAGGCTTTGAGCCTGTGCAGAGAAGAATTTTTTCTCCGTAAATCTCCTTTCCGCCCACGTCAATTGTGTAATCACCCACAAAACTTGATGTCTTATCGTAATAGTCAATACGGGGATGATGCCGCAAACTGTATTCAATCATCTTGCTTTCCTTATCCACATCCTCCTGAACTCTTCTCAAAAGCGAATTTCCATCAAGTGATACAATTTTTGCATTAATAAAAAAATCCTTTGCTCTCCTTATCTCCTGAATAAGCTCTGCTGGGTAAGCGAGCATCTTGCTGGGAATACATCCACGAGTTAAGCATATCCCTCCTGCCTTTTCATTCTCTATAACTGCAACCTTCAATTTTGTGTCCCGCTCAATGAGTGAGGATATTATATTCATCGAACTTCCTGTGCCGAATGCAATGATGTCATATTCCTTCATATCCCATCACCCTTCTTTCATGGGGAACTGGTTATTTATTTCTTTTTACTCAAATCTGTGAAGCGAATGGGGAATAACTATAAATAGAGGAAAATCATTTTATTATGTATGAAGAAAGTTCCTGTCCTTGTGCTCTTCATTTTCGTCCTCCTTTTAGGTTCAGCATTAGGAACAATCAAAACTTCCAGTTATGTGGAATATGTGGAAATTGGTGATTATTATTATGGAGGACATATAAATTGGGAAATAACCGGACAAGAAGCCGCACTTTTAAGAAATGCCCTTAAATTTCATTATGACTGGAATCATGATCTGAAGATGAGTGAGAAGGAGATGGTGGCGTATCTTAAGAACATTAAGAAGACCCTGATTAACCAGACTGTAGGCACAGTAATCATAAGGGATATTAAACCTCTCCATGACTGGGGAAATGAAGATATGGATGTATCAGGGATATGGAACCTGGATTCTTCGGATAAGATAATAATAAAAATGCGTTTTTCTGGAGTGCCTGTGATGCATGGTTCCCTAAACAGCCTTAATCTTTCTGCCGCGCCTCTTGCCTCTGCCCTTAACACAACTTTAAACAATTCTACCCTGTTAAATTCCATAAAAGGAGATATTCAAAGGGATCATACAGAGATAGGCGCATCCTTCACCTCGTACACCTCCTTTTCCGATGGTATACTCTTACGTTTGGTTCTGGGCAACTATTATTATTACAGTGGTTCTGTGCCTGATAATGAAAGAATAGAAAGGGTGAATTTTTCCGCCATTGATAATCCTCTCGTTTTATTCATAATCCTTTTAGTTATGGGAAGAATAGGGAATCTGTTAGAAAGAAGGAGCTACGACAGGCACATTAACGAGGGTTCTACATTTACCAGGAGGAAGAAGATAAACATTCTTAACACCGTGCTTAAAGTTATTCTCGTAATTCTCTATCTGTTTGGGGCAATATATTTTCTTAGAATTTCAGGTTTTGTTTTCATTGGATTGTGTGTGGCTTACGCTTTGATCATAGGTGCAGTTTCTGAGAAGCTTTATTCCATGCCTCTTCCCTCTGTAAAGAGAGGTATACTGATGGTGGAGGATGTGTACCTTCTTTCTAAATCTGGAATTCTTATTAGTCACGAGACAAGGAGGCTGAAACCTGATGTGGATGAAGATGTGATTTCAAGCATGCTCGTTGCAATTCAGGATTTTGTGCGAGAATCATTCAAAGATGAAAGTAATGTTGAATTAAAAACAGTGGAGTTTGGAGATAAGAAGATACTCATTGAAAGAGGTAAGCATCTGATCTTGGCCGTAGTGATGCGTGGAGAGGTTGATAGATATGTACAGTATCGTGTTTCTCAGGTTCTGAAGGAAATAGAGAAAAAATACGCAGATATTTTACCAACATGGAAGGGAAATGTGGAAAAATTCCGTGGTGTCAGAGAAATTCTGAGAAAGATATGGGAGTAAAAAGGTAATGGGTGGGGTCATCGTGATTTGTGATTCTTAATTTACCTCATGCATTCTTGGTATTTAAATTTTGCAGTTTTTACACTTTGTAGTGTTACAAAAGTTTCATATTTTGAGGGCAAATCTTATGATGAAAGATGTTATTGAGTTTATATGCAGACCGGTTTCGAAATTATGGACTATGATAGGAACTTGAAAAATATGTGGATTCGCAGGATAGTGGCAAGCATTATAGATTCCACCATAACTTTTTTTATTGCGCTGTTAACAGCTTACTACTTATGGCCAAATATGTTATCTTTTGATCTTATCATAGCCTTCTTTTTGCAGGGTTTGCTCTGGTATATATATTCAATACCATTTGATATTTTATGGGGTAAAACACCTGGGAAAATGGTTATGAAAATAAAAGCGGTATCTTTTGTGGGGAATTTAAATACTAAGCAAGCACTTTTACGAAATTTAACAAAATTAAATATCATCTTGGTTATAGGAGATGCTATTGCGGGATTGAGCACAGAGGGGGATCCGAGACAGAGATATACTGAGAGGTTCATTGATAGCATCACAGTTATGGAAAAACGATGGGGGAAGAAGGCAAAGAAATTAGAGTTATCAAAAGGCGAAAAGAAGAAGGAAGAGGAGGAGCTGGTGTTGCCGGAATGAAAACACTCGTAATCTATGGTGATGAAAGAGATGAAATATGTATCTCATATGCCAAAGAAGTTGGGGAAACGATTTATGTTTTGAGGTATGGAAGGAAAAAACCATCGAATGGGGCTGTTTTTGAAGGCAAAAATTTGATGGATGATATACAAAATTTTAAAGGGAAGGTAGACGTAATAATTTTCAGAAAAAATACCTCTCTTGGAAAAATTATATTGGACTTGAGAAAAGATCTAAAAGGCTTAAAACTGCTGGTTGTCGATTAGCTCTCTTAAAATCCTCTCTTTAAGTTTTAAGAGTTTAACGCGTCTTATTTCTAAATCTTTCATTTCACTCTCTATATTTTCAAGTATTTCACCATAATCCATGCCTTTGAATTTTTCTAAGATATCCTCGTAACAATAGTCATCCAGATCATATTCCCGAATATTGAATATTCTGGGGCCCATATCAATAAAAAGAGAAAATTTTTTGGATACTTCATAAAATTTTCTGGGCGCTCCTCGCTCACTTCTTTCCTCTCCTGCAAATTTTATTATGTTTTTCTCCTGTAGCACGGATAGATGTTTTATTACCGCCTGCTGCGAAGTCCTTAATTCTCTGGCTATCTGAAGGGCATACTGCCTACCTTCCGCCAATCTTTTAAGTATCTCGCGGCGCATATGATTTTCGATTGCCTCTAAGATATCATCTATTTCCTCCATGCTCATACTCACTCAATTTTTATTCTCTTCCCTTTCTTTTCTACAGGCCTCTCTCTTTCAAATACTATATCCAGTATGCCATTCTTGTATGTTGCTTTCACTTTATCGGGTTTAACTTTGGCTGGAAGCTGAACTTCTTTATAGTACTTTCTCTCTGGCGTATCTACCTTGATTACCAGTGTTTGATTATCATCTATGAGATTCAAATCAATATCGTCTTTACTCACACCAGGGAGCTCTGCTGTAACGCTAATAGTCTTGTCGTTATCCATTACATCTACGAGAGGTTCCCTGTATTCCCCAAGTTCCTCTATCCCTCTTGCTCCTCTTGGAACATTGCCGAATTCCTCAATGTGTGGCTTTCCATCCGGGCCCATGCGCATTGTAAATCCGTACACATAGGGGCCACGAATTTCTCCTTTGCCTTGAAAATCTCTCATTATACTGTTTATCCACTCCTCCATTCTTCTGAACTCCTTTTCTATATCGAAATCGAAGAGGTCATCCCAGTCTCCAAAGAATCTCCGTCTCCATTCGTCATCTTCATCTTTGTCCTTTTTCCACCTCACCATATTTATCACCTCCTGGTTATCAACTTTTGGTTTACAACTACATGGTAGTCATTGTCTTATATAAACTTTTTGGATAAGATTTAAATAGAGCGATTGCCTTATAAATAATGTAATCAAGATGGCATCCCATCCCTTCTGGCATACTTCTTTTATTTTTTTGCATTGAGATGCAAATTATAAATAAGTAAATTCCATGCTCTAATATGGATGTAAATCTGGCGTTTTTGATAATATTAATCGCTATAACAATTATAATTGTTCTTCCCAGATTTAAGATTAACATAGCGCTCTCCATATTCATCGGTGCACTTTTTCTCATACTTACCTTAGGAGCAGATTTTCAGAGTGTGCTGAAGGATCTTGAGGAATGGGAGAATTTTTGGAGAATTATATTCATTGTCTTTCTATCCCTTCTCTTAGTGTCTCTTATGGAAAAGATTGGATACTTGAGTCTTATGGTAAAATCTATCAAGGCTATTTTCTCATCACTTGGAGGTGCTATGGTTACAATATCCGCATTTATAGGTCTTCTTCCTATGCCTGGAGGAGCGTACGTATCCGCAAGATTGGTTGATCCCCTTGCAAAAGAAATGAAATTAAAGCCAGTAGAAGCAACAACACTCAATTACTGGTTTCGGCATCTCTGGGAATACTGGTGGCCTCTTTACACGGGAGTTATCGTAGCTTCTGCAATCTTTAAGCTGAGCATACCTGATTTTGTCATTCATATGTTTTTTCTTTCCATTCTTGCAATATTGGGTGGATATATCTTTATATATTATCCTATTATGAAAAGAAAAAACGTGAAAAAAGAAAAAAAGAGGAGGAATTCGAGGGATTTTCTTATACTCACTTACTCTATATGGCCAATTCTCACGGTTATGTTCCTTACACTTCTCTTCCGAGTTGACCTTTTCCTCTCTCTTCTGTCAATAGATCTAATTCTCATTGGTCAAATTCTTCTTCAGAGAAAAGCTGAGAATGTCGTAAAAAGTTTGAGATTTGCTCTTAATCCCACATTTTTAGGGGTAACTTTCGCTGCATTATTTATGAAAATTGCAGTTATCGAAACCAATTCAATGGCTTACACATACACATTTTTCAACATGTACGGAATACCTCCATTTGTTGTTATCATTCTTTTGCCTTATCTTGCTGGCCTCATGACTGGTGTCACTGTAGCTTATGTTGCTGCTACCTTTCCACTTCTCTTAGCTTATCCCATGGGCTACCCTGCCATAGCTCTGGCATACGCCTCTGGGTATGGGGGGCACTTAACTTCCCCTGTTCATCTCTGCCTTGTTCTGTCTGCAAAACACTTTAATGCTGATATTTTTGCAGTTATAAAGAAAGTCGCCCCCCCGGTTATATTTGTTGTAGGTATTACACTTCTCATTTACTTTTTGAGTGTTGGGATATGAAGTACGAAAGAAAAAATAAGTATTCTTTGAGATAAACGAGCATTGTAAAATGCGGGCAAGCCTGCCGTAAGGCGGGCTGTGGCACCTTTCTTTAGGGGCCTCCAGCGGGTTCTTATCATCTCCAGCGACCCCAAGAATAATTTTCTTTGGGGATGAAACACCTTTCTTCTTAAGAAAGGGGTTCTAAGAAAAGTGCTCTGGAAAGATTTTTATCTTATAATGCAATTTTGGCTGTGAGGTGATTTGAATGGGCAAAAAAACAGAGCATCTTAAAAAGATTCTTAAAGAGATGAAGGAGAGAGGAGAAACATGGGAACTTCTGCGTCTTTTTGGGCCATCCACAAACCGTGTGATTGTGGAGGGAAAGGAAGCAGTTATGCTTGCATCCAACAATTATCTTGACTTGGCGAATGATCCCCGTCTCAAAGAGGCGGCGAAAGAAGCGATTGAGAAGTATGGATGGGGTGCAGGAAGTGACTGGAGCATTGCAGGCTATACAGATTTGCAGGAAAAGCTTCATAAGAAAATTGCTGAGTTCAAGGAAACTAAAGCAGGTCTTGCATTTCAAACAGGATTTGCAACCAATGCAGGAACATTGGCAAAAATTGTGGGCCGTGGAGATGTTGTGGTATCCGATGAGTTGAATCATGGGAGTATAATTGATGGAGTTCGATTATCTCGTGCGGATAAAGTGATTTACAAACATCGGGACATGGGCGATTTAGAGGATAAACTCAGGCAGGTGCATGACAAGTATGAGCATATTTTGATTGTAACAGATGGAGTTTTCAGCATGGACGGAGATATCACACCTATGGATGAAATTGTCAAGTTGGCAGATGAATACGGGGCGATGACATACGTTGATGATGCGCATGGTGAAGGAGTCTTAGGAGAAGGACGTGGTATAGGACATCATTTTGGCATTCAGAAAAAAATAGATTTTCAGATGGGCACATTCTCCAAAGCCCTCGGCTCAATGGGCGGAATGCTTGCAGGGGATGATTATGTTATTGAATATGTTTATAACACAGCCAGAACATGGCTTTTGAGTGCAGCTTACCCACCAGCTGTGACTGCGGCAAATATAAAGTCCTTAGAAATAGTAATGACTGAAAAGGATAGAGTTCAAAGACTATGGGATAACCGCAACTACTTCAAAAAAGAACTGGAAAGCTTAGGATTTGATACATGGAAAAGCCAGACCCCCATAATTCCTGTAATGGTTCGTGATTCAAAGAAAGCAAAGGAACTGGCGCATATTCTCTTTGAGAATGGTGTATTTGCCCTGCCAATAGTATTTCCGATGGTACCCAGAGGACTTGAAAGAATAAGAAATCAGGTAAATGCCGGGCACACAAAAGAGGATTTGGATTACGCTTTGAACGTCTACGAGAAGGCCGGAAAGAAGTTAGATTTAATCTAAATCTCTATTTTTTCAAAAATTTCTATTTCATTGTTCTCGACTTCCACAAATTTTTTGAGATATTTAACGATGTCTTCGGCATTCTTCTTTTCCGAATAAACTTTTTCCCATCTTTTTAGCGAAGAATTCCACCTGAAGCCATGATATTTCAGTTCCTCTTTTATCAGATATGTCCCACTACCCTCAAAAACCACTAAATATGCTTTTTCCTTTCGAATTTTTCTCAGCAAGATTGTTATGCTTCTGTCCACGGTGATGGAAATTGATGCACTGTATTTAAAAATTGTGAATGATATGGAGCCTCAAATAGACAAAACTTTTTAATCTTCGAGGTGATACCTTAAGATATGAAATACGCGGTGGCATCCAAATGCATCCACTACCGTGATGGAATGTGCTATCTTCTTATCTCTGACCCACAACCATGCAAACTGTGTGTGAATTTTGTATCAGCTGACCCAAAACTTAAAAAGGAATTAAAAATAAGTAAGCCTGTGGTGACATTTTACGATCTGATAGTAAATGATCCCCGCTACAGAGCTCTGTTTCCAGCAAGTGGGCACACAATGCAGATGAGCTTATATTCTCGGCCCGAGAAACTGCCAGATAATGAGGAGAAAGACTAACAGGCTCACTATGGATACAATGCTCATAGCCTTTCTATCAGCATTCTTTACCTTCATCTTCCTGAATGTGCCCTCCATAAGGTCCTTAAATAGATATCCCCCATCTAAGGGCACCGCAGGCAGAAGATTTGTTAGTCCTAACATAAGGTTTATCCAGAAGATCCAGTACATGGAATTGGCTGTAATCCAGAATCCGGGAAATGGCACAGAAAAAGCACTCTCAAACGATGTTGGCAAAGGCATTAATCCTGCAAATGGAAGGCCTATGAGGAAAAAGGTTGACGAAAAGAAATCTCCAGTGCTCTTTACATTTCGATAGGGATTGGATAAGAGATCCTTAAGAAGATGAGGGTCTACAACACTTACTCCAAGATAGGAAGCGCCAACCCCTATAAACCCCTTACCACGATATGACTCTTTGTTTAGAGAGGGTGCATATTTGCTGTAATAATCGTACTTGTCGGCAAGGGTAATGTTGAAAACTCGGAAATTTAATTTTTCATCAAGCATAACAACCTTAACTGTCTGCCCAGCTCGTGTTAGGTTAAGAGAATCGAAGAAATCTTTCTCATTTTTTATGATTGTGTGATTTATACTGTAAAATATCCATCCTTCCTGCAGATGTGCATTGTACGCGGGATAACCCTTTACAACTGATGTTATGAATACACCACTTGTTGCATTAACCATCTTGAATTCATTGTAATAAATTTTTACAGTCACATTTTCTCCGGGATCCGGTGCATTCACAGAGTAGAGGGATTCTATATTGTTCACCTTTTCTCCATTCACCTCAACTATTATATCCCCAGGTGAAAAAACTTTTGAGTTCAGAGTCGAATGAACGTTTGAAATGTACAGTCCATCCTGTTTCACCGAAACTGTATTCATCATAGCGAAAAATATGATAAGAAAAACTACAGCAAGAATAATGTTCGTTGTGGGACCAGCGGCAAAAACTCGCATTCTTTTCTTTCTATCTGCTTTAAGCAAACGATCTTCATCTGGTTCCACAAAGGCTCCTATCGGCACAATAAAAAGAAGAATTCCAATGGAGAGAATTTTCAATTTGTGATAAGCAACAAGGAATCCATGGGAAAACTCATGAAGCACAATGGCAATTATCAGAGCTAAGATTCCGTAACCTATAGGTATGATAGGATTTATTCCTGGCAACCCAATGGCTTCCATAGGATTAGGTGCGAGAGAGGGTGGGATGGTGGTCACAATGTACGCCTGCCACAGGAGAAGAAAAACCACAAAGATCATAATAACAAATGACAGAACTATACCAAAATCTGCATAGTGTTTCCAGAATCTGTTTTTCCCTACTCTTTCTATGAATTTCTTACCTCTCTGGGTTTTGATCATCAATGCTGGCCCCCAGAGCGATATGTTAGATCCCTTTTTCACAATTCCTTTTTTGTAGAGATACGCCAATAAAGCGAACCAGATGATCAGTATAATTGTGAACGTGAGCAGTGGGTTCATGGAAGGTATAAAGGCATCCCATTAAAAATGGTTTTCCATTATTTAGATTGCCCATAGCCCTATAAATTTTCTTTTCAACATTAAAATAATATGGGCTGAAGAGAAGGAGTGAAATTTTATATATGTGGAGATGTATGGTAGATTATGAAGCCTGATAATGTAGATATTGTACAGCTTGCAAAGGAAGTTAGAGACCTTAAGAAGGAAATGATGGAGATGAAAAGGCTCCTAAAGAGTCTTATTGAGGAGATTATCGTCAATGATGAAGATGAGAATGATGATATGTACAATTTCAACTAAAAATTTATATGGGATGATGAGATGAGTGTGGGAAGGTGAGTAAATTGACAATGCCTCTTAAAATGCTGGAATCTTTCATGAACAAAAGGATATCGCTTCTGCTGAAGGACAACAGAATACTTGAGGGAAAACTGGCGGGATATGATGACTACATGAATATGGTTCTTCTTGACACCGAGGAGAAAGCTTCAGACATGACCAGAAAGTTAGGCACGGTTATTCTGAGGGGAAATAATGTCGTGAGAATGACGCTAATAGATTAAAAGAATGAGCGGTATGGATGTAATATGTCCTAAATGCGGAGGTGTGATCGACGAGAAAACTCTTAAATGCACGAAGTGCGGTACTCAGTATACTAAAGAGGAGTATGAAGAATTGAAGAGTGAGCAATCCCTAAAAAACTGGCTTTTAAATGGAGAATTTGTAGAATCTTTTGAAGGAGAGAATAAAGTTGAAGATGAAAGTTTGAAAAGATGGCTTCAAGGAGATGAAAGTGCGTTTTTCGGATGGACAGAGGAGGCAGAATTAGGAACTGAGAAAGTTGAAGAGATAAAAGAAAAGGCTGTGAAAGTGAAGGAGGCAGTGAGGGGTGGAGAAGTTAATGTTGATGATATAATTAAAGAGAACCTGAAGCTCAAAAGCCTTTTAGATATAGAAACTTCAAAACGTGAGGAACTGGAGAAGGAAGTAGAAAAGCTCAGAAAACAAATTGAGATCATAAAGCAGGAATCTTTAAAAGAGTTACCACAGGATGCAAAAGAGCTAAAAATGATGGAGATGGAACTGCGCCAGAAGGAAATTGAACTTGAAATGAGAGAGAAAAAAATGGAAATGCAGACTTCATCCACATCTGGCATTTCTCCAGAGGAGTTTGAAAATCTCAAATCCATGATCAAAGATGGAAAAATAAACGATCTTTTAGAACAAATCAAAGATTTGACAGAGCAAATTAGGGAAAAGGATGGTACTATAGAAGAACTTAAAAATGAGTTAAAATTGAAAGAGGAGGAGATGAAAAAATTGCAGGACATGATCAACTACAAGGAGGAGGAGATAGCGAGGAGGGAGCAGGATTTAATGTTCCGTGAGAAAAAATTAGAAAAAGAGCTTCGGAATCTTCAAATGGCTAAAAGTGAAATGGCGAATTTGGATGAACTGACCCTTAAAAACCGTCTGGAAGATCTAAAAGATGAAATAAAGAGAAAGGAGGAGGAACTGAGGGTAAAGATGAAGTATTTAGATGCAAAAGAAAGGGAATTGAAAGCGAAGATGAAGGGGCTGGTAGAGGAGGAGATAGCAGCTTCAGAGGAGGAGATCAAGGCCGAGATTAAGGAGAAAAAGGTGAAAACAGGTACAAGAAGACTCGATGACCTCCTTTATGGAGGAATTCCCATAGGCTCCAATGTACTTATATACGGGCCACCGTACAGCAAAAAAGAAGTTTTGATATATTCGTTCGTTGCCGAGGGTTTGAGAAAGGGTGTGCCAGTGATATGGGTTCTCACAGATAAAACAGTAAATGAAATAAGGGAAGCAATGAGCTTTGTTATTCCAACCTACGAGCAGTACGAGAAGTTGGGTATTGTGCATTATATTGATGCCTATTCTAGGAGTATAGGGGACACCACTGAAATCAAGGGTGTGATTTATCTGAATTCACAAACAGATGTAGAAGGCATGACCAAGCATGTAGAAGAGATAGCAAAGAAGATAAAGGAGAAGTTTCCTTATTACAGACTCGCATTTGTAAGTTTATCCACTGTGATGGCTTATATGGATCAGCAGTCTTTGCTCAAATTTCTGCAGCCATTTACCACAAGGAGAAATAGAGATAAAGCAGTATCGCTATATCTTCTTGAAAAGGGATTGCACAGTGAGAACGAAATACAGATGGTTGGCTATCTCATGGATGGGATGATAGAGTTCAAGATGGAGGCCCATAAAACGTTCCTCACAGTGCATGGCGTAACGGAAGTTCAGAGCAGGGGATGGATAGAAGTTACCGCCACGAAGAGTGGTTTAACACTTGGCTCCTTCTCGTTAGGACATATAAGGTGATATCTATGAAGGCAAAACCCGTTAGCAAGGTGGAATTCGTAATTGATCTTGACAAAAAACCGGACAAGATAAGATTTCTATGGAAAAAAGGTAAGCTGTATCTCTCTGTAAGGGGTGTTCTGCTAAACACAGATAGCAAATGGTACGAAATATCCGTGGATAATATAAAGGAGATAACAATTGACGAGAATGGCTTTCTCACTGTGGATTTCGGTACGGGGATACTGAAACTCACCTCCAAAGATGTGAACTCTCTCAGGGCATTCAGACATTTTATACTCCCTTATGTGGGGAAAGAGTGATAGGATGATAGTGTTAGGGATCGAAGGTACTGCTCATACGGTGGGTGTGGGCATAGTATCAGAGAATTGTATTTTAGCCAATATTTCAAAAATGTATAAACCACCTCAGGGAGGAATACACCCAAGAGAGGCGGCAAATCATCATGCTAAATATCTTCCAGAGCTTCTAAAAAAAGCAATGGAAGAGGCGGGAGTAAGGCCGGAAAATATTGATGGAATATCTTTCTCACAAGGTCCTGGATTAGGTCCCTGTTTAAGAACAGTTGCCACAGCTGCCAGAATACTTAGCATGAAACTTAAAGTTCCCATAATCGGCGTGAATCACTGCATAGCACATTTAGAGATAGGAAGATTCACCACTGGAGCAGAAGATCCCGTTATGCTGTATGTATCAGGAGGAAACACGCAGGTTATATCCTACACATCTGGGAGATATCGTGTTTTTGGTGAGACCCTTGATATTGGGATAGGAAACATGCTGGATAAACTTGGGAGAGAGATGAACCTTCCATTTCCAGGAGGGCCAAAAATAGAAAATTTAGCGAAGATGGGTGAAAAATATATTTCTCTCCCTTATTCAGTAAAGGGGATGGATGTATCCTTTTCTGGTTTATTCACGGCAGCGAAGAATCTGATGGGAAAGGAAAAAATCGAGGATATAGCGTACAGCGTTCAGGAAACTGCATTTGCCATGCTTACTGAGGTCACGGAAAGGGCGCTCACTCATTTGCGTAAGGATGAAGTTCTCTTGGCTGGAGGGGTTGCGAGAAATAAGAGATTGAGAAATATGCTTTCAATTATGTGCGAGGAGAGGGGTGCAAGATTATACGTTCCACCACCAGAATTATGTGTGGATAACGGAGCTATGATCGCATATCTTGGTCTGCTATTCTTGAAGCATGGAATTAAGATGAAGATAAAGGACACAGAGGTTATACAGAAATTCAGAACAGATCAGGTCGATATACCATGGAAACCCGAGAAGCATGTGAAATATTATGAGAAGGCGCCGGGTGCGGAGGCGATAATAAAGGATGAGGAATTCTTCGGGAGAGAAACCGTTGTGAAGGAAAGGGTCTCCAAGAAATACAGGATAAAAGAAATCGATGTCAAACTACGAAAGGAAAGAACCCGAAAGGAGGCGAGATTATTACATGAATTGAAGGCAGTCGGCGTGAAAACCCCAATAATTTACGACCTTGACGATTTCAAAATAACTATGCAGAAAATAAATGGAAACACGTTGGTTGACGTTCTGAACAATATGGATGATAAACGTATTGCTCAAATTCTTCGCAAGGTTGCTATAATCGCTGCTAAAATGCATAAAAATAAGTTTGCTCACGGCGATTTCACCACCGGCAATATGATTTATTTAAACGGCGAAATTTACCTGATAGATTTAAGTATGGGAGAAAAAACTGAGAATGTGGAAAATTTCGCTGTGGACATACATATGTTTGACGAATCCCTTCAATCTGCTCACTGGCCTAAATACCATCTGATTTCGGAGTTCTATGATGAATATCGAAGTATTATGGGAGAGGAAATTTTGAATAGAGTTGAAGAAATAAGAGGGAGGCGTAGATATGTTTAAAATTGTAACACATAACCAAAACAAATACAAAGAGATGAAAAAAATAATAGGGAATTTGGAATGGATGAATATTGAATATCCAGAGATTCAGGCGGATACTTTAGAAGATGTGATTGATTTTGCCTTATCTTATCTCTCCAATAAGATTGAGGGTAATTTTATAATTGACGATTCCGGGCTATTCATCGAATCGCTCAACGATTTTCCCGGTGTTTATTCATCGTACGTGTACAGAACCATCGGCAATGAAGGAATGCTTAAATTGATGGAAGGAATAGAGAATAGGCGTGCATATTTCAAAACTGTCATAGGATTGAGATATCAGGGCATGAATTACAAATTAGTGGGCATATGTCATGGATACATTGCAAACGAGGAAAGAGGGAAGAATGGATTTGGATACGATCCCATATTCATTCCGGAAAATTACAGAAAAACATTCTCTGAGATGCCTATAGAAGAGAAAAACAGGATATCTCATCGGGGAAAAGCAATGATTAAACTTCGTGCCCTCCTCCACAGATTCGGCGAGATTCAGTAACCATCCAAGCTCTTTTGCTTCATTTCCGCTATAATTTTTTTCACCGTATCCCATGATTTTCTCGTGTGTGGAGGTAATTTTCCATACTTTCTGTAGTATTCTTTGATAAACTCTCTTGTTCGGGGATCTGAAGGGTAGCCGGAGCCAAATTCGCCAATCTCTTTGCTTATCTCTTCTATCATTTTATCTCTTTCAACTTTTGCAATAATGGATGCCGCACTGACTTCCGGGTAGATATCATCGGCCTTGTGGTGTGAGATTATTTTCACCTCTTTATTGAGATATGAAAGGATATTCCTCGCGAACCTTTCTTCGTCCACATCTGCCGCATCTACGTATACCTTTTTGCAATGCAACTCCCTTATTATATCTGCAAATAATTTTTCCTCCATTTTATTGATTGTCATTACACTTCGGTTTTCATCAATTTCCTCGGGTTCAACTTTTCGTATCACAATTTTATCTGCAATTTTTCTTATTTCCTGAGCTAATTTTTTCCTTCTTGAGGGGCTCAGTTTTTTCGAATCTCTAACTCCGATCTTCATCAATTTTTTCTCATCTGCGCATACACCGGCGATAACCATAGGACCGATAACAGGGCCACGGCCAGCTTCATCAACACCACATCCCATTTCAATCTACCTTCTTGAATGGAATAAAATCAAATCCTGTGTATGGTACAAGAGCCTTGGGAATTTTTATTCCATCTTCTTCTTGGAAGTTTTCTATTATTGCTACTATTGTGCGCGTCGTCGCCAGAGCTGTGCTGTTGAGAGTATGCACAAAAAATTTTTCTCCTTTCTTGCGAACTCTTATTTTCAATCTTCTTGCCTGGTAATCGAGGCAGTTGGAGCATGATACTACTTCTCGGAATTTTTGTTGAGAGGGCATCCATACCTCTATATCATATTTTTTAGCTGCAACTGCACCCAACTCGCCTGAACATATGTTTATCACCCTATATGGCAATTCCAATTTCTGTACGATTTCCTCAGCATTACGAATTAATTCCTCCATGAACTGGGGAGAATCCTCTGGCATGGAGAATATGACCTGCTCCACCTTGTAGAAATTGTGCACTCGGAATATGCCCTTGGTATCCTTTCCATGCGCTCCCGCCTCCTTTCTGAAACAGGGTGATATACCTACGTATTTTTTCGGTAATTTATCGGGGTTTAAAATTTCATCCATGTGCATTGCAACCAGAGGATGCTCTGCGGTCGCAATCAAATAAAGATCCTCATTTTCAATCTTGTAAATCATCTCTTCGAAGGCGGAGAAATCGGTCACGCCTTCCATTGCACATCTTCTTATCATAAGGGGCGGGGACACTGGTGTGAATCCCCTTTTAACCATGAAATCCAAGGCGAACCTTATAAGCGAGAGTTCCAAGAGAACAAGGTATCCCTTAAGGTAATAAAAGCGAGACCCTGCAATTTTTCCCGCTCTCTCAATATCAGCTAAATCCGCCAGAGCGAGAATATCCACATGGCTGTGGGGAATTGTGCTGATGGTCTGGTATTGCATCTTTCCCGCAAATTTTTTGAATTCGGCCAAATAATCTGGATGAACTTTTGCAACTCCCCACGTTCTTATTACAGGAGAATTTTCCTCACCCTCACATATAGGCACATCATCCATAAGCATATTTGGGAGGCGCATAAGAAGATCATCCCTTTTGGATTTATATTTCACCACTTTTCTTTCAAGTTCGTTGATTTTTTCATTTATTAAATGCATCTCCTCTTTTATATTGCTCACATCCTCGCCATTCTTTATCATTTTTCCTATTTCCATGCTTTTCTCATTTCTGAGATGGCGCAAATTCTCTATCTCCTTGAGAGTTTCCCGCCACAGGGAATCATAATTCAGGATTTCCTCCACAATACCTGGATCTTCGAATCTCTTTCTCATATTTTCCTTTACAAGTTCCGGATTTTCCCTGAGGAGTTTTATATCGAGCATAAGAATAGAGAAAAGCTAACCATTATAAAAAGTTGTTATGTATCACTCATTTTGGCTCGAAGATAAATTCACAGTACTCGTCTCCCATAGCAGCACATTTAGTTTCCTTTGACTTGTACTCCCTCTTTTCGATACTTTCCACAAGGCCGCTTAGAACACCCCGCAGGAAATGGCAAACGGGCTTTTTTGCGCCACCGTTGCGCTTTATAAAGCTATCGGCTTCAAAGGAATCATACATGTGTATCTTATATACTCCATCCTTCCTTTCCACAACTTTTCCTGTTCCCCAGCCAAAGTAGTATCCAACTGCGGAAATAAGATCCCGTATATCCACATTGTATTTCTCAGCTAAATCATGGTAGCGTTCGTAAATATCCGTGCCGACGCTCTTACCACCTTTGAAAAGCAGTGTGTCTCCGGCAACTCCAAATATTTCCTCTAAATCCTTGGTCAGATCAAAGGGGAAATAGTCAGTGGATAGCATAACGTATCTCCTCTTTAAAAGGGTTATTCTTCCTTCACCACAGGGATTCTCAGGGGCAAATTTTCTTATTATTTTCCTAGCATTATCATCGATTTCTTTTATTTCACGCTTATCTAACATTAAAACTCCTCCGCCTGAATATCCGCAGATGATATAAAAGTGTTTTGGTAATTGAGATTATATTTTACCCTTTCTTCTCCCTTCCAAAGACAAAATAAAGAGCAAAAACCGAGGCAAGAAGTATGGCGAGAATTATATATCCTAAATTTCCCTCTATCGGATTCGCAGTATTCTTTCCAGGATAGTCATTTGGATCACCTGGATATGTTCCAGCATTCAGTTCTTGAATGTTTGTGTATCCGTCTCCATCTGAATCTAAGTTTGAGGTGACATTAAGGGCGTAGCCCACCAGTCTCATGAAATTATTCTCAAACTCGGAATAGGGCTTTTCCTCCATTGCACGTATAAAATCCAAACCATAAGGATTCAATCCTTTAAGAGAATAATCAAAGAACAGGTATTTTATTTTGGGAACCCAGTTGTATTTTTTTATTATTCCCTCTACAATGGGAAATACCGTTCCTGCCCATATCTTGCCTGTAATATTCGCTTTTTTCCCATCTGCAAAGTAAAGGGTGATTGTGGGGTATGGGCTCTTCTCTTTATTGGGGTTTTCTTGGGCATGAGCACCAATACCTGCGTAAATCGATAGTAGAATTGCAAAGATGGCAAGGACGGCTATAGTTCTCTTAATCATCTCGGTGGAAAATGGATACCTCTATTTAAAACTTGTGCGTTCTATGAATTTATGGAGTAATCCCAGAGGTAGTCCTCGTAATTCATTATCTTCTCCCATCTCTTCTTACAGGGGCAATCCAAACCCTCTAATTTTGATGGATTCTGAGTTAAGGAGAAATCGTATATTGCCTCTAAAACCTTTTCATCACATTTTCCACAGTTGTGGGCACCTCTTTTTGTGCCTCCTGCAGTTGGATATGAAACCACCTCTGCAGGTACATCTATCGTTTCTTTCAGTACTTCCACCACGCTCCAGAGCCACGGAGCACGGTATTCTCCTCTCCTCCAGAGGTACTCCACCAAAGTATAATTCTGGATGTTCATTGGGTTAACAGATACAACCTCTGAATAATTAGATGCAAAATTCACAGTGGATATCGCCTCTTCCACCGCCATTCTCTCGCTCATAAAAGGGGGTTTAAGAAGAACGTATGTTTTCACAGGAATGTCATTCTGATTGAGTTTTTCTGCTGCTTTAATATAATTGCTGACCGTAAATCCCTTATTTATCCTGTACAGCAGGGTCTCATCATTTGCACTCTCAAGCCCTAAGGCAACCATCACATTTTCATATTCTTTCAAAAACTTTATCTTTTTATCTGTCACAAATTCAGGGCGTGTTTCTATGATAATTCTCTCCACACCATCAAAATTTTCTATGAAAGCCCTTTGAATTTCTTTAGGGACTTCCCTATCATCTAAAAAACTCCCCGATGTGTATATCTTAATCATTTTTTCTCCGCTGTATTTGCTCTTTGCGTATTCTAACTGTTTTATCAAATCCTCCTTTGTAATTTCAGGATTTGTGTCGTTGTAGTAGCCACACATGGAGCATCCTGAAATAGCAGCCCAGTAACAGCCACGGGTTCTCAAAATGATAACGAGGGAATCCACTATATCCCCCTTTAATCTGTCCTTCTCTCTCCACACACCAATCACATCTTTCCTCG
>WALH01000069.1 GCA_015522935.1 DHVE2 group archaeon | reverse complement strand
TTTAACAAGTGCGTTCCAAGTTTTTTTTGCTCTCTCATACTCCTCTCTTCCATTCTCGGTGAGAACATAGTACTTTCTTGGAATTCCTCCCTCTATTATTTTCCACTCCCCCTTCACTAAGCCTCTTGCTTCCATCCTGTGTAGCGCAGGATACAGTGTCCCCTCTTTAATCTTTAAAAATCCATTTGAAAGTTTATCCAGTTCCTTTATTATCTGGAGTCCATACTTTCTTCCTCGAAATAGAACGGCTAAAATTCCGAGCTCTATCAAACCTTTTTTGAGTTCCCTTGGCAACTTACCATCACTCATTCTATCAATACGAGATGAAAAAAGATGTATAAAAAGTTTGATTTGAAGTCATACCCTATGGGAGTTTAAGGATTAGAAATAAGTATGAAAATGTTATACACATTATGATGAACAGGAATTTACGAGCAATTAAATGGTTCCTTAAAAGCTATCTCGATTTTGAACGTCCCGTTTATGGAACTTTCAAGGTTACTCATCGCTGCAATCTTAGATGCCCTTTCTGTGATGTTTGGCGTATGCCTATGAAGGATTTACCCACAAAAGATATATTCAGAATAATTGATCGCTTGGCGGATAGTACTGTAACTGTTCTAAGTTTGGAAGGTGGAGAGCCCACCCTTCGGAAGGATATTCTAGATATAATTAAGTATGCGCACGATAGATCTTTCTATCTGTTTATGACTACAAATGGTACTCTTTTGAACAAGATGCCTGTCGAAGAATTTGCGAAATATCTTGATTTTATGCATATATCTATTGATGAAGGTCACAACAACTTATATCTATTTGATGAGCTTCCTAAATATACAAAACTTATGAAGATTACTGTGCAAACGGTTGTAACTAAAAATGATATACCAAACCTGAGATGGAAGGTACAGAAGGCCTACGAAGCAGGTGCAAGAATTCTTATAATGAGTGCAGTTTATCTTCCTAACACTCCAAACCTCTCTCCGGATAAAAAGAAACTTCACGATGTTCTTGTAGAACTAAAGAAGGAGTATGGAAGCACTATAGAGACAAGCTGGGCGTTCATAGATGCTCTTGTGAATCACTATCAATGCCGTTCCTTCTCCGTGACGATAGATTCAAATGGTGATATAATATATCCATGTGCAGTTATAGCGCATCGTGTTGGAAATCTATTGCATGAGGATCTTGAGACAATTTTGAACTCAGAAGAGGCAGTTAAGGCAAGAGAAATAATGCATAACTGCAAGAGAGAGTGCATGCTCTACCTTCATGCCGAGACATCTCAGTTTCACAATATTAGAAATCTGGCAAGGTTTGTTGGGGAATTTGTTGGAGGATACATCAAGAGGAATCCCCGTTAGATTTCTTGTATTTTAAGGCGTATTTCACAAGCGCAAGGTGTAATGGCGAAGGTCTTAGCGGTCTTGATTTGAATTCTGGATGAAATTGAGAACCAATGTAGAATGGATGATTTCTGAATTCAAATATTTCCATTCTGACTCCAGATTCGTCCTTACCACTGAAATGCATACCCTTCTTTTCTAATTCATCAATGTAATCAGGATTCACTTCATATCTGTGGCGATGTCTCTCGTATATTACCTCACTTCGGTATAGATTGTACGCAAGGGATCCTTTTTCAATTATAACTTTCTGTGCCCCCAACCTCATTGTTCCACCCAATTTATTGATGTTTCTCTGTTCAGGAAGAAGATCTATGACGGGAGCACTTGTTGCGGGGGATAATTCTGTGCTGTTTGCATCCTCGTATCCTAGAATGCTTCTGGCGAATTCCACAACCGCTAACTGAAATCCAAAGCAAATACCTAAAAATGGAATTTTATGTTCCCTCGCATATTTGGCGGCTAAAATCTTTCCCTCTGAGCCACGCTTCCCGAATCCACCGGGGATTAGAATTCCATGCACACCTTTTAACTCTTCTGTTCCATTCTCCTCTATTCTCTCGCTGTCTATCCATTTTATATTGATTTTGACTTTCAAACGTGAGGCCGCATGAGTTAAAGATTCACGATGACTTATATAAGAATCCCTTAAATGAACGTATTTACCTACAATGGCAATTGTGACTTCATCCTTGGGATTGTATAGATTCTCCAAAAATTTCTTCCATTCCTTCCATTCCGGGGGTTCACCCCAAAGTTGTAATTTACCCATAATATACTCGCCCAGTCCCTGTTTCTCAAAAATTAGAGGGACCTCGTAAATTGATTTGGCATCGGGAGCGCTTATCACTGCCTCGTATGGTACACTGCAGAAAAGAGAGATCTTTCTTCGTGTGTCATCATTTAGATATTCCTTTGCCCTGCCGATTATTATATCGGGCTGTATCCCCAAAGAGCGGAGTTCTTTAACACTGTGCTGGGTCGGCTTTGTTTTTTGTTCACCTACCACATCTAAAACTGGAATCAGGGTAGTGTGAACGAAAAGCACATTTCTGCTACCCTCTTCCAACCAGAGCTCTCTAGCTGCTTCTAAAAAGGGCATGCTCTCAATATCTCCAACTGTACCTCCCACTTCTATAACCACCACATCTACATTACTTTCTATCGCAATTTTCTTTATTCTTCTCTTTATCTCTTCCGTGATGTGTGGTATTATCTGCACAGTCTTGCCAAGATATTCCCCTTTTCTCTCCCTCTCTATAACAGTTTTGTATATCTTGCCCGTGGTTATGTTATGATCAAAGGTCAGATTTGCATCCAAAAATCTCTCGTAATTACCTAAATCCAGATCTACCTCTCCGCCATCTTCCAACACGAAAACCTCGCCATGCTGGTAGGGATTCATCGTTCCGGCATCATAATTTAAGTATGGATCGATTTTTATTGCCGTTACTTTCAAACCTCTTGCTTGGAGAATTTTTGCTATGGAACTTGTGGTTATACCCTTTCCCAATCCAGAAATCACCCCGCCAGTTACAATAATGTACTTCATGCAAAAAGTGAATGAGGAAAAGGTATAAACATTTTTCCGTTAAATAAAGAGTCCAACAATTCTTCCTATCACACCTGCCCAGAACATGCCGTATGCAAATGCCACAAATTCTATCGCAAGTGCTCTTTTTAACCCGAATTCTTTTACTAACATTCCAAACGCTATTATGCATGGAACCTGAAAAGTAGAGGCTAAGCCAAATGTGAATAACTGTGATTTTGTCATAACAGAAAAATTAGTTGTGCCCAAGGCATTGGCAAGCATCGATATAACAAGGTCTTTTTGCAAAAATCCATAAATCAGGGGAATTATTGTTTTATCAGGTAAATTAAGCCAGCCAACTGTAAGAAATCTAAAAGGCTCAACAAGAGGCTCAACTAAATTGAGATATGCCATAAATCCATAGAGCATACTCCCTCCTATAAGGAGGGGAATAACAATATAGACAAAATCTTTCATCCTGAGCCATGATTTTATTGTAACATTCTTCAATGTTGGTTTTCTGTAAGGAGGGAGTTCTTCAATTATTGGCATGGTTTCCTTTAAAACGATTACATTGAGAATTTTCGCAGTTATGAGAAAAATGAAGAATGCAGTAATATATATTCCGACTGCATACCACAATCCTGCATAATGCCCTACAACTCCAAATATTATTGCACTTCTTGATGAGCAGGGAATCGTCATATATAGAATCGCAACCTTTAGACGATCCTTAAAACTTGGAAGAATTCTTGTTGCTCTTATCGCCGGCACGGTGCATCCAAATCCCAACATTATTGGAATTATCGATTTTCCGGGAAGACCAAGGTATTTCATTATCCTATTGAGTGAGATGATAAATCTTGAGAGAAGCCCGCTATCCTCAAGAAATGCCAGAATAAAATAAAATATACCAATATATGGAACTGCGACACTTATCCCCGCTGCCAGACCTATAAGTGAGTTATAAACAAGTAAATTAACAAGAGGATTTTGCTCTTCAAGCCACGGTTGAAGAGAGAGAAGTAAATCATCAAAATATCCTCCTAAAACATCCTGAAACCAGCCACCTATATAAAATAATGTAAGAAAAATTAAAGTGAAAATCAGAAGCGCAAAAATGGTGCTTCCTCCGGGACTATTTATTATGAATTTATCAAAACGATTTAAATTTTTATTCTTTCTCTCTATTTTCAATACCTTTTCGGCAAGGAGTGATGCATATCCCGCACGGGTTATTATGATATCCCTTTCAATTCGTGGATGATATTTTTTATAGTTATCTCTTATTTTCTTTAAATTCTGAGATTTGAATAGTTCTTTAGCGATTATATCTCCTTCTA
>WALH01000068.1 GCA_015522935.1 DHVE2 group archaeon | reverse complement strand
TTCTTATATCCGGGAATCTTTGCATGTCCACTTCCACTATGTATGTTTTGTTCGGTTCAAATCTCAGATACTTTGGGGCTATTATGACTATCCTTTTGCCATCTCCTTCATTCATCCTTCTCACCTCTTGATAATGTAAAAACATAGGATTTCGTTGTTTTCATTGCTTTTATCTCTCCTTCAAGAGCCAACTCCAAGAGAAGAGCTTTTGCAGTGTTCCACGCTATGTTAAATCTCTTGGCTATGTCCTGCACGGTAAATGGCATGTTCAGTGTTTTTATGTATTCCTTGATTTCCCTCTTCGTTTTTTCGATTTCCTCTATTTTTTCAATCATTTTTGTTTCACCTCCTTATGATTTCACACCGAAAGTATTATTAGAAGTGATATAATTAAGCAGTGAGCAGTCAATGATCACATGGTGATAGAAATGGATGATATTGACAACAAAATAATAAAAATGGATGATAAAGATAAGAAAATAATTGAGATTTTAGAAAAACACCCAGAGGGTATGAGCTATAGGGGAATTTGGAATAAGCTTGTAGATGAAAAGGGTGAACATCTTATAGCCTTTCCAACTTTACAGAAAAAAGTAGATAGGCTAATGGGGGTAAAGGTAGTGGGCCCGGAGAAACGAGGGAAAAAAGCTGTTATTACATTGGTAGGTAAGGGAAAATATCTGGGTAAAAAACTTAGCGAGATTAGGAATTATAAAGAAACTTTCCAGAGATATATTGAAAATTATCGGTCAAAATTAACTCCTGAGAACCTTAAGAAGATATGGGAAGCTGAAATACAAATAGATGAGAAGTTAAACGAAGAGATGGAAGAAGTACTAAATGATGATATGTCCGATAATTTGAAGAGAGAGTTGGTGTATGCAATAATAGAGGCTAAAGAAGAGATTGAGAAGATAGTGGCTAATTTATGCTTAGAGAATGAAATTTGTAATCGGTTTTGGTCATATATACAAGGTCTTTCTCGAGAAGAGCTTTTAGAAAAACGGAATGAGCAAATCAAAAGTATTAGTGATAATAGAATGGATAAAGAGTCATTAAAGTTAAGCATCAAGAAAAAACTTATGGAAGAGAGGGGGTTAAGTGAGAAAGAAGCGGAGAAATATGCGGAGATAGTAACGAAGAAAGATGATAATGATGAACTACCGAAAGTTAGGGACTTTAGGGACTTGGTAGATAAAGAAATGGAGATTATGAGAGAAGTTAAGAGAGAACTTGATGAAATCCTCAAGGAGATAGAGAGGGGGGGTTATAAATGAAGTTGATTGGTGAATGCTCTATAACTAAGAAGAAGGCCAAGAAGAAGTTTGAGTATCCTATGGTCAGATTTCCAAAGGAATTCAGGTATTTAATTGGAAAGAAAGCAAGGATTTATCGGATAGATGAAAAGAATTTTTTAGTATCATTGGAGTTGCACAACCAGTTGTCCAACTCTAAGAATGGCAAAATTGAAAGGAAATCCGCATATTCAGAGTGCCGCGGGCCGGGATCGAACCGGCGACCTTCAGATCTTCAGTCTGACGCTCTCCCTGCTGAGCTACCGCGGCTCAATTACCCTATATCCTTCTTCAATTTAAAATTTACTAATTCTTATCTCTCATTACTCTTTCATAAACGGTGAGATAGTAAGATAGAACTATACCTGTTGCACCTAACAATTCGGGAATAGCCAGGCCCCTAAGGATTGTTGAAGATAAAATAGCAGATATGAATCCACCAAAGGTTATGCCTATAATCCAAAAACCTGTTGAATTCCCATTAGTAGCCATGCCAATTCCCACCGCAAACATTGAAAAAGTGCCAATGAGAAAGAAAAGAACGCTTATTTCCCAGTGGATACTGGTGCCTTCCGGAAAAAATCCTATGAGAGAAAGAAGAGCCATAGATACCATGAAGAAGTATAATCCATATTTTTCAATATGACCCTTCATATAATTAATAATAAAAAATGTGGAGTATAGAGTAACTATCCCCGATATGATAAAGGATATATCTAGCACATACCAGTACCTCACAGAGACCTGTCCCATATCACTTATGGCATTATCTGTTATAGACCACCATCCCCAATTCAGAATTATTGCAGCAACTATCCCAAAGAATCCTATGGCGGGTCCGATAAAGGCGCTTATTTCATAGCTTCTCATCCACAGATTCAATGATTTTCGTCTATTTAATGTTTTCTCGAGTCATACATTAAAAAAGATAAAAGAGATTTATGCAAGGACTTCTATCTTTGGTATCCCTACACCCACTATATCATCTGTCATTTCGTACATCATGCTGAGTATGTTTGCTATAATCTCTGCTCTCTTATCATCTATTTCCCACATTGCAGCCTCAAGATCAGCGACAGTATGCGTTCTAAGCCACCTCTCAACCCGTTTGGGTATTTTTATTCCATCATTCTTCCTTCTCATTCATCATCACCTCGTCATCTTTTTGTCAGACAACTATATGACAAAGAAGTATATAAGGTTTTCGTTCAAAATCACCAAAATTTGTGAAGTTAAATTTTATATACATCATTGAGTTTTTCAGTCAGAGGTGAATCACATCATGAAAAAAGATCTCATTTCAATGGTGGATATAAAGGATGAACTGCAGGATGTGATAAATCTTGCCATGGAGATGAAACACAGACAGCAGATGGGTGAAAGAGAAGTACAGGCAGTACTTAAAAACAGAAACCTCGCAATGATTTTTGAAAAGCCCAGCACAAGAACAAGAGTGAGTTTTGAGGTGGCCATGACTCAACTTGGAGGCCATGCCCTCTATCTATCGCCCAGAGATATGCAGCTTGGACGTGGTGAGACCATAGCAGACACGGCAAAAGTTCTATCCAGATATGTAGATGCAATAGTGTATCGTGCATACAAGCATGAAATGATGTTAGAACTTGCTGAAAATGCCACTGTGCCCGTTATAAATGCTTTAGACGATCTAGAGCACCCCTGTCAGATCGTGGCGGATTTAATGACCATAAAGGAAAAAAGGGGAGAGTTCTTTGGGCTTAAGCTTGCTTATGTGGGAGATGGGAATAATGTGGCCAACTCTCTTATGTTAGGTGCTGCTACAGTTGGAATGAATATCTATCTCGCCACTCCTGAAGGATATGAACCCAATCAGGAACTAACTGGAATAGCAAATAAAATAGCCAATGAAAGTGGATCAAAGGTAGTAATAACACATGACCCAATCGAGGCTGTAAGAGATGCGGATATCGTCTATACTGATGTGTGGGTAAGTATGGGCGAGGAAGCTGAAGCGGAAAAAAGATTGAAGATCTTCAAGCCCTATCAAGTGAACAGAGAGCTTGTGAAGCATGCTAAGCAGAACTTTATATTTATGCACTGTCTGCCTGCTCATCGTGGTCAGGAGGTAACAGATGAGATTATAGATTCGAGGAACAGTGTGGTCTTCGATCAGGCTGAAAACAGGTTGCACGCGCAGAAGGCAATTCTTGTCCGTCTCATACAGCATTAAATATTTCTTTTAAACATCTTTTCCAAATCTTTTGTGGTTATTTTTATTATTGTTGGCCTTCCATGCGGGCATGTGTATGGATTCTCACATCTCAGTAACTGAGCTACAAGTTCTTCCATTTCATATATTGTCAGTTTATCATGGGCTTTGATAGCACCTTTACACGATATTAATTTTATTATTTCATCCCTCTTTTTCTCAATGTATTTCACGCCCATATCTATTATTCCTTTTATTATTTCCTCTACTTCGTCTCTTTTTAGAATTGGTGGAATTGAGCGAATGATAACACTTCCATTACCAAAATCCTCTATCACGAGTCCGAATTCTCTTAATTTATCCTTTACATTGAGCAGGTCTTCGTAATCTGATGGTGAGAGATTCACTATAACAGGATTTAAAAGCCTCTGCGCTTTTCCTTCATGTATACCTTTCAAAAATTTTTCGTACCGAATACGTTCATGGGCTGCATGCTGATCCACTATCATTATAGCATCCTTTGATTTCATAACTATATAGGTATCATCAAATTGGCCCCATATTTCATATTGAGGAATTCGCATTTTGGATAGATAATTTTCTATTTTCTCTTCACTTGTTTTTTCTACATTGAATTTCATCTGCTTCTCTCTTGTTGTTATCTCAGGTTCAACCATCGCTTCCATACCTTTTTTCTTCATTTTTTCTGAAGGGATATTGCTCAGGGATGTGAGGGTATTCCATATCAGATTGGTGAGTTCATCCTTTATCCATTTCTCATTCCTGAACTTCACATACAGCTTTGCAGGATGTACATTCACATCAACCTCTTCAGGAGGCACTCTTATGTGAACCACAGCATACGGGTATGAATCTCTGAAAAGAAGTGTTCTGTAGCCTTCCACAATCCACCGTGCAATGTTGGAATTACTCACGAATCTCCCGTTAACAAAAACAATGATCTTTCCCTTATCCTTCCTCGTTAAATATGGCTTGGACACGAATCCTATAACTTCAATTTTACCCCTTTTGCTTATTTTGACCATATTTTCAGCCACGTCCCTGCCCCAGACTTCTCCTATTCTGCTTAACAAGTCTGTGGGGGGAATATCGTACGCAATCCTTCCATTATGCATTAGTTTGAAATGTATGTTTTCGTATGCTAATACGTACTTTTCAACTATGCTCTTTATGTACCCAAACTCCTGATTTGGAGATTTCAAAAATTTCCTCCTTGCAGGAGTGTTGTAAAATATATCTCTAACTGTGATGGACGTTCCAGGTGGGCATCCGGCATCTTCAGTTCTTTTAATTTCACCCCCCTTGATGACTATCTTTGAACCTATTATATCTTTCTTTCTTCTTGTGAGCATCTCTACCCTGCTAACTGCGGCTATGCTGGGTAGCGCTTCACCCCGAAAACCCAGAGTTCGAATTTCGTTTAAATCCTCTTCCTTGCTTATTTTACTTGTTGCATGCCTTTGAAAAGCTAATTTTGCTTCCTCTTTTGTCATTCCTGTCCCGTTATCCACAATGCGAATCTCATCCATACCTCCATTTTTCACAAATACGAAAATCTTAGTAGCTTGGGCATCAATGCTATTCTCAATTAATTCTTTGACAACGCTTGCAGGTCTTTCAACAACTTCACCTGCGGCAATTTTCTCAACGATGTTTTCTGGAAGAATTTTTATTCTTGATTTCACACGTGAAGTATCGCACCGTAAAATAAATATGTTTCTCACATGTGGTAACTTCCACAAATTCACCTTACCATTGAAAAATCACTTCATCTCCTTGTAACGGAATATTATGGATGCTAAAATTGCAGATATTACAAAGTAAAGCACCATTATGGCAATTCCCTCCCAGATGTAGGGGTTGTATGTTGTGAAATTCATATGCTTTCCAGCCTGCATCACCTGCTTGTGTGTGTAATCGCCGATATAATTTCCATCAAACACTAAAGTAATGACAGAGGCACCGTAGGTTATTGAGAACCATGGTTCCACACCTGAGAGCATGGATATGGAATCCACTATGTTAAACACAAAAAAGTAGATTATTGCGACGATGGTTATTGCAATTGCACCGCTTTTGAAGAGTGATGAGAAAAGATATGTAAGTGAAAGAAGACTTATCAGAAACAGGATAGATAAGGAAAGAGAGTACCACACAGCATTTGGGATGGTTGAATAATAATAAAAAATATCAACAATTGCAATGACCCAGTAGGAGAGTACGACGATCAAGCTTGCTAGAAAGGAAGCTAAAAATTTCCCCCATATTATTGTATACCTCTTAATTGGATTGGGAAAGAGAAAATAACCTGTCCTGTTCTGATATTCACCTGCAATTGCATCTCCTCCAAAGAACAGAGATGCAAGAATTACAAGAAATGACACGGGTGAAGCCCAGTTTCTTGAAAAATTTTTGACTGTCATATCTTCAGGATTTACATATATAGAAACAACGATCAGATAAATGGCAGCAATTATAATTGTTATGAGAAATAAAATGAGCAATCTCTTTGCTCTCAGATAATTTCTAAATTGATATCTGGATATAATTATCATCTGTGCTAAATCGTTCATTTTTTACCACCTCCTATCAACTCTATATACGCCTTCTCCAGAGCTATTCCGGCGGAGCGATATTCTACAACCTTTATACCCATTTTCAGGAGGCTCTGAAGAATTTTGTGCTGCATTTCTGCTCCATCCTCAAAATCAATACGAATCTTCGTGGGTGTGATTTTCTCTACGGACTTCACACCTTTTATATTCATAATTCTATCTACAGAAATTTCATTCATTGCGGCGACCTCAACGGCATGACCTCTAAACTTCTCCATTATGCTGTGTATTGAGTCGTAGAGAAGTAGAGTGCCACAATTTATCATGGCGACTTCATCACAAACCTCTGTTACTTCAGGCAAGAGATGAGAGGACATGAATATCAGACGCTTCTCCTTCTTCAAATTTTTTATCACATATCTTATTTCTACCATTCCCTTTGGATCCATGCCCGTGGTGGGCTCATCTAAAATTATTACTGATGGATTTGTTACAAGTGCGGCAGCAATGGCAATTCTCTGTTTCATACCCTTTGAAAACTTACCTATCTTTTTATTGCGCCATTCGTACATTCCCACTTCCTCAAGTGCATTTTTTATTTCGCATCTATCTGCAAATCTTATTCTGCAGAGCATTTCCAGGGTCTCTATTGGTGTGAGATATGGGTAAAAATCAGGAGTTTCAATCAAAGTACCAACATCTCTAAGAGCTTTTTTTATTTCTTTATTTACATTGTAACCATTTATTATTGCCTCCCCACGAGTTGGATTCAAAAGATGAGTGAAGAGTTTGAGCGTTGTTGTTTTTCCTGCACCATTTGGGCCAAGATATCCAACGCATTTTGACCCAGATATCTTGAGATTCAGATCCTTTAAAGCGTAGAAGCTTCCGTATTTTTTCGTGAGATTTATCGCTTCAATATCCATTTTCTTTCCTCCTTTCTTTCCATGCGAGTATGCCACCTGCGATAAGTAATATTATGCCTACCAAACATATTCCACCACTTGACAGTACATAGCTTCCCACTGAAAGCAGGGAGTTCTGACTGTTGAATATCACTTTCACATCAACTGTTTCATCGTTCAAATTATCTATTTCTAATGTGTAGTTACCTTTCAAACCATTCAGGTTTTTGTTCACTTTTGTTACATTTTTTCCATCCACCACAACACCTGTAGAATTGAGCAGGCGATAGTTTATATTTTTACTTGACTCTATTACCAGAACATAGTCACCCCTCTGTAATTGATATGTCAAATTCTTTGTGCTGTGCGCCTCTACATTTATCTCTTTCATCATTTTTCCTGCGTTTTCCAGAGAATAGATAAAGACACCTATCGCTACGGCTATGATTATAACTCCTATAAGCAGTATTGCCATCCCTTTTTTCATATCACTTCACCTCCTTTCCTCCATTTGGAAATGAGGTACCCTATCGGTACAATTAGAGGAAGGATTGTAAGTAATATAAAGAAGACTGTAGAAAAAACCGCTCCCTGAGTTGCATATAAGTAAATAACAAGGTAAACAAAGATCATGAGAATGAGTGCGCAATCCATAGCAAGAATGATAAGCTTGAGATAGGAATCCCTCGAAAATCTCATTTTACCGGGATGCACATACATAGGATACTTCTTCCCTAAATATACGAATATATAGGCTGTAGCAACAAAAATAATAGAAAGCACATTGTACCAAGCGAAGAAATCTCCCTTTGAGCTCCACCCGTTGGGATTGCCCTGTGAATCAAAATGAACCGCAATCATATTTGGAAGAGATGGGTAGGTAAAAATCATATAAACTAAAAGGACCGCATAAATCATAAATGGTGAGATGTTCCACACTCTTCCAGCGGTGATAGGCTCAATTTTCCTGAGTGATACGTGCTTTTCTTTTGCACCTTTCTCCTCTAAAAGATTTGTAGAGTATTTGATTCCAATGGGAATAAGAGCAATCATTGGAACTATCCATAGAATGAGAAAGTATATCAAAAAATCTGGGATTAAACAGAGGGGGAGCAGAAGGATAGCATGCCCAAGCATTAATTTTCCCATAAATTTATTTGCTTGGTACCACACTTTCTTGTTTGCAAGTGTATGCCCAACACGAAAACCTAAATATGGATTCGGGCCCACATTAGGTGCAACAATATACTGCAGAAGAGCCACAGAGATGTATATTATGTCTAAAGATAGAACTAAATAATCGAGCATCATTTTTCACCTCCTATTATCCTGTTTGCACATCTTACCAATTCATAATAATCTTTCACTATTACCTTAAGCAGCTTTTTTCCCTTATCTGTAAGCGAGTAATATTTCCTCGGAACTCCCTCTCCGGGTTCTGTCCAGTATGCATATAGAATATTTTTTCTATTTAAATACCGTAACACGGGATAAATGGTTGCATCTTTCAGCTTCATCTTACCTCCACTCTTTTCTTCTACATATTTCTGAATCTCATATCCATAAGTTTCCCCAAGATCTTCAATGGCCTTTAAAATGAGTATGGAGTATATTCCGGAGCGCATTTCTCTGTTTATCTTCTCTCTTATCTTATCCATATAACGGTGTTAGGTATGTAAAACTGTTATATTAATTTTTCTGTGATATCACAATAATGACCAAAAAATTTTAAATATAGAGATTTTCTATCTCCTTAGATGATTCGCAAAATTCTTATTCCCACAGATGGTTACGGTCTTGAAGATCATGTTATAGATTGTGTAGGGCATATTTTCCCCTTTGCCGAGTTCCATGTGATAAGTGTGGTTAACACATACGAAAGGGGGATTATACTAACGGATATTCTTTATAGAGAGATGAAAGAAAGCGCGGTTAAAGCGGTAAGAGAAGCGTCAAGCAGGCTTGAAGAAATGGGAATAAATTCTGTAAGAAAGACCATTGCGGAAGGTCTTCCATCAAAAAAAATTGTGGATTACGCGAAGCTCTACGATATTGATCTAATCGCTATGCGGGTTTACAGCAGAAAAAGCACGGTGAGTGCGTATAGATTAGGTTCTACAGTTAAAAATGTTCTCAAAAAATCTCGTATTCCAGTTCTCACATTAGCCTCACCATGTGATAAAAAAGAGATTAAAAAGGTTCTTCTTCTAACGGATGGAATGAAAAAAAGTAAAAGAGCGGAGAATTTTGCAATACTGTTTTCCTCTATCTATTCAGAGAAAATGGAGGCTGTGTATCTTCAATCCAAGGAGCTGGAAAATCAGCGTACGGAAAAAATATTAAAAAACGTGGAATGGAAAGCTCAGTTTTGGAATGTAAGAGTTGAGAAGAATGTGGTGCATTCGTATCAGTCTCTTCTGGAGAGGATTAAGGATAATGATATGGTGATAATGGGGATAGGAGAAAGGACAGTTTGGGGATGCAAGATAGGTCATTTAGCACAATTTGTGGCTACACATTCCCCCGCCCCCGTAATATTCGTCCACAAGATGAAGGAGAGGTGGTCCGAACGGACCTCGGGCAAATAACTACCCTTATAATATTCATATTCGCCTATGTTTTAATATTCAGTGGTAAATTTGATAGAACAACAGCGGCTTTGATAGGTGTAATACTTATGGTCTCAGCTGGATATGCTTTGCATTTTATGAATTTCGAACAGATGCTTGGACATGTGGACTGGGAAGTTATCATCCTTCTTTTCGGTATGATGACATTTGTTGGTGAACTGGCAAGAACAGGATTTTTTAAATATCTAGGTCTCAAAACGATAAAAATGTCAAAGGGCAAGCCTTGGTTGATGTTTGTGTATTTAACTCTTATGACTGCAGCCGTGTCGATGTTCATAGATAATGTTACAACCGTCTTGCTAATGATTCCTCTCACAATATCATCCTGTGAGATGATGTCTATAGACCCTGTACCAGTTATTCTTGGAGAAGCAATATTTTCCAATGTTGGAGGTACAGCAACCCTTGTGGGTGACCCACCAAACATCCTTGTGGGAATAGCAGCGGATATTTCTTTCAACACATTCATAGAGCACCTTCTCATACCGGTGGCACTGGCAGCAGGAGTTTCGATTCTGCTATCCCGTGTAATTTATGCATCATGGGTAAAATCAAAACCTGAAAGAATTGAAGATCTTTTAGCTATGGATGAGAGAAAATACATAAAGGATGAGAGGAGAATGAAAATACTTCTTCTACTCTTGATAATAATGATTGCACTTTTCGCCACGGAACAGATAACAGGAATTCCAGTTGCGTTTGTTGCGCTTATAGGCGGTAGCATATCTCTTGCAATATCCAAATATTCACCTCAGGAAGTTTTTGAGGCGGTTGAATGGCCCACATTAGTATTTTTTATATCCCTTTTCATTTTAGTTGGTGGCCTAGATGATACTGGATTGCTTGGTGATACGGCAAATGCTATAGCATCAGCATCGAAGAATCCAATGCTTATAGCTATTATAATTCTCTGGGTTGCTGGATTAACATCTTCTGTGGTGGATAATATACCTATCACAGCCGCACTTATACCTGTGGTGTCATATCTGAATGGGACGTTCCACACAAGTATACTCTGGTGGGCTTTAATTATGGGCGCAGATATAGGCGGGAATATCACACCAATCGGCTCATCGGCTGGAGTTATTACGGTTGGTCTAGCAAAAAAATTGGGATATGAAATAGAAAATAAAGATTGGTTCAGAATTGGCACTACAACGGGTATAGCCAGCCTAACCGTTTGCACATTATCCCTATTTTTTATCGGTTATCTTTGAGTATTATTCTCGCATCTACCACGCATAGACCTTTTTCATAGACTATCACAGGATTTGCATCTATTTCACTTATCTCATCCTTGAAATCCCAAGCAAGTTGTGAGAGACGACTTATAGCATCCGCCAGAGCATCTATGTCTTTAGCCTTCTGCCCTCTTGCTCCACGAAGAATTCCGTATCCTTTTATTTCCGGTATCATATCTTTTGCATCTTCTTTGTCTATAGGGGCAATCCTGAATGTTACATCCTTGAGAATTTCCACAAATACACCACCAAGACCGAACATAACTATGGGCCCAAATTGTTTATCATTTGTGGTACCTATTATTGTTTCAGTACCCCAAGGTGCCATCTCCTGCACATATATGCCATCGATCCTCGCATGAGGGTCATACGAGGTAACACGATCTAATATCTCACGGAATGCTTCACGAACTTCCTTTTCATTCTTTACATCAACTTTAACACCACCAGCATCGCTCTTGTGAATGACATCTGGGGATACGATTTTCATAACCAGTGGATATTTAAGGGATCTTGCTATCTTAACTGCATCTTCTTCAGTCTTTGCTAATTTGCCCTTTGGCACGGTTAATCCATAAGCTGCAAAAACTTCCTTTGCATACGGTTCTGTGAGGAGTTTTCTGCCGTTAGACTTCATTTTAGCAATTATTGCGTCCACCTTCTGCTTATTGACATTGTACCCTTTGAAATCCCTTATAGGCTTCTGCATAAATTTTCCATGCTGTCTGAGTGCTGCTATAGCACGAACTGCTGCATGAGGGGATGAGTAATAGGGTACTCTATTTTCTATGAGCCACTGCCCTGCCTTAATACTTCTCTCTCCCCCAACCAGACTAACGGTTACAGGCTTCTCAACTCCACTTTCCTTGATCGAGTTATATATACCCTTCACTATATTCATTGGATCAGTGAATGAAGTTTCACAGTAAAGCACGACAAGACCATCCACCCAAGGATGCTTGAGAGCATCCTTAATGGAACCTTCGTAATTTACTCTATCTGCCATACCTGTCAAATCCACAGGATTCTTTGGGCTTCCAAATTCAGGCATGTGTTTCCTCATAAGCAACTTGAGATCGTCAGGTGCATCTTTCAGTGGAATTTTATACTTTTCAGCGGCATCTGTAGCAAGAACCCCAACGCCTCCACCATTCGTTATAATGAGAAGATTATCGCCCATCATCGGTGGTTGTAAAGCGAGAGCCATGGTTTCATCGAAGAGTGCATTTAAATTCTCTACCTGTACCACATGTCCCTGCTTGAAAGCTGCCTCATATATCTTTGCACTTCCCGCTAGACTTCCTGTGTGAGATGCTGCTGCACTTGCACCTCTCTTGGAAACCCCGGCTTTTATCGCAACAATAGGTTTCTTTGATTTCTTACAAGCATCCAAGAATTTCCGTCCTTTGTTTATACCTTCAACATAGAGAGAGATAACATTGGTATCTTTATCCCCGTTAAAGTACTCAATGAGATCCGCAAAATCAAGATCAGACATATTTCCTATGCTTATCATGTGTGATATTCCCACATGGTCAACCCAAGTTCTTGCGTCCATGGCTATTAGCAAAGCACCACTCTGTGAAATCATAGCTGCCCTGCCTGGATAGGGGAGATAAGGCGCGAAGGATGCATTTGCCTTTAATGGATTGTTTAGTACCCCAACAACATTAGGACCAAGAATGCGCATTCCATACTTCTTAGCTATCTGAACAACCTGATCCTCCAAATCTTTTCTTCCAATTTCGCTGAATCCCGAAGCTATTATTACCAAGCCTTTTACACCTTTCTTGCCGCATTCTTCTGTTGCTGCAGGCACAACTTTTGCTGGAACAACTATTAAAGCCATATCCACCTCATCTGGAATATCTAAAATGGAATGGTAGCATTTCAGTCCTTCAACTTCATCCGCTTTGGGATTCACTGGATAAATTTTGCCTTTGTATTCTGAATCAAGTAAATTCTTAACGCATTGATGTCCTATCGCTCGTGGATCTCTGCTTGCTCCGACGATTGCTATACTTTTAGGTTTGAATATTGGATCAAGAGGATGCATTTTTATTACCTCCTGTTGGGGGAATGGTATTAAACCATAATAAATTTCCAGTTCGTTGAAAAACGTATTTAGATTTGTGCAAATGTAACTGTTAAGTATCAGAAGAGGTTAATGGAACTGTGAACATGAAGGAGATAAGACTTTACGTTCTGCATCTGAATCAGGATTCACCAAAAAGATGTACCGCGAAAAAGATGGCGAGGTTTGGGATGGCTAAACTTTACAAGAGAAAGATAGATATTCCGAGAAGGAGTATTATCCTCTCTCCATTTTCCAAAAAAGTATTTTCCCCTGTGGATAGAAGAGCCGCAGAGAGAGTGGGGTTAACAGTGGTAGATTGCTCATGGAAAAATGCTCGTGAGGTTTTCTTTCATCTGAATGGGAATTTCAGGAGGCTACCATATCTGGTGGCGGTGAACTCGACGAATTTTGGACACCCATATCAGCTGAGTAGTGTTGAAGCCTTTGCTGCAGCACTTTATATTATTGGTTACCCTAATCAAGCAGAAAAGATCCTGAACATCTTTAAATGGGGCCCGAATTTCATTACAATAAACAGGGAACCTCTTGAGCTTTATTCCAATGCCAAAGATCGTGAGGAGGTTTTGAATTATGAAAAGGAGTTCATGTAATCTTACCCAGAAGATAATATGGACGAGATTCAAATATCTTAACGGTATAGAATTTGCCTATTTCTCCCTTCTCAATTATGACCGGCCTGTAATTATCTGTTCTTCCTAAATAATTCCCCCGTTTTCCGTGCTGCGGAATCAAAACCCTCAATTTTTTGCCAACAAACATCCTGTTTTTTCCCTCTAAGATTTTCATATGAACTTTGCCCAAACTCCCTGACCATTCTTTAACTGCATTTGTACTTGGCCTTTTCCATTTATATGCGGGAGTTTTAGGGCGTGGAGAAAAACGGGTTATATTGAGTATGTCCGGCCTTATTTCTTTTATCAATTTGCATGTGTTTTTGAACGAGTCTTCGCTTTCTCCCGGGAAACCGATTATCACATCTGTAGAGATAGTCATATCAGGAAATTTTTTACGAAATGCCTTTATTATTTCGATGAAGTCATCCACCTTATAGCCACGATTCATTCTTCTGAGAATTTCATCATCACCGCTCTGCACTGGAAGGTGGAGGAATTTGTAAACCTTCTCATTCGAATAGGAATCTATGAGAGCATCTATTATACGCGTAGTTTCCCGTGGTTCCATCATTCCTATTCGAATCCTGAATTTCCCTTCAATTTTTACGATTTCATTTATAAGTTCTGGTAAATTGCTTCCGATATCCCGCCCATAAGCAGCTGTATCCTGTGCGCTGAGCCGTATTTCCTTTATTCCATTTTCCACCGCTTTTTTTGCTGTGTTCACTATCCATTCCAAACTCCTGCTTTTTATTCTCCCTCTTGCAATGCGTGTTATGCAGTATGTGCATGAGCCAAGACAACCGTTGGCTATGGGGATCGTGGCAACGGAGTCAAATGAATGAATTTCGTTCATTGGATTTTTGCCAAACCCAAGGATCTCTGGAGTTTTTTCAAATTCCCACGTTCTTATCGCACTCACACCCTTAGGTATTAATTCAGGTCGAGCAGAGGGAAGACATCCGTAAACGACCATTTTTTTACCGTATCTTTTCAATTCTTTTATTCTTCTGACCATCCTGTTCTCTGTGTGCTCAATTACAACGCATGTGCCAATCAATATGACATCTGCTTCTTCTGGCTTATCTACAATATCTCCTAAACTTTTAGCTATCATTCCCGTCTCAGCTATGTTTTGCGAGCATCCGTAGGCTTCGTAGTAAACTTTCACGTAATTGGCAATGACTTATGGAATAAAAGTTTTCTCCACATCCCAATTTTAATCTATACGGAGGGTTAATCAAAAGAAATATAAACTAAAGTTTCATATGAGCGGAGGATGTACTCTCTGAAAAATTATGATTTTGAACTTCCTGCGGAACTCATCGCTCAGGAACCTGTGGAGCCAAGAGATCATGCCAGATTAATGGTTCTTACGGATAAAATAGAGCACAGATTTTTTTATAATTTACCTGAATATCTGGAAAGGGGCGATGTTTTGATTTTAAATGATACACGGGTTATAAAGGCAAGGTTACACGGACGAAAGGAGACAGGCGGAAAGGTGGAAATTCTGATTTTAGAGAAATTGGGTGAAAATTTTTACCGGTGCTTGATCAAGGGGAAAAAGATACGCGAGGGAACACAACTGATTTTTGATGATATAACTGGTAGAGTTTTGAGAAAGAATGAAGGAATCTGCGATATGGAATTCTCTGAGGATGTAATGGAACTCGCCAGAAAAAAAGGAGAGATTCCTCTTCCACCATATATAAAGAACCCACCGAATGATGCAGAGAAAAAGTATCAGACAGTATTTGCTAAGAAGGATGGGGCGGTGGCAGCTCCAACTGCAGGATTGCATTTTACGGAAGAGCTGTTAAGAAAAATAGAGAGCAAGGGAGTGAAAATTGGATTTGTCACACTTCACGTGAGTTATGGCACGTTCAAACCGGTTAAATCAGAGGATATTAGAAATCATCAAATGGAAGAAGAATATTACATAGTGTCTGAGGAAACAGCGGATATGATTAACAAGAGAGAAGGAAAATTGTTCGCCGTGGGGACAACAGTTGTTCGGGCGTTAGAAAGCTCATCTCATGAAGGCATTATCTATCCATCAGGCGGATCGACAAATCTTTTTATCTACCCCGGTTACAACTTCAGGTCTGGTATTGATGCTCTCATAACAAATTTTCATATTCCTAAATCCTCGTTACTTCTGTTGGTCACGGCTTTTGGAGGGTATGAAAGGGTGATGAAATCTTACAAAATTGCGATAGAGAAAAGATATCGCTTTTACAGTTTTGGCGATGCCATGCTCATATTTCGCCAACCCAATATAGACGCTTAAAAATTTAGTAAACGTTCAAAAGATTAAAATAATAGATGTGATTATGGCGATAGGTGATGTTCAATGGCGAATTTTAAGGTCGTGATAAGCGATCCAAAGACGGGAAAGTCGTATCAGAAGGAGATAATGGGCACCAAAGCAAATTCACTCATAGGCAAGAAGATAGGACAGGAAATAGATGGTGTGTTCGTAGATCTGCCTGGCTACAAGCTCAAGATAACAGGTGGGACGGATAAGGACGGATTCCCAATGCGCCCGAATCTTCAGGGAGCTGTAAGAAAGAAGATTCTCCTCAAAGGAGGTGTTGGTTTTCATCCAAAGCGTAAGGGCATGAGAAAACGTAAGATGATTCGAGGTAATACGATATCTGCTGAAATTGTGCAGATAAATATGAAAGTTGTGCAGTATGGGCCAAAAGCAATTGAAGAGGCTGTGAAGGAAGGTGAAGCATGACCACCATGCCTAGGCAACCAGAGGTAAATATCGGTATGGTTGGCCATGTTGACCATGGCAAAACAACATTAACCAAGGCTATAACAGGCAAGTGGACTGATACCCATAGCGAGGAATTGAGAAGAGGAATAACCATAAAACTGGGATACGCAGATGCAGCCTTTTACAAATGCAAGGATTTGCCTGATCCAGATTGCTATGTATCCAATCCGGCCAAGTGCCCGAATGATAAGGAATTATTGAGAGTGGTATCATTCGTGGATGCTCCTGGTCATGAGGCTTTAATGGCAACGATGCTCAGTGGCGCGGCGATAATGAATGGAGCATTGTTGGTTATAGCGGCAAATCAGAAATGTCCACAGCCCCAAACTATGGAGCATCTTATGGCGTTAGACATAATAGGTGTGAAAAATATTGTTATTGTTCAGAACAAAGTAGATTTGGTTGATGACGATAGAGCCCGAGAAAATTATCAGGAAATTGCAAATTTTGTTAAAGGTACTTCTGCAGAAGGAGCACCAATAATACCTGTAAGCGCACATCATGATGCAAATATAGATGTTCTGATTAAAGCTATTGAAGAGACCATTCCCACACCAAAATATGATTGGAGTAAACCTCCAAGAATGTATATTGCAAGAAGTTTTGATGTGAACAAGCCGGGTACAAGACCGAAGGACTTGGTTGGCGGAGTTATAGGTGGCTCCTTAATTCAAGGAAAATTTAAGGTGGGAGATGAAATTGAAATATTCCCCGGATTTTACATACCTGAAGGGAATAAAATAAAATGGGAGCCGATACACACGGAAATTGTCTCTCTTATGGCTGGGGGCAGGTACTGGGATGAAATCAAACCGGGGGGGCTTGTGGGAATAGGAACAAAACTTGATCCTGCAATAACGAAAAATGATGGTTTGTTAGGCAGAATGGCTGGTAAACCGGGTACATTGCCTCCTGTGGTTTATGATCTGACCCTTGATGTACATCTTTTAGAGCGAGTGGTTGGTTCTCGTGAGAAAAGAAAGGTGGAAAAGATAAAAATGAATGAAGTTCTGATGCTTAATATAGGCACCCTTGCAACAATAGGGATAGTCAAAGGTGTGCGGGGTAATATGGTAGATATATTCCTAAAGTATCCAGCATCCGCTGAAAGAGGGCAGAGAGTCGCAATAAACAGAAAGATAATGAACAAATGGAGATTGATCGGGTACGGAATAATCACATAGTATCTGTGTCGATTTTCATCTGCTGTATGTTTTTATTCACAAGATTTTTGATGTTGTAGCTATCAAGAATAAGCTCCGTAAGAATGATTGCGAATTCTTCATCGTATCTCTTTTTCGGCATGAATGCAGAATTATTTCTTGGTATGTCAAGTCCTGCATCAAGCAAGATCTTCAACGCCTCTTGCCTCTCCTTACCCACCACCTTCTTTCCATTTTCAGGCATGCCAACCCCCGCACGATTCAGTTCACGCAGAAACACGGGTCGATTGAAAATTCTGTATAAAGAGTAGAGGCAGATGTCTGCGGCCTTTTCTTCATCGATTTCCCTTGCTTTCTCTCCTACAAGCTGATAAATACTCTTCTTCCTCGGTTGCTGCACGCTGAAAACTTTTGCTGGTTTTATATCTCTCTCCTTAAGTATGCCCACATCCCGGAGAGCTCGGAGATATCCTGTGAGAACAAGGCGATGAATATTTATATTTTTCTCTTTGAGTTTCTCACTGAGGCTGTGAATAGATGAACCATCCTTGCCAAGCACTTCGATAATTATATCCTTGAGAGGCCTTTCAACAATGTCCTGTTTCATAACAATCTCTGATGTGATTCTCTTCTCTCTATAAATAAGTTTTGATTGCCTTTTCAGGGTTGATAGGAAAGAATAAATTGGATGGTTGAATTAGCGTACTTGTGATAACCCTTGTAGGAGTTGCTCATGTTATCGACATAAAATCATCCGTGGAGAGAGTTATAGTTCAGGAAGATCCAGATATTGTTGCGGTAGAACTGGATTACGGTCGTTATTTGGCTCTAACCAACAAAATTGAGGGGAGAATGCCCTATTTGTACAGAAAGCTGGCAGATATGCAAAGGAGTCTTGCAAGGATGATGGGCACAGCGGTGGGTGAAGAGATGCTTACTGCAATTCAGGTTGCAACAACCCTTAACAAGAGAGTTGCATTCGTGGATATGGATGCTGTGGAAATAGCCAGAGTGATAAGAAAGAATATGGGGATCTTTGAGAAGGTGAAACTCTATCTCTCTCTTCTCCTCGCCCCTTTTTTCGGTAAAAAAGTGAGTCGTGAAGAGGTGGAAAAAATAGTTGACAGAGAAGATGAGTATATAGCTTATATGCGCAGAAAATATCCCGGATTATCCAGAGCACTTTTTGATATTCGTGAGGAGAGAATGGCGGAGAACTTTCGAAAATTGGAAAATGAGGGGAAAGTTGTTGCATTTGTAGGTGATGGCCATATAAGCGGATTGAGAAAAAGGTTACCGAATGCGAAGGTCATCAGGCTACGCGATTTAATGGGCGATTCATTTTCATTCTCTGTGAAAGTTGGAATTAATTAAGTTCATAACTATTTTAGCAAGATTATCTTCCATTTTTTTAACCATATCAATCGTGTTTTGATGAGTCGTTTTTTCATCCACGTAATTCACGACAGGACAGATGGGCTGATAGCATATTCCTAATTCCCTAGCCAGTCTTGCCTCCGGAGCCACTGTCATACCTACAACATCCGCGCCCATAGTTATAAGCATCTTTTTCTCAGCCCTTGTTTCGAACTGCGGGCCTTTTGTTGTGGCGTATGTCCCCCCAATTTTTAAGTTCATATTCTTCAAAATTCTCCTTATTTTCGGGCAGAAAGGTTCGTAGAGATTCACATGAATGGGGCTTTCATTGTGATACGTCCATACCCTTCCCGTGAAATCAAGAAGATCCTCAGGTACGATTATTGTTCCGGGTTTGATTTTATCACGGAGGGAACCTACAGAACTTATGGCAATAACATATTTTATCTTCATGATGTTGAAAACGTCCATATTTGCATGGTACTTAACCATGTGTGGGGGAACAGGAGGATTTCCATGTCTGGATACAAATATGAAATCATCTCCTTCTAACACTTTTATATCCCCAAACCTTGTACGCACGTATTTTTCTTTGGATTTTATCGAAGATAATCCTTCATACAAGCCGCTTCCGCCTATTATACCAATCATTTTCTCAACTCCTCCATAGTTGTTATTCTCTCCGCAAAAGCGTTGTGTTTGTGAATGCTTTCTTCGCTCTCACTGCGGGCTATAACCATTGAATTACCGGGAAGATTCACATACTTATCAACGACTCTTTTCAATATTTCGCGAACCACATCCTCCACGAATTTTGGATTTTCATGGGCTGCGAGAACGAGTTCTCCCTCTTCTCTGCGCTTGAGTATCTCATAAGTGGGTGAAGAAAAAGATTGTTCTACAATATCAATCAAATCATTCGCTTCTATTTCATAACCCTCGGGAACTTCTATCATGAGTGTTGCGATATTTCTCTGATTGTGCGTTGGCACGGGAATTCTGTCAATTATATCATCACCATACTTCTCTTTTAATATGGCACGCACAGTTTCCATAGCGCACGGGCATGCGGTCATACCTGTGACCTCCACACCCACCATCTTGCGAATTTCTTTACTATTTATTATTGCGCTTCCCAAGAGCTTGTACTTTTCTATGCTTGTTCTTCCACCAGGGTTCTTCTTTCTAAGAAAGTAATCTGCACTTAAATTCACTTCTGCATGCTTTGCGTACTCATGTTTTTCTTTAACCATCTTTGCAATTCTCAATGCTAAATTTTCTATACCTGTACAGGGTTTGCGTATGCTTTCTTCTACTATTTCGGATATGACCTCTACATTTCTTGACATGTCCGAACCTTTTTTGGAGGGTGGCAAATCCACAAAGATATCTATCTTGGTAACGAGGGTTACATTAAGGCCGTCTCGTATTACCTGTATGGGCTTGACAACATTTCTAACTCCAACACGGGATATTTTGAACTTTTCCTTCGGAACGAGACTTTGCACGTCCGGATACATATTCACTGCAATGTGAAAAGACAATAAAAAGATTGTGGAGTGTAGTGATAAAAACAAAGATGTGACAAAACATATAAATACTCGGAACGGGATACATAATCTGTGAAACATCCAAACTGCTCCAAAGAGGATGACGATGAAAAATGTTCTGAAGCTGAAAATGAGTCACCGGAATATGAGGAAGCTATAGAGACTCTTATGCAGCTAACCGGTGTAGGTAAGAAAAGGGCTGAAGAATTGTACAGGGCAGGATTTAAAGATTTGAAAAGTATAGCAAAAAGTGATGAAGACGAACTGGCAGGAGTTAATATGATAGGAAAAGAGTTAGCTAAAAAAATAAAAAAAGAGGCAGAAAAATACGCAGGGGAGGAGGAATTTGTACAAATATGCCCGGTTTGTGGTGCCATTGTGCCTCTTGGAGCGGATCGTTGCCCTAAATGTGGAACGCCTGTGAGTGAATTTGAAAAAATAAGAAAAGAAAATGAAAAGAAACAAAAGAGTAAAAGAGAGGAGGATAATCTGTTTAACAAAGTAATATGCCCATTCTGTGGAGCTCTTATACCGAAGGGCTCAACCACATGTCCTGTCTGTGGTGCAGATTTGAGAAATGTACAGCTGGAAGAACCAAAACCTCTTGAAGATCCCGCCGAAGTGCTGAAAAGAGTTTTCGGAATATCCGAGCTACCCTCCGAGAAGGTGGAAGAGGATGAAAATGTGGATATAAGAATATGCCCAAACTGCGGGGCCATAGTGGTGAATAGAGATACCTGTCCTGTCTGTGGTGCGCCTGTCCCAAAGGTTGAGACAAAACCGGTGGAAGAGGAAATTGATCTCAGCGAAAAGTTGAGGGTATGTCCAAATTGTGGGGCATTTGTTTCTCCATCTGCTAAAGTCTGCCCAGTATGCGGTACTCCATTAGAAGAGAAAAAAGAGGAAGAAGAGGAGGGAATATCTCTATCAGAACTTAAAAACATGGTTATGCCTGCGATGCCGGAGGAGATGGCTGTTGAAGAGGTTAAAGAATCTGAAGAGACAGAAGAGATAGGGGTTGAAGAGCTCAAAGAAATTGAAAATGTTGTGGCAGAAACTCCTGAGATACCTAAAGAGCAGGTAATAGATGAAGGTGCACTTAATGACATACTTACGTCTGTTCAACCAGAAGAGGAGCAAATTGGTCCTGCAGAGCTTGAAGAAATAAGTAAAAGTGTTGAAGGTTTTAAGCCTAATATATCTGAAAAAATGCCTGTGAAGGAAGAAACGATACAGGGAAAAACAAAACATTTAGAGAAACCAAAAACAGGATTTGTAAACAGAATAAATACCCTTTTTTCTGATTTTGGTAGTCGACAGGATATTGTATCTTTCTCACCGTTTTTTGCATCTTTTCTGTATCTTCTGTCTATTGGCTTTCTCTATGGGACGGAGATGAGAATTCTTTATATTAGTACAAGCTTTCTTATGGCTATTCTTTCTGTTATGAGTGTAATGGAAATATACACATCAAGAAATAATGTAAATCTGCGTTCTCATTTACTGGGACTGTTAAGCTTGGTACCTGTAGCTGTCTTTATTTATCCTTCCTATACAATCTATGCGATAACCATTTTTTCCCTATTTTTATTGTACCTGCACTATCGGTATAGTGTAAATTACTGGATCGCAATTGCATCTTATTCACTACTATTTATAATTTTTCCAAATTTCATTTCTGGAATTGTCATTGCTCTTTGTTTCGGCTTTGTTATGCACATGTACCAAAGATACAGGGATATATCTCTTATAGGGGTTGAGAAGGTAAAAAAAGTGGAAGATTTCTATTCTGAAGGTTTGGAGGCATTCATGGAGAAAAGATACCATGAGGCTATTTATCTTCTAAGTAAATCCCTTGAAATAAAGCCCCATGATAAACTTGCACTGAACACACTGGGATTGGCCTATGCCAGAGCGGGAAATGATAGCATGGCATTAGAAATATTCAAGAATATTGTTGATATGGATCCAAAATATAAATATGCATGGAATAACATGGGCAATGTTTACGCGAGGATAGGGGATTATGAAAAAGCCGTTGAATGTTACAAGAAGGCCCTAAAAATAGATCCGAATTATGATGACGCTCTTCTCAATCTTGGATATGTGATGATAAGGACGGGAAGTTACAGTGAAGCGGTGAAACTTGCGGAAAAGATAAAGACCTTAACCTAAGCAAGCTCCAACTCACGTTCCATAATTTTGAGGTATCTCTCTTCTATAGTTTTGGGATTCAAAGATACTATTAGAATGGATTTATTTTCAGATATAACATCTACCAAGTGCCTTATAAACTGAATAACGGCCTCTGGAGAATTTTTGCTTATGAGAAAGTCCACACCATCTATAAGTATCACTGTTTTGCCTTTTATGTAGCGTTCTAGAAAATAGTTTATGTTCTCCAAAATTGGGGATATTGATGGTAACTCCGTTTTGTGATCTGTAAGCCAGTATATATCTGCAGATACATCATAAACACTTTTGAACCTTCGAGGATTACTCCTTGTGATCACAATCCCTTTATATCCTCTGCGGAGCAATTCCTTTAGATGAGATATGGAACGATATATTTTCTCTTCTTCCACCAAATAAGAAGACCCAGATTGCAGACTTATTTTTCCTTTTATAAGCTCTGCAGCCATAGATATTGTTGGTTTCTCACCCATTATTTTTGAGAAGGCTATGAGCTTTTTAAGCGATGATACTAAAGTATTCAGATTTCCTATATTTCTTGCAAGATACTGAAAAATGTCTTCTTCTATATCCACATTCATCTCTTTCACTTTTATCCTCAGTATCTCAACTCTCGTTTTTTCGTCAGGAGGGTTTAATGCTACTGTTATTCCTCCTTCAATCTTCGCACGAAGTGACTGCTCCAGAACATAGTATTTAAGGTTCATCGAAGAGGATACAATCAGTTGCTTTTTCTCATAGGTATAGCTATCCATAATCAGATTGAGTAGAGGGTGAATGCTCTCATTCTCTAAAAGAATATTGAAATCATCAATAATCATAACATCCGCACTAAAATCCACCTCTTTATTCAGTAGAATTTCCTCAGCATTGCGATAGATTACTTTTCTCCCCCTTTTTAAGTATTCATTACCTATCGCATTCAAAAGATGAGTTTTTCCTGTACCTGTATCCCCAACAATTATGAGTGGATTAATACTCCCCGGAGATTCAATAATTTTCTGGGCTGCTTTATATGCAAGATTATTTCCCTCATAAACTAAATAATTTTTAAAGGTGTAAGATGGATTGAGACCAATTTTTATTCTTTCTGCTGATAGTCCTGTGATGAGATCTATAACACTCTCCTCACTTTCTTTCTCGCTATCTCTTTTTTTAATAATATCCATTATTTCGCTCTCCATAGATTCAAAAAGTTCAGGATTTCTCAAAGCCATTCTTATTTCCTTCATCATCTCAAACTCTGAGTTTTTCAATATGCCTTGAAATCTTCTCATCTTTGGGATAAGCCTTTTGTATTTTTCATAAAGTTGGAGAAATTTTTTCACATCTTTCTCTTTTAATGCCGAATAAATAGGCTCTAAATCGAAACCTTCCCTATGCCATCTTCGAATATCTTCCTTTATTTCTTCTATTTTCTTTCTTTTCTCATCCAATACCCATCACAGCCCAAATAATGGCTCTTCGCATATTAATATTTTTGTCACCATCTTCATTTGATGATGCGTAGAAAATCTATTCCTCTATCTGTTATTCTGACTCTGTAACTTCCTTTTCCCGTTACAGATTTTTCAGGCTCGATTTTCATAGTTTCAACGAGTCCCAATTTCTCCAAAAAATAAATATGCTTTTTGAGCATTGTGTAGTTTATCCCACATTTTCTTTGAATATTATAAAAACTATGCCACATTTCATCCTTTAAATGTTCAAGAAT
>WALH01000067.1 GCA_015522935.1 DHVE2 group archaeon | reverse complement strand
GTTATCCAACTGTGCATGCAGATTTGGCCCTGTTATATATTTTAGAGAATGATATCTATGAGGAAGAATACTATATAAAAGCGATATACCAAACTGCCAACCCCTACGATTATCCCAGTGAGAGGGCGCTGGAGTATGTTGAAAAATATTATAATAGAGGACGGAATATAATGGATAAGATAATGATGGAAAAAGGCTTTCTCCATCTTGATTTAACATCTTTTTATTTAGAGCATGAAGAGGGTAGAAATAAATTTAGAGATAGATTACTCACTCTTTTGAACTCGGATAAAGAACCGTTACTTTTCTATGGGGTGTTTCTTGCCAGCCATTATACAAAAGATAAAGAAATTTTAGAAAGAATGCTTGAACTAGCCAATGACATGGTAGAAGGAAAGAAGGATAAAATAATAAGCATCGAGCTTATAAACGAATTTATATACTCATTGAAAACTCTCCTTGGAATGGAGACAGATTTAGGATAATAAGTTAATTTACCTCTTATTGGCTCTTCTCTGCCTCATTAATCTACGCATCCTCTTCTTTCTCCATTTCCATCGCATTTTTCCTCTTTTTTTCCAGTCACGGGAACTGCGTTTCATATATACACCTACAGCACCGTAATTGGAACTAACATATAAATCTTACCCACAATTAAAATCCGCTTTTCGTTATTGATTATCGAAATACAGTAACTTTTAAGTTATGCACGACATACCCATTGCCATGTACGAAGTTAGGTTCCATGGTAGAGGAGGTCAAGGAGCTGTTACAGCGGCCAATATTCTTGCGATAGCAGCTGTGAAACAGGGATTCTACGCGCAGGCATTTCCATTCTTTGGTGTGGAGAGAAGAGGTGCGCCTGTTCAGGCTTTTACAAGGATAGATACAAAAAAAATAGATTTGAGGATGAATGTCTACAGTCCTGATGCGGTTATTGTGCTTGATCCTACACTTATGGCGGTTGTGGACGTTACAAGTGGACTGAAAGAAGGAGGAATAATAGTGATTAACACCTCTAAAAAACCAGAAGATTTTGAATTTTCAGGCTACAAGATTGCCACAGTCAATGCTACTGAAATCGCTCTGAAACACAAACTGGGTTCTCAGGCTGCGCCGATAGTGAACACTGCAATTTTGGGAGCGTACTCCAAGGTTATCGGAAATGTGAAGATAGAGTATGTTGTTGAGGCCATAAGAGAAAACGCTCCTGCAAAGAGGGAGGAAAATGCCCTTGCAGCGAAAGATGCGTATGAGCAAACAATTTTGAGGTGGTAAATATGGAAATTGTATATACAAGAGGTGGCGTAATTCCCTATCCGGGTAATTCAACAGAGAATAAAACAGGTTCGTGGAGAGTGTTTAAGCCTGTAATAAACTACGAAAAATGCATAAGATGCATGATCTGCTGGCAGTTCTGCCCAGAGCCTGCAATATTGAAAATAAAGGATGAAGACGTTAAGAAGAACACACCTGCACCAAAAGAGCCAATAAAGAGACTGCCAGTGCCAGAGATTGATTATGATTACTGTAAAGGCTGTGGAATATGTTATAATGAATGTCCTGTGAACGCAATAGATTTTGTAAAGGAGGAGAGATAAAATGAAGGTGATGATACGTGGTAACGAATCCATAGCGTACGCCTTTAAACTTGCGAAGGTGAAGGTAATACCTGCTTATCCAATAACCCCATCTACCCTCGTTCCGGAAAAGATAAGCGAATTTATAGCCAACGGAGAAATGGATGCCCAGTTCGTACCTGTGGAGAGTGAGCATAGTGCAATTTCCGCAGCTATAGGGGCGAGTTCTAAGGGAGTTCGTGTAGGCACGGCAACTGCTTCTCAAGGCCTTGCTTTAATGCATGAAGTTCTTTTTATTGCAAGTGGAATGCGTCTTCCAATAGTGATGGGAATTGGTAACAGGGCGTTAAGCGCACCCATAAATATATGGTGTGACCATCAGGATATGATGGCTCAAAGAGATACAGGATGGATGCAATTCTATGCGGAGAGCAATCAGGAGGGCCTCGATCTGGGATTAATGGCATTCAAGATTGCAGAGGATGAACGCATTCTCCTTCCTGCAATGATAGGGATAGATGCTTTTGTTCTCACTCATACCGTTGAACCCGTTGAAATGCCTGAACAAAAAGATGTGGATGATTTCTTAGGTGAATTTGTGCCCCATTATGTTACTCTTGATCCTAAGAAACCTGCAACTCTTGGTTCATTTGGATTCCCACAGCACTATATGGAGTTCAAGTTTGGGCAGTGGGTTGCCATGGAGCACGCCAAGAAGGTTATAGATGAGGTATTTGAGAAATTTGCCAATAAGTTTGATAGGAAATATTCCAAGGTTTCTGCTGAATTTATGGAAGATGCAAATATTGCAATAGTCACGATGGGTTCAATGAGTGGAACAGCTAGGGAATTTGTTAAGAAAATGCGTGAGAAAGGTAAGAAAATTGGACTTGTAAAATTAACTGTGTTCAGGCCATTCCCCAAGGAGGAACTTCTCTCCATATTAAAAGATGTGCCTGTTGTGGCTGTTATGGAGCGGAATATATCCTTTGGATTTGGAGGTGCTGTTTACGCAGAGATGGGTGCGAATTTTGTAAATGAGAGCAAATCGCCGAAAATACTTGACTTCATAGTTGGCCTAGGAGGGAGAGACATAACCTTCAAGACATTTGAAGCAGTGCTGGAAACTGCTGAAAGATCGCTAAAAGGTGAGAAAGTGGATGAGGTGAACTGGGTGGATGTAAATAAGGAAGCCGTGCTAAAAGTGGAGGGATCACTATGACAGAAAATTATGAAGATATGGAATTCTTTGCACCGGGCCATGGAATGTGCGCTGGCTGTGCTGCCCCTATAATTGTAAAGTGGGTTCTTAAATTATCTGGACCAAACACAATAGTTGTAAATGCCACTGGATGTTTGGAAGTTGCCACAACCGCATATCCCCACACATCTTGGCGGATACCTTGGTTACACGTTGCATTCGAAAACTCCGCCGCCGCAGCTAGTGGAGTGGAAGCTGCACTGAGAGCAACAGGAGAGAAAGCAAATGTAATCGTTTTCGGTGGTGATGGTGGTACGGTGGATATTGGATTACAGGCATTGAGCGGTATGGTTGAGCGTGGACATAATGTCCTATATGTTCTTTACGACAACGAAGCGTATATGAACACCGGAATTCAAAGATCTAGTGCTACACCTTGGGGTGCGTGGACTACAACAAGCAAGGTTGGCAAGGCAAATCCAATAGGCAAGTTAAGGCCTAAGAAGCCCATAGCAAGGATCATTGCTGCTCACAACGCAAAATATGTTGCAACGGCAAATCCCGCAATCTTTCAAGATTTTAAAAAGAAGGTTCAGAAGGCTTTGAGTTATGAGGGCCCAAGATTTCTGCATGTTCTATCCTCGTGCACAACTGGATGGAGACATGATCCCAGCAAGACAATTGAAATTCTTCGTCTCGCTGCTGACACAGGGTTATTCCCTCTCTACGAGATAATAGACGGGGATATTGAAAATATGCGCATAACCTATCATCCCAAGAAATTCAAGCCTGTGGAAGAATATCTGAAGATGCAGGGAAGGTTCAGACATTTGCTAAAGAATCCTGATCTAGTGAAAAAATTGCAAGATGACGTGAATGCATGGTGGGAAAAATACGGGTATCATTAATCCCCTAATTTTTTGAGAGTTTTCAGAAATTCCTCGATGATCTCTTTTTTCACGTGGGGCATGACGACTATTCTTATTGTGCCAAATTCTTCGCTCGCAGATACACTCCATCCTAATTTTAGGAGTCCATCTCTTACAGCAATTGGATTTTTCACTTTTATGTTGACTATGTTCATCTCCGGTTCATAAGGAACATCAAACTTCATCTCTCTCGCTCTTTCCACTAAATAAAAGGTGTTCTCCATGCACTCTCTCACAAGTCTTCTATACCCTTTCCATCCAAAATAAAGAATGGAAGCGTATGCCGCGGCAACACTTCCACTTTGCCTCGTGCCTAAAAGATTATCGCTTTTGCCAGATGTCAGGTAAGGTGCAGGGACCTCTATACTCTTGAAAATGTTCTCTCGTGCAACTAGGCCACCTGCAGGATATGGGGCAAGACCCATTTTATGGGGATCAATCGTAACACTCATCACCTCAGGGATTTCAAATCCAAATTTTATTTTTTTCTCATAAATTTCGTTCAGAAATGGAATTACAAATCCACCGAAAGCCGCATCAACGTGTAGATAACAGCGATTCATAGAGCATATTCCCCCAATTTCCTCTATCGGGTCCACAAATCCGAACTGTGTGTTGCCGGCGTTTGCCACAACAATATCTCCATCCTTTATCTCTCTTCTCAGGTCTACTACACTCATTCTGTGCCCGTTGGATCTTACGAATTTTATAGGCACTTTAAGGAGATCTGCCGCTTTTCTCAAGGAGAAATGAGCTTCCTGTGTTGTAAGGATTCTTCTGAACCCTGCATTTCTCGCAGCCCAGAGAGCAGTTATATTTGCCTCTGTTCCCCCACTAAGCACATGTCCGTAAAAATTCTCAGAGCCTGATGTTAATTTGAGCAGGAATTTCACCACTTTGCGTTCTATTTTCTGTGTTCCGAGATAAAGGGCAGGATTTCCAAGATTTGCCTCATGAAACAGTGTGAATATTTCAAGAGAAATCTTGGGAATTTGAGTGTACATTGAACCTAAAATACGGCCTGAGTCATAATGCAGGTCTTCCTCATAATATTGCCTCAATATTTTGCGAATTTCATTTTCATTCATAGACGGTAAAAGGTGAGAAAATAATTAATTGTTTTCACAGAATTGGCAAAAATTTCTCTATCTCCCATGGTGTGACCTGTGCTCTGTACTCGTTCCATTCCCTCCTCTTCACATATATGAAATGGTTGAATATGTGTCCTCCCAGTGCCTCCCTCATGAGTTCACTTCTGGAGAAATGATGCAATGCTTCTCCCAGACTCTCCGGCAGGTTCTTTATGCCCATTTCCTTTCTCTTTTCCTCGGTTAGTGCATAGATATTCAATTCTATTGGCTCTGGAGGCTCAATTTTTTTATCTATTCCATCAAGTCCTGCAGCAAGCATAACTGTGAACTGAAGATATGGATTTCCAGCTGGGTCAGGATTTCTTAACTCAATTCTGGTTTTCATCCCTCTGCCCGCAGGAACACGTATCAAAGCACTTCTGTTCAGGTTTGCCCAAGAGATGTACACTGGTGCTTCGTATCCTGGAACTAAGCGCTTGTATGAATTCACCCAGGAGTTGAGTATGGCCGTTGTCTCGTTGGCATGATAGAGAAGCCCCGCAATGTAATGCAAGGCAACATCGCTCAGTTCCCATTCACCATTGGAATCGTAAAATAAATTTTCTTCCCCATCCACGCTGAGTAAACTCTGATGCACGTGCATACCCGTGCCGTTTATTCCGTAAAATGGTTTGGGCATGAAGGTTGCGTACAGGCCATGCTTCATTGCAACTCTCTTAATCATAGCTTTTAGAGTAAGAATTCTGTCGGCAATTTTAAGAGCGTAATCATACCGTAAATCTATTTCATGCTGCCCTGGAGAAACTTCATGATGAGCAGCCTCGGGATTGTAATTAAGTTCGGAGAATATCCCGATTATCTCGCTCCTCACCTTCTCCCCCTGATCTATGGGTCCGTAATCGAAGTAACCCGCCTGATCATTCGGCTCTAAAATTGGTTTTTCATCCTTCATTTTCAGGAGGAAGAATTCGAATTCCGGACCTGTGTAGAATCTGAAACCCTTTTCCTCCGCTTTTTTCAGCATTTTTTGAAGAACGTACCTCGGATCTCCTTCAAATCTTCTTCCATCTGATGTGTACGTATTGCATATTATTGTCGCACTTTTATTTCCCTCAGGCACAATTTCGAAAGTATCCGGGTCTGGCATGGCTCGCATATCGCTCTCATCGATCGTCGCATACCCCACTATGCTCGAACCATCAAAAACTATGCCCTCGCTCAAAGCCTTTTCTAACATTGCGGAAGGGATCATCACACTTTTCACTTGCCCTAAGATATCCATGAACTGCAGGTAGATATACTTTATATCTCGCTCCTTCACTATTTTTAAAATATCTTCTTTCGCTGGCATGAGTGACAATAGCCTTTTAGGATTTAAATTTTTCATTCGTTTGGAGAGATGTGCAAAATAATGTGGAAAATTTTTAACAGTTCCTATTATGAAAAGAGCTATGATCAGGATGCCATTACTCTTTTTCAGTCACCTATCACCTCCTTCTATTTTTGTCTTTCTGTTCAGCATCCTCATATGTAGCAATTAAAATAAGGTTGCAGTAATGATTGCAGTTAGCCATACCACAAAGACACGGAATTCACAGTTTCTCGTAATAGGGCGATTCCACTACCTTTCTGTTTATTTCATCGTCGCTCAGATCGCATATTTCATCCAGTATACTGTCAATTTTCTCTCGAATCTCATCCGGAAGATTGAAGGGCACATCATCCTTAAGAATCAAGTACGATCCTTCTTCGCTTTTCACCTTCTCCACAGGTAATTCGTTTAAGGTCTCGGGAATCTTCTCGCTATAAAATCCGTAGGGCATCTTTTTGTAATCAAATTCGGTTAATTTCTCTCCTTTTTCTTTGAGATATTCGATATCCAGCAGAGCTACAATCCTCGATATGTAGTAGGGATGCAGCCCGTTACATTCTTTCAGCAGATACACGATTATATCTTTCTCATACATCATAACCACCCCACAACTATTTTTGCTATATTTTTAATCTCCTTAGAAGCAGGAGAATCCGGCGAGAATTCAACAAGGGGCATCATGGAGGATAGGGATTTTGGTACGGAAGAATCATAGGGAATACGAGCTATTATCTCCAAATCGTTTTCTTTGGCGAAGTCCTCTATTCCCCTGAAATCTGGATTTATTCCGTCCTTGTTTATTATGAGTTTTGATTCTATCCCAAAATGATTGGCAAGAGAATAAATTCTCTTAAGATCGCTTAAACTCGATGGTGTTGGTTCTGCAATCAAGAGGGCGAGATTCGCTCCGCTCAGCGAAGATATAACCTGGCATCCTATCCCTGCGGCAGCGTCAATTATTATATGCTCTGCTTCGCCATTCTTTACCCACTCTCTCGCAATTTTCTTCTCCTCCGTAACCAATTTTCCACTGTTAGGCTTTCCAACATCCAATTCTGCTGAAACCAGAGGCCCGTATTTTGTCTTTCCAATTTTAAGCCATCCTGAAATTGTATCAAATATATCAATGGCATCCACAGGGCAGACCATCTTGCACGCTGCGCAGCCCTCGCAGAGGTATTCCTTAATCCATCTTCGTCCATCCTTCTCGTATATAGCCTTGTAAATGCAGGCGTTATCACATAAACCGCAGTTTATGCAGTTATCGTTTATTTTTGCGCTTTTAGCAGCGGAGAATTCCTCCACTTTCTCCCATTCCCTAACATTGAAAATAAGATGAAGATTTGGCGCCTCAGCATCCGCATCAATGGATGCAATTCTGTAATCCTTGCTTAATAACGATATAAGCGATCCTGTAATTGTGCTTTTTCCAACTCCTCCTTTTCCACTTGCCACGACGATTTCCATTTACATCACCTCCTCCACACGCTTTGCTATATCATTGAAAATCCTTGTCGCCTCACTGTTTGGATACTTTTCAACAACTGGAATCCCGGAAACATAGCTTTTCAGAACTTCCTCGCTCATGGGTATTTTTGCTATTATCTCACCCCCATATTTTTCTGCTAGTGTGTAATGCTCCTTAACATCGCCCAAATCACTGCGGTTTATAACAATCCATGCTTTCAAATTTAATTTTTTCAGAAGTTTGAGTATCATCTCCAAATCGTGAATTCCAAGAGGTGTTGGTTCGGATACCGCTATAACAACCTTCGATTCCTCTATGGCTGCAGCCACATGATTACCAGTACCGGGCATGGTATCGAATATATGCAGATCAGCATTTATTTTCATTGCCCTCTCCCTTGCAGCCAAGACTGTTGGATATGATCTTTCTTCTCCTTCCGCAAGCAAACCTGTGACAAGTTGAAGATTGTCATTTATTTGAGCTTCGTATGTAAATCCCACAAGTCGGTAATCATCTAAAATTGCGCCTTCCACAGGGCAAACTAACTGACATGTGCGGCATCCAGAACAAAGGGTGGGCATAAGAAAGGGATAGCCTTCCTTAAAGGATACAAGAGCATGTTCATTGCAATTTTCTATGCACAGTCTGCATCCTGTGCATTTCTGATAATCAAATTTTGGTTTGAAAAGCGTTACATTTTCTTCATTGCTCAAATTTGCACGAAGGAGCATGTGATCGTCAGGGCATTCGACATCGGCATCCACCAACACAACTTTATGCTTTTTTGCGAGAGCCCAGGCGAGGTTCGTTGCTACTGTGCTTTTTCCAGTTCCCCCTTTACCACCGGTAACAGTGATTTTCATGTCCCGTCACCTTCTCACCATCCGCCCATTCCTCTTCCACGACCTCTACCCATACCTCTTCCTCGACCCATACCTCGTCCCGTTCCTCTACCACCCCCCATTCCTCCCTGGGGATTTATTTCGGGTAATTCATTGTGCAGGAATTTATCTACAGCATCTCTTATCCTCATTCCCGGGGCGGCAATCATCCTCACGCCAGCCATTCTGAAAACTTCGCCTGAATTGGGTCCAATGGAGCTTGAAATTATTGTGGAACAGCCGGCATCTATAACTGTCTGTGCAGCCTGTACTCCTGCACCTCCTGCAGCACTTGCTCCGTGATTGGGCACCACACGGACATTTTTTATCTCTCCATCCTCAATATCAACCACAGTGAAGGCAGGACATCTCCCGAATGCCGAACCAACCAAATCGTCAAGACCACCATTATTCTCAGAGGCTATACAGATTCTCATCATCAATCACCGGGAGGGCATTTGTGTGAACCATAAAAAAGTTATTGGACACAAATGTCCATTTATTCGTAATCGCTCTGAGCAAGGGCCCTCAATCTGCCCACGCCGTCAATCTCCTTCACCGTTTCAGCAACTCCTCTGGGCACGAGATGCTCCCAGGGTTCGCCCTTTATCATTCTCCTCCTAATTTCCTTACCAGAATACTTTGAACGATCGTAGAATGGAGGCTCTTCAATTTTGTACCCTCTCTCGTAAAACAACCTCTTCGTAAGGGGATTATTTGAGAAAATAACATCAAATGGTGGTGCTATCGCTTCCACATGTGCGACCCATATGGCATTTCGATGTAAATCCTCTATCGGGACGAGATAGTAGTTATGTATTCCCTCCTCTTCTAAGCTCTTTGAAATCATGAGATGCCTCTCTCCAGCCGTGAAGGGGTCATCTAAGGTATGCGAGTACTGAGCGCTTCCTATACCTATTATCACCGCATCGTATCTCGACACAATATATTTCACAACTTCCATGTGCCCGTTGTGAAACGGTTGAAACCTACCGATTAGCAATGCACGCATACCTGACGAAAGGTTTTTTCAAATAAAAGTTTTTGGTGCTGATGTTTTGTTATTTCCTTCTATCATCTGGAATACTATCATTATCGTAATCTTTTGAATGGAGAATTTCGTACTATTTGGAGTGAGGAATCCCTAAAATGCTTAGGTTCTGAACTTCGTCATCATTTAATTCCGTATCCAGCGTGTATCTAGGTTTATGGCAACCTACCAAATAAAGTTATGGAGATGAGAATATATAAGATTCCCCAAAAGAATTATGCCATTTACAGTAAACTTTAATTTTCATAATTCTTATGCCAAGTTATGAAAAATGTTCTTGTTACTGGAGGGTCCCGTGGGATTGGAAGAGCAATTGCTATCAGACTTGGAAAGGAAGGGTACAGGATAGGCATAGTATACAGGAAATCGGAGAAAAGTGCGAGGGAAGTTGCTGGTGAGATAGCCAGAGAAGGAGGAATTGCGGTTCTTTATAGAGCAGACGTATCAAAATATGATGAGGTGAAAAACGTGGCGGATAATTTCTGCAAAAAATTTGGCGAAATCCATGGTCTAATTCTCAATGCAGGTATATACATAAGGAAGGATGTATATCATATGAGCCTTGAGGACTGGGACGAAACAATAAAGGTAAATCTCTACGGCTCGTTCTATCCAGTGTTTGCAACGCTGAAATGCATGAAAAAAGGCTCGATAGTTTTCATTTCATCTCAGCTGGCCTTCAAGGGCTCTAAAAGCTCCATTGCTTATAGTGCATCCAAAGCTGGGATTTTGGGTTTAATGCGCTCACTCGCAATTCAATTAGCCCCAAATATAAGGGTAAACGCCATTGCACCGGGTACTGTGGACACAGATATAATAAAAGATTACACTCTTGAGCAGAGAAAGAAAAGGGAGAAAGAAATCCCGCTGGGAAGAATCGCCAAGCCAGAGGAAATTGCGTCAGTTGTTTCGTTCCTTCTCTCTGAGGATGCATCCTACATAACAGGAGCAAACATAGATGTGAATGGGGGATTGTATATTCATTAATTGCCGAAAACATTTTTATCTTTTTTCTTGCTACCCCTCTATGGAATTCGAAAAAGTAAAAATAGATGAGAGGAAGTATGTTCGTGTATCAAAGGATGAACTCATGCGCGTTGTGCAGGATATTTTCATATCTTTAGGCGTGCCCAAGGAAGATGCGTATATTGTTGCAGATAATCTTGTGATGGCGGATATGCGGGGTATAGAGAGCCATGGTGTGCAGAGATTAAAGCGTTATGTAGACGGCATAAAAAACGGGGCAGTTAAAATCAAACCCAACATAAAAATTGAAAAAGAGGGTCCTGTGCACGCCCTTGTGGATGGGGATGGTGGCTTGGGACAGGTAATTGGCCATTACGCCATGAATCTTGCCATCGAGAAGGCGAAGAAAAATTACTTCGGTATTGTGGGTGTTAAAAGGAGCAACCACTATGGTATAGCTGGTTATTATGCTCTTATGGCGGTGAAAGATAATTTAATCGGAATAAGTCTCACCACCTCCCGTCCCTTGGTGGCGCATACAGGTGCAATGGAGAAGTTCATTGGGACTAACCCTATATCCCTCGCTACACCTACTAACTGTAAGTATCCCTTCTTCTTGGATATGGCTACAAGTGTTGTGCCAAGTGGAAAAATAGAAGTGTATCGGAGAAAGGGCAAGCCCGTGCCGGAAGGGTGGGCAATAAGTACTAAAACAGGAGAGATAATAACTGATCCAGCAGAAATTCTCAGTTCAGGGGGTGCAATCTTGCCTTTGGGTGGGCTTGGAGAGCTTTTAGGAGGGCATAAAGGATATGGATTATCGGTGATGGTCGATGTACTCGGAGGAATACTGACAGGTGCGGCATGGAGCAGATATGTTGGACAAACACAGGAACCGAACAGCAATGTTGGCCATTTCTTCATGGCTATCAATCCTGAAGCCTTCATGCCTTTAGACGAATTCAAAGAGAGAATGAGCAAAATGATTGAAGATCTGAAGAATGCAAAGAAACATCCGAAATTCGAGAGAATATGGGTGCATGGTGAAAAGGGATTTTTAACCTATGAAACTCGCCTGAAGAAGGGTGTGCCAGTATACAAAAAAGTGTTTGATGAAATCAATGGCATAGCGAAGGAATTAGGTGTGAAACCCCTGAGCCCGTAATCTTTAATTTTATTTCCTTCTTTCCCCAACTATGGATACATCTAAAGATGCACGGGTTTTAATTGCCGAAAAATGTGTTCAGAATTTGCAGAATTTAATTGGGAATCTCAAAAATGTGAAGAAATCCGACGTTTTGAAAGATTTGAGTGCAAAGGTTATGGAATTGAAATACTCTTTTGGAGAAATCAAAGATATTCTTCCAATAATTGAGGAAATCAGGCGCTTGACAGAAAAACTCTTTTTGAATATTGGGAAAGAGAACTGGGTAAATGAACTGAAAAATATGAGATTTGACGAGGAGAAAATTTCCAGAATTCGATTCTGCCTGAACATACTTTACAACCTTGATTCCCGCATAAAACTTCCCCCGGATCCTGCTTATGGTGTGGACATAAGAGTCGGCAAGATCGAAAGTGTGATGAAGCATCCCAATGCAGAAAAATTGAAAATATGCAATGTGAATGTGGGTAAGGTCATAACCGTTGTGACAAATCTGCAGACGGTAAAGGAGGGAATGAAACTTCCAGTTGCTCTTCTACCACCTGTGAAACTCAGGGATGTGGTGAGTGAGGGGATGTTCCTATCAGACCGTGAGAAATCACAGAAAATCGGAGAATTACCGGATCTCTTGGAGGAGGAATTAAATAACGCAAGAAAAGAAATTTTATCGTACCTCAGGTCGAAGTAGATTCAATTTCCCTGAATATGTTGTTCATCATCTCCACGAAGTACCAAGCCACTAAAAGCTGTGCAATTTGTGTTCCGTTAACGTAATTACTTCTTTCAATTATGTAATTCTCCACGAAGCCTGTATATTCCATTATTCTTTTCTCCAATTCCTCTATCGCCTCTCTGGGAATAAACCCATCAAATGATATGCGTGAAACTCTCTTCTCATAGTAATAATCATCACGATATGCCATGGCCATTGGTCTCTGGGAGGAATTAATTAACGATGAGAGAGAAAGACGCAAATCTATCCCGCTCAATGGAAAATCCAAGGATTTCATGAGCACCTCAACAAGGTACGAATCTTCAAATCTGAATTTTGATTGATCTATTTGGATCACAACATCTGCGTATATTTTCTGAAAATCTATGTAGCGCTTGTAATATGGCTCACGTTTCCTTATCTCAGTCCATACATCCCCCTCATCATATCCCCTTTTCTCAACATCCCTCTTTATCTTCCACGCCCATTTGATTTCTCGTGAGGGATCAACGTAAATTTTGAGATCCAAATATTTGCGAAGCTCATCATAAAGGGTGTGTAAACCTTCAACAATAACTATCTTCTTCGGCTCGAAAACTTCAGGAGGGTCAAATTTTCCAGTTTTGTGATTGTAAACAGGCTTGATCACTGCTTTTCCACTCCGCAGTTCTCTTATATGTTCCGCGGCAAGTTTTAAATCGTTCATCTTTGGATCAAGAGGCAGGTGCCCCGTCTTCTTCCTTGTCTCACGATCTTCAGTATGGTAATCATCTAAGGAGAAGAATGAAACCATATCTCTACCAAGTAAATTACTTATGCTCTTTGTGAATGTACTCTTTCCACTTCCAGAATCCCCAGCAACACCAATTATGAGGGAGCCTTGGTATTCTTCAAGCCTCTTTCTGAACTCACCAAGCATAAACACTTCTATACACAAAAAAATAAAAAGATATCGATTTCATTTATTCTTTCAACTCTTCAAGCCTCTTCTTTATCTCCTTAAGTCTTTCCTCGATACTCGTCTTTTCTTCCTCCAACATTCTGATCTCATCTTCCTTTGTCAATTGAGGCTGTGGAGGGTAGTACCCGTATTGTGGATAAGGTTGAGGTGCAGTTCTTGGGGAAAGCTCTCCTTTTCTGACTCCCTCAATTGCATCTCTTATGCTTCCATGGAAACTGTTTATCATCTGTATACCTGCCTGTGCGAGAACCATAGATGCATTTGGTCCAACAATTCCACCCGTTATTACCATCTGTACTCCCTGCTCCATCAAAAATTGGCCAGCCTGAACTCCAGCTCCTCTTGCTGTCATTCCACCGGGATTGGGTATGAATTCCAGCCTATCTGTGGATGTATCGTATATTGCATAATAAGGACACCGACCAAATATCACTGAAACAGGCGAGTTTTCATCAGGTACATCAGCGGTTATTGCAATACGCATTTTATTCACCTTTTAACTCTTTAAGTCTTCTTTCGATATCTTTCAATCTTTCCTCAAGCATTCTTTCTTCATTCTCCAAAGCTGTTTTTTCATCTATGCTCTGAGGGGTATAATTTGGGTAATACCCTGTTGTTTGTGGCGTATAGCCGGGGTAATACGGCGCTCTGGGATAGTATCCATATCCCCTATAATTTCCGTATGGCACTCCATACGGGGCATACGGGTACATCCACCTCCATCCTCTCGGCATGCCTGTCCACGGGCAATAACCAAGAGTGGCTCCGTACCCAAATCCTCTACCTCGACCTCTTCCTCTACCCCATCCACGGCCCCAGCCAGGCCCGTAGGGGTAGTATCCATAATATCCATACATTTTTCATCACCTCCTTTTTAATACCATCTTCTTCCGTAATATCCTCTCGAAGTTCCTCTTATGAAATACTTCCCAGCAAGAAGAATTGCGAGCAGAATTACGTAGGGCATCGCCAAGAAGAATAAGAGGATGAGAATTGCAATTATTCCTATGTCTATGAGAAGGTTAATTATCCAGTACAATGAAATATTTCTACGAAAGAAAAATGGAGAGTAGTTTCTATAACGGGGCATTTACCAGCCTCCTTTTCTCCCCCTTCCATGGCCTTTTCCATTGCCTTTACCACGGCCATATCCTCTACCATCATCATAAAATCTATTTTGAGAATAACTTCTCTGACCGTTTTCTCTCCGACCACTAAAGAATCCACCTATTCTTCCAAATACTCCATTCGGGGCATAATTTTCACTGTAAATCTGTCCTCTCGCTCTTCCTTTGCCACGTTTCCCCCATCGTGGTCCGGTACAATCTCCATCAGGCATTTTTATCACCAACTACACAAATGCGAAATAATATTTAAAGTTTTTGCACCATTGTTTCTTCTTAAATCATAGAAAAGATGAAATACCAGCACACAATTCATTTTATTATGCCTGAATATCCTGAGGAGGTATTGACAAAATCCAAGAAAGGCAAAATCGAGGTTCGCAGTTTAATTGATTCAGGAAAGTTTGTGAGGTATGAGTACCTCGACCCCAAAACTGGAAAAAGAAGCGAGAATAAGGTGAAAATTGTGCTCTACAACGGTAAAGATTACGAGGAGTATTTTGTCATTCCGCTCAAACAGAAAAATAAGAGCCTGCTGCTCAATGCCGAGAGGAAAGCAGATAGAAAACTGTGGAAAGATGGAGAAATAATTGATTTATACGAAATTCTTGAACTGAAATCATCGAGATAAATACCACTCCGCAAAATTATCTACCAAGATGTCAAGAAAAGATCGCCGATATTTTATGATAACTCTTGCAACAAGATTCTCATCAATAACAAAATAGAAACTTTCACGGCCAGATATTTCTCTTTCTATTATCCCTCCTTTTACCAGCTTGGAGAGGTGGTATGAAAGAGTGGAGGGGGAGATATTCAGATTCTTAGCGAGATCTCCGTGTTTTGTTTTTCCGTTTTCTATCAGAAATATAACTATGCGCCTTCCAATCTTGCTTCGAAGTAGACTCATAATTCTTCTTTCATCCCTTGTCATCGCCGTATTTGGAAAAAGGCGGCGGTATCTACCATCCATCTTTGACACTATTATTCCATCCCTTTCTAAAACTCCAAGATTGTATTCAAGCACTCCTGTTGGCATATTTAACCTTGCCTGCAATTCTCTAAAATGAAGTCCGGGGTTGAGAAGTATTTCCTCGTATATCTTCCTCCTTGTGGTTAGCTCGCCCATCACCTCACCCTTTAACGGAAATTGAGAAGTAAAGAATAAATAGAATAACGAGGTTCAGCAATAGAGTCCAGAACAGGATATCCAAATGTAAATTGAAGAATATGTTAAACACATAAATCAGAGATTCAAACAGAAAGATTAAAAAAGCCACAGAGGAAAAGATTATCCCCCTCATTCTGTATCTTCTGTACGCTACAAGCCCCACAATGGTGAGAATTAAAGATACTACGAGAATCATTCCCGCAAGTATATCATTCGGAAACATATATGGGGATAGTTCAATCGAGATAAATATTTTCTCCCTTCACAAATATTCAAAATCTTTCTCCACTTCTTTAGCCATTTTCATAGCAGTATCATCGTGAGCAATAGTGCCATACTCTTTGAGGAATGTTGTTAGAGTCGCAAATTTTTTGAGTTTTTTAAGTTTTTCCACGCTCTCTTTGTAATATTTCTTTCCTTCTGGTTTTCCAGCATAAACAACGGCTTTTGCCATAAGAATCTCGCATTCATCCATAGGACTGTAAATTTTTACTTTTTTCTCCATTTCTTTAAGCAAATTTTGGCCTTCGCATCTTGCTAAAAGGGAGTAAATATGTGATGCCCTGTCTTCAATATTCCATTTCCTGTAATGATCCAGCGCAATTTTTGCATTCTTTACGCATTCATCGGTTTTCTTGAGCCAGTAATTTGATCTGGCAATATAGTAATAGGAATCAACGGCATCAAAGTAATTCTTATGTTTCTTTGCAATATCCCAAGCTTTTTCAGCATATTCGATACTCTTTTTGTATTTCCCTGTGTGGAAATAAATATTTGAAGTGCTCATGTATCCACTTATTAGAAATTTAACACT